>CAYGCA010000078.1:1763-9060 GCA_964348265.1 uncultured Anaerolineaceae bacterium | reverse complement strand
AACCCGTATGGGCCCCGGACTCGTCCACGCTAGCGGTCGCGATCCCCTCGCGCGATATCCTGGCGCCTGACCCACGCGGAAGAGTGTGGTTGATCCCTTCAAATGAGGATCCAGTCACGAACTTGGGCACCATCGAGGGGGATTTCTTTCTTACCCAGTTCGGCAATCGGCGAGCCTCCTTCTCGCCAGATTTGAGTCGGATTGCGTTCCTCAGGCGAACCACTTCGCCGTCAGTCAAGGCGCTGGTTATTTCCAATGTAGACGGTACTGGGGAACAGTCCTACATTAGCGGGGAGCTGGCCTGGCACGGCTGGGCCCCAGATGGCGAACACTTCGTCTTTTCTCAAGGCGCACCTCCCAACCTGACGCTCGGCGCCCTGGGCGATATCGCGATTGAATTGGGCTCTGGGAGCAACATTCGCTGGATTGACGAAACGACCTATCTCTTCCTGAGCGGCAGCTCTGGGGCTTGGACACTCAACAGGGGCACAGTTGGCGCCACCCCAAGCCCTATCGTGAGCCCGGCAGGAGATTCTGTCGCCTACGACTTCGACGACTAGGGCAGATCCGGGTGACCAGTTGGATGCGGATCTGTCGAGAAAAAGGTGGGCTCGCAGCTCAATCAGGTGTTCTGCATGGGGCCACTTCCGGGGTTGCGGCAAACCATCACGGCCAGGTACTCATTCTCCGCGGACAGCATTTGGAAGAGCCCTGCCAGATGCAGGATGCGCTGGAAATGGGGAGGTTGTTGTTCTTTCGCCCCGACTTCGTTGAAGCCGAACTTCTCGTAGTAAGGTACCAAGCCCGATCGACAGGTGAGCCACAGCGGTTGATCGGCCAGCGCCATGAGGTGCCGGATGATCGCCTGGCCCACCCCCATCCTGCGCCAAGCTCTGACGACCACGATTGAAGCCAGCTCCAAAGAGCCATCACGGTGGGGCCTTAGCTGACCACAACCCACAACTTCCTCATCTCCGACTGCAGCGACGATAAAATGCCGCCAATCTAGGCCAGCCGGACTAACCCTGGCCTCTTTGACCATGGATTTAATGGTGACCTCATCATCAGCCGAGGCTGGACGTAGGACAACCGAGCCCCTTTCAGAGGGGCTTGAAGTCGACTCACCGCCGGCTCGACTGGAGTTCATGGTTTCAGATCCCTGCAGCTCTTGACGTTCATCTCTCAGGAGGAGGGATGGGGAGAAGGAGATCAAGGTCCCGAATCAGTTGGAAAGCAGATCGTCAAAGAGAGCCCGAGCTAGCTGGGGATTGGCTTTTCCTCCGGTCTCGCGCATCAGTTGGCCGACGAACCATCCCAGGACGGCGGTCTTGCCTGCCCGATAGGTTGCCACCTGATCCGGATTCTGCTCAAGGATAGCGACGGCTAGAGGTCGCAAGGAGTCCGCGTCAGAAACCTGCGCAAGACCTTCCTCTTCGACAATTCGGGCCGGATCCCGGCCACTCATTTCCACCCTTTCCAGCAAGGCTTTGCCGGTAGTGCTTGTGATGGTCCCGTCCTCCACCATCCGAACGATGCCGGCCAGATGCTCGGGGCGGAGCTGAAGTTCTCCGGCGGTGATCCCCCGCTCCCGGAGCATTCTCAACACTTCATTCATGAGCCAGTTCGAAACCGTCTTCGGGTCCACTCCGTCGGTGGCAACCACCGCTTCAAAGTAGTTTGAGAGGCTCCTTTCTTCGGTCAGTATTTCTGCGTCATACGCCGGAAGTCCATACTGGCTCACGAACCGAGTGCTGCGTTCCAACGGCAGTTCCGGAAGAGTCGTCAGGATGCTCTCAAGCCAGACATAATCCAAGAGCACAGGAAGCAGGTCAGGCTCCCGAAAATACCGATAGTCAGCTTCGGTCTCCTTGGAGCGCATCTTGCGCAAAGCACCTTGATCCTCCTCCCACTGGAGTGTCCAGGCCTGGATCTCACGACCCGATTCGACTTGCCTGATCTGGCGTTCAATCTCGGCCGTGACTGCGCTGCGCACGGATTCAATCGAATTGAGGTTCTTGATCTCTGTTTTGGGGTTGAGGCGTCGACTTCCAGCTCGCCGGATCGACACATTTGCATCGGCGCGCAGATGCCCCCGCTCCATATCGGCATCCGACACACCTATCCAGCGGACGAGCTGACGCAGCCGGATTATGAATTGCGCCGCCTCATCCGCCGAACGCAGATCGGGGCCAGAGACCATCTCAACCAGGGGTACGCCGCAGCGATTGAAATCGATCAGCCGCCGACCTTTTTCATAGATCGTCTTGCCAGCATCTTCCTCGAGATGAAGTTTCTCGATTGTCACTCTGCGGGTGTATCCCTCTGGCATCGGTAGGTCTAAATAGCCGCCACGCGCCAGGGGTTCATCGTATTGGCTTATCTGGTAGCCTTTGGGTAAATCGGGGTAGAAGTAGTTCTTTCGAGCGAAGTAGGAACTAGTCTGGATCGATTCGGCCTGTATGGCCCCCGCCAGCATGACAGCCTTCTCCACGACGGCCCGATTTAGAGCCGGCAACACCCCTGGGAGGCCTGTGCAGACCGGACAGATATTGACGTTCGGCGGATCTCCCCACGAGTCCGCCTTGCAGCTGCAGAAAACCTTGCTCCGAGTATTGAGTTGGATGTGGGTCTCTAGGCCAATGACGGCTTCGTACTCGTCCATCCCGGCTTCCTACTCTGCTGTCGCAACGGGATGCCTCTCCAAGCTGCCCCCGACAACCTGCACAGCGGCCGCATCGGTCCACAGCGCGCTGAAGTTGTCAAGCGCAACCTAGCCTGGCATGCGCCTCCCCGGATGAGACGGACGACAGCCCATGAAATCTGGTGAAACCGAAGGCCGGCAGCTGCCATGAGCTGATCATCCACGCGTGAATCCGATCAACTGAGTCCCGGGTTTCTTTGCCAGGGTTGTCCGCGATTGGATACCAACCTTCAATCATGAACAAGGCACGATCTTTCTCTCGCAGCTAGCGTCCCCGGGCTCTATCGGGTTTCACTTTCCCGAATCTCGACGGTTATCAAACGATCGCCCTCAAACCCTGGATTCTCTTGCGGATCGCGCAGGCTGAGTGAAAGCACGACGTCCATTCCGCCGACGACCTTGCCGAAGATCGTGTGAAGGTCATTGAGATGCGGGGTCGGGGCAAAGGTAATGAAGAACTGGCTGCCGTTGGTGTTCGGCCCCCTGTTGGCCATGGCCAAATAGCCGGCACTGTCGAAGCGCAACGTGGGATCGAACTCATCCTCGAATTGATAGCCCGGGCCACCGGCTCCTGTGCCTGTAGGGTCTCCACCCTGCGCCATGAAGCCAGGAAGGACTCTGTGGAACGTCGTGTTGTCGTAATAACCCTGGCGAGCCAGAAAGACAAAGTTGTTGACCGTCTTAGGTGTGCGATCGGCAAAAAGCTCGGCCGTGAAATCGCCCCTCTCGGTCTTGAAGATAGCCATGAATCCCTTATCAGGGTCTATCACCATTTGCGGCGGGGTATCCCAGCGTTGTGGCAAGCTCACCTCCCCTTCCCCTTCAATCGGTGCGCCCGAAGCGCAAGCCACCAGCAGCAGTGGAGACATCATCATTGACACCACCTCGACTGTGAATAATAGTCTTCTCATTCTCTTCAATACGATCATCCTCCTCCAACCCGTCGTCGAGTATGCATTGGACCTCATGCGTCGGGTGCGACTTTCAAGCGACTTCAAGAACCTTGGGGCGGGCCCGACGCCAAGCCGCTCCTTCAGTCGCCTGCTCGAAATTCCGGCCAACCCGAAGCAGCAAGCTTTCCCTGAAGTCAGGCCCAAGAAACTGGATTCCGATCGGGAGTCCCTGGGAATCCAGTCCCCCTGGGATCGACAATCCGGGTATTCCGGCGTGATTGGCTGTCACCGTAAGCAGATCGGCATACTGCATCAAGACCGAGTCCCCATACACCTCACCAAGCTCGAAGGCGGTCGTCGGCGTTGTAGGCGTGAGCAGACAATCGAGCCGGTAGGGGCCATTGGGGTCGAATGCGGTCTCAAAATCCCGTCTGATGAGGGTTCTCACCCTCAACGCTTTCTCATAGTAGCCCTTCTCGTACTGTTCGGCGGAGACGTACATTCCCATCAAGATTCTGAGCTTCGGCTGTAGGCCAAAGCCAATTCCCCGAGTCCGCCTGTAGAGCTCGCGCAGATCAACCCCGCCCCCATCATAGCGGTATCCATACTTGACGCCGTCGTAACGGTGAAGGTTAGAAGCCGCCTCAACTCGAGAAATGACAAAATATGTCGGGATTCCAAATCGAGAGTTGGGGAGTGGGACCTCCTCAACGATCTCGGCTCCCAAATCCGCCAACACACTGGCCGTTCGTCGAACTGCAGCTTCGATTTCGGGATCGACTACCCGTTCCCGGAGTTCGCCCGTCTCGGGATCGGGATACCTGATTTGAAAATAGTCAGGCGACAAACCAACGCGAAGGCCTTTCAAACCCTCCGCCAGTCCGGCCACATAATCTGGCACCTCCACCTCGGCTGCTGTCGCATCGCAGGGGTCCGCTCCAGCGATGACCCCCAACATCATCGCCACGTCGGTTACGTTTCGCCCGACCGGTCCAGGGCAGTCGAGCGAAGAAGCGAAGGCGATCTGACCATAGCGGGACACACGGCCGTAGGTTGGCTTGAGCCCCACCACGCCGCAGAAGGCCGACGGCTGGCGGATGGAACCGGCGGTGTCGGTGGCGAGTGAAAGGGCCGCTTCACCGGCAGCCACTGCGGCACAACTGCCTCCCGACGAGCCGCCTGGAACCCGCGCAGGGTCCCAGGGGTTCCCGGGCGGAGGCAGAAAGGCCGAGGATTCATTGGAAGAGCCAAAGGTAAATTCATCCAAATTGGCCTTGCCAATTGTCAAAACGCCAGCGGTCTCCAGACGCCTGACCGGTGTAGCGGTGTAAGGAGAGACAAAGTTCTCAAGGATGCGCGAGCCTGCGGTCGAGGGCGTTGCGCGGAGGCAGAAGATATCCTTGACGGCCAAAGGGACCCCTGCCAGGGGTCCCGGGTCTTCCCCGGCCGCGATCTTCCGATCGATCGCCTCAGCCTGCACTCGAGCTCTGTCGGTTGTCAGGGTTATGTAGGCATGGATCTTCTTGCGGTCCAAGGTCTGTGGCTCGTAGGGGACTATGGCGGGCGGACGTCCCTCCACATCTTCAATACGCCGCAGGGTCGCTTCGAGGAGTTCAACAGCAGTGAAATCCCCGACTTTCAGCCCACGCACCATCTCCTGAGCCGAGAGGTCACACAACTCATCGGTCACTCCAGCTCCTCCGAGGGCAGATCTGGAACGACCACATAGCCATCTTCTTGCTCGGGGGCTTGCTGAAGGATCTCGTCGGGGTGTCTGTACGGTCTTACGGTGTCCTCTCGCAGCCGAGGGCTGCTGGACGGTGTGTAGGGCACCCCATGCGAAGTGATCGGCAGCGACTCGTCAACTTCAATTGCCTCCAATTCCCGAATTGGGCCCATTTGCTCATTGAGCTCTCGGCAAAGGTACTCGGCTTCCTGCTGGTTTAGGGTAAGAGCCGCCAAATCGACCAAATGGTCAAAGATCTCTTGCGTGATCTTCTGCTCAGTCAATGACTCCTCCTGCTCATGACCCAGTCATTGTACTCTCGTGCAGTCAGCCGGTCAAAGGCCCGTGCTATAATTCGATCCATTCCCCATTGTCAGCACGTGAGGTAGATTGGATGAGCATCTCTGACACTGTCCACCCGGGCCCCAGCCTCGAACTGACCAGCGAGCATCGGATGATAAGGCAGGCAGCTCGCCAGTTCGCGGAAAGCGAGATAGCCCCTATCGCCGCTGAATTCGACGAAAGCGGCGATTTTCCTTTGGAAACGGTCCGGAGGATGGGCCAGATGGGCTTCATGGGAATTGAAATCCCTGAGGACTACGGGGGAGCAGGGATGGACACACTGGCCTATGTGCTGGCGCTCGAGGAGATCTGCAAGGTGGATGCGGCGCACGGGACCATCATGTCTGTCAACAACTCGCTGTTCTGTCACGGCATCCACAGATTCGGCACCGAGGAGCAGAAACGGAAATTCCTCTCACCGGTAGCCTCCGGGGAAGCGGTTGCGTCCTACTCCCTCACCGAGCCGATGTCCGGTTCTGATGCGGCCACCATGCGTTCCCGGGCGGTGCGCGAGGCGGACCACTACCTCATCAATGGACGAAAATCGTGGGTTACCAACGCCCCGGCGGCGGATTTTGTTCTGCTTTTCACGATGACAGATCCTGAGAAGGGGCATAGCGGTATCTCAGCTTTCATCGTCGAGACGGATCGACCAGGGTTCAGCCTGGGCAAGACTGAGCCTAAGCTGGGCATCCGAGCCTCAGCCACATGTGAAACCGTGTATGATAACTATCGGTGCCCTTTCGAGAACCTGTTAGGTCAAGAGGGGGAGGGTTTCAGGATTGCAATGTCGATCCTGGATGCCGGGAGGATCGGAATCGCCGCCCAGGCTTTGGGCATCGCCGAGGCAGCCTACGAAGCCAGTCGGCAGTACGCCCGGGAGCGACAAGCCTTCGGGAAGGCGATCGGTGAATTCCAAGGCATTGGCTTTCAGTTGGCCGACATGAAGACTCGGATTGAGGCCAGTCGACTGCTGATCTATCAGGCTGCGCTGGCAAAGGAACGCACCAAACAAACCGGCGGACGCTATACGCTTGAGGCGTCCATGGCCAAACTCTTCGCTTCCGAGACAGCTATGTTCTGCGCCCACGCAGCGATCCAAATCCACGGTGGCATGGGCTACTCCAAAGAACTACCTGTCGAACGATACTTCAGGGACGCCAAGATCACCGAGATCTATGAAGGTACAAGCGAGATTCAACGCTTGGTGATCTCCCGGCAGGAATTGGGCCTGCGCTGAAATGGCCTAATTTGGGAGAAGGCCGGCTCCCAACCCTCATCTCGAAGGTGATCCGCAGACCCTTCAGCTTTCTCAAGACCGAACTTTCCGCTATCATGATCCCCTGATCAGAGCTGCGGGAGCAGAGTCGAGAGCGGATGGCTTTCGAAAACCCGTCTAATCAGCCAGAGCAGCAGCCTACAAGGAGGGCTCCTTCGCTTCCTCTCCTGTTGGTTGGCGGCCTTCTCATATACACCGGACTAGCTCTGGTGAACATACCGATCAATCCCCCTACCCGGCCGGCGACCGTATAGGACCAGATTGGCGATCCATCGTCTGCCCTCAGGGCGTGTACCGTGTGCGCCTCACGCTGGACGACATAGAAGTCGTCGAGTTAAACGAGGCCTTTGCCGCCC
>CAYGCA010000078.1:0-1753 GCA_964348265.1 uncultured Anaerolineaceae bacterium | reverse complement strand
ACCGTATTCGTGGTGCTCGGCATAGCTCTCTTCCTGGCGGCCGTCGGCAGCTTTTCGCGGCTGAGGTTGCCTGAGGAGATTCTTAGGCGATTTCACCGACTGGGTCAGCTGCTCGAGGTCGAGCCTGAGCATATCCTGCTTGTGGGGGTTGCCCCTCTGCTCAGCTACGGCGCCTGGCTTGCCTCAGGTCAAGCCAGGACCATGATCCTGCCTCTTCTGGCCGTTGGCCTGTGGCTGGGAGCTATTGGGCTGACCATCGCACTGGGGACTTTCGCCCAGGAGAACCGACGCGTGGACCCTTGGCCGAAGTGGGAGATCGGTCTGGTCGGCTTGCTGTTTCTCTTCGCTCTTGCGCTGCGCCTGCCCAACCTCGATCGGGTGCCTTGGCTCCTGTCCGGCGACGAGGCCTCTGTGGGCTTAAGCGCAGTCGATTTTCTCGAGGGCAGACGCACCAACATCTTCGATGTCGCCTGGTTTTCCTTTCCCTCGTTCTATTTCCTCCTGCCCGCGGCTTCGATCAAGCTCTTTGGCCAGACAATCCAGGCATTGCGGCTGCCTTCAGCACTGGCAGGAGCCTTAACTGTCGCGGCAGTCTATTGGTACGCTCGAACAGCGTTAGGTCGCGGCGTGGCCCTCGGCAGTGCATTTTATCTGGCCGTCTTCCATTTTCACATTCACTTCAGCCGCATTGGCCTCAATAACATCTGGGACGGACTTTTCATTGTGCTGGTCTCAGGCACGCTCTGGAATGCCTATACCACCAATCGCCGGCTGCTGTTTGTCCTGGCCGGCCTGGCATTCGGATGGAGCTTCTACTTCTTCGTTACGAGTCGGACTCTTCTGATTCTGATTCCCGTCTGGCTGATCATCGCCTGGTTGACGGATCGATCGAGGCTGAGGTCGCGCCTGCCCGGCTTGTTCTTCATGGCCCTGTCTGCCCTTGTTGTCGCCCTACCTCTAGCCCTGTTCTTCCTCGACAACCCCGACCATTTCTTCGCGCCCCTCAACCGATCAAGCATCTTGGGTCAGTGGCTCGATATGGAGAGGCAGCGAACTGGACTGAGCACAGGGCGTATTCTCTGGCTCCAGTTCCAGACCTCCGCGCTCGTTTTCACTTCGGCCAACCTTCGCTACTGGTACCAGATTGATCACCCCATGCTCTTCCCCTTGGCAGCCACACTCTTCCTCTTGGGGCTCCTCCTTATGGTCGGCCAAATTCGCGCTCTGCGTCATATCTGGCTGGGACTGTGGCTGCTGTCCGCAATCGGCGCAGGCGCGCTGAGCGAGAGTACGCCGGCCGCACAGCGTTATGTATTTGCTGCACCCGCGATTGCTGTCTTGGTGACCATGCCGCTCGTGCAAATCACACGCTGGATCCGCGATCATTGGCCCTCTAGTGAGATGATCCTCTATCTGGCCGCCTCGCTGCTCCTCCTGCTGGCTGCCAGAACCGACCTGGACTTCTACTTCAACGACTACACTCCCAGCAAGCGGTTCAGCGACCTCAACACGGAGGCGGCCCAGTCAATCGGGTTCTTCCTTTCCCAACGTCAGCCCAAACCCATGGTCTATTTCTTTGGGCATCCCAGAATGGGCTTCCAAGCCATTCCAACTCTGCCCTATTTGGTTCCGGAGGTCGATTGGCAGGATGTGATATCTGTTCTTGACCGAGAGCCGGATTGGATTCTTCAAGGGCCAACATCCTTCATTTTTCTCCCTGAGCGTCGCCAGGAGATGGCCTGGGTCTGGCAGG
>CAYGCA010000077.1:12474-14589 GCA_964348265.1 uncultured Anaerolineaceae bacterium | reverse complement strand
TCGCCTCCACCCCCAACTCCATCACCTCCCCCAATCGCATCACCGCCCCCTCACCGTAGCGTTTGGTGATGTCGGACACAGCCTTGGCCAAAGCCGTCTGACGGGCTTCGTCATTTCCAGATCCTGATTGCCGGGTACCCATTCGCCCTCTCCTCTCTCCTTCAAATCCGCCCGAAAAGGGGCGCCAAAAGGCAGTATAGCACAAGTGTTCTAATTGTCAAGGGGGTACCCTTCTGGCGTCTACCCAGTTTGAGGTGAAAGAGAAACGCAAAGCCCCCGAATGGTTTTGAAAAGGTGTCAAGCCGATTCGTGACCAGGAGGCTTTGCAATGCTATCGTACGCTGACATCTGGGCCCTCGTCAACCGTTGGGGGATTGAAATTCGCGCGACTCGTCTTCGTAACCTTACCTTGTTGGTACATGGCATTCTACGTAGTCGCAGCGGCTGCCTTTCGGCGATCGTACGCCATTGGTCCTTTGGCCCAGCTCGCCATGTGCATCGCTTGAAGCGTCTGCACCGTTTTCTGAAAAACCCGGCCATGAAAGTCGAGCCGCTCTTCCGGCCACTGGCTGCGATTGTGTGGCCCTATCGCCCGGGCGGTCAACGTACCTCACTGGTGCCGATTGCCATCGATTTGGCCAAGCTGCGATCTTTCAACCTGCTTTGGGCGGCTGTGCCCCGCAAAAAAAACCGGCCCTGCCGCTGGCTTTTTGGTGTCTATCATGCTTAGGGGAGGGCGTTCCAGGCTGTGCGTCGAACGACTTACACTTCCAGCCCTCGTCTTGCTCCCTGGACCCAGACATCAGAGAGCCTGGATCGGCAATACCTGGCCTGGCCTGCCCTGTCCTTCGACAGAGGATTGGCGTTCGCATCATTCAAGGACATAGGGGACAAGAATCTAGGGGGATCCTACTTTGTTGGCAGACGCCGCAGCTCTTCCCATCCCAGTACACGACAGCGCCGCCAGAGGCCCTCGTCCTGCAATCTGTCGGTGAAATCAAGCCAAGCCCCTTTGTGCCTCCGCCACTGGTATTGAGGGATCACCAGCCACAAGTGAAGCGCAAGCCCCTTCTTGGCAGCCAGTGCCTGCCCAACCAGCAGCGTTCGCGCCAACTGATAGTGGCGATTGCACGGAGGCGAAGGGTCACCTCGCTGGGGCCGAGCACCAAATTCTAGCCAGCGATCGAATCGGGACAGACTCGATCCCCAATACCGGCAGGGACCATCTGCCCTCCGACCCCCGGGATGAATCTCAGGACAACGACTGCGGCCATAGCGGCTGCATCTCCCGAAATCGCTATTATTCTTGGCTTCGATGAGAACGAGGTTCTTACTTCCGAGGAGGATCAGGTCGACTTCGGTTTGCGAACCGGGTCCATCCACCTCGGTCAAGACATCATCCAAGCCCTCAAGTCGCTCTCCCGACACACCGAAGCCCCAGAAGTAGCCCCGCATTTCATCCTCGTCAGGTCTCAGTGCAGTTCCCCAGATCGGGGGCAGGCCAATCAGATCCGCGAAGTTCAGCGAGGGATGCAGGCGAGGGTAGAAGAGGTTCCATAACAGAGCGTTCTCCGAGCTACTGCGGAGGAAGTTCTCGACCACGGTTTCCGGCAGAACCCCAAAGATTGCCTCCCCCTGCCCCGCAAAGACCCTTTCAGGCAATCTGCGGCGGCGATCATCGATGCTTCCGTCCATCAAGCGCGCGCCTCCAACTCTTTTAGCGCTTCATTCACCGCTGGCAAAAGTACCTCTGCCTCCGGATCAGCCTTGGGGGCAAATCGCATTCCCAACTGATTTAGACTGCGGCCAGCCAGGCGGCCCGCGAGGTTTTCAAGCGCTGGAATTGCCTCCAGAAATCCAACTTGGGCGATTGACCGAGCTGCAATTGCGCGCACAGCGACTTCTCCCCTCCGGTCATTTAGAACGTTGACGAGGACCTCGCCGGCCTGCGAAGAGGCATTGAACAGGCAGCACACTGACCTGAAATGCTCAGGAGCAGCCAGCGCGACACTCAGCAGCGCCTGAACTTCAGGTTGGTGGATCTCAGCTAGGGAGTACCGGAGCCAGCGCCGAACTCGCGATCTCCGGTCGCTGGCGCGACGAAGGCGAAGCGGC
>CAYGCA010000077.1:10794-12387 GCA_964348265.1 uncultured Anaerolineaceae bacterium | reverse complement strand
AGATCGGGCTCTAGGATCCGTTTCCCCAACATGGAGGCCGCAAGTGGAGAACGGCGGTGCGCATCCAGCGCCAGCAACTGTTCTAGCCCTTCGGTACGCAGTTGGAGTTCGGGGGATACGACGGCTTCCAAAGCCCGCAGAACAGCGCTGTTCTGACGAGGCGGGAGTTCCTTCAGGGCTTTGGTTTTGAAGAGGGGCTGCTGAACAACCACCGGGTTGGCCTCAAGTATGCTCAGTTCGGGTACAGCTCCCCGGGCATGGAACCGGTTTGGGCTCAGTTTTCATCTGGCTTCGCCTCTGCCCGGCTTTCTAGGCGAGCCCCTGCCCTGCCGGTTTTCTCCAGCGCGTGTACTTTTGCCAATCTACGGAGATGTCGCTCCCCCCGGCTGAATTCGGCATCCAGGAATGCGGTCACCAGTTCGACAGCCAGGGCTGGTCCCACAACCCTGGCACCAAGCGCCAAGATGTTAATATCGTCATGCTCCACCGCCTGGTGCGCCGAATAGGTGTCGTGGCACAAGCCGGCTCTCACCCCTTCCAGTTTATTAGCGGCAACCGAAGCGCCAACGCCCGATCCGCAAATCAAGATGCCTCGATCGACCTGCCCGCGTTGGATCGCTCGGCCCAGCTTCTCAGCGTAATCCGGGTAGTCGACAGGGTCGGAAGAGTGCGTGCCCAAGTCGACTTGCTCATGCCCACGTTCGCCGATCGCCCTCAATATGGTCTCCTTGAGCGGATAACCGGCGTGGTCGCAAGCCACCCCGATCCTCATTTCTTGGCCTCCTCCACTTTGAGTTTCTCCAGAACCTGCATTGCCGCGGCGACGATCCCATCCGCAGTAAGGCCGAAGTTCCTATATATTTCCTCGTAGGGAGCCGAAGCGCCGAAGCGCTCAATCCCTAATGCCACACCGGCGTCCCCCACCCACCCCTGCCAGCCAAGGGGAGTAGCGGCCTCGACGCCAACTCTCGCTGGGACCCCCGGGGGCAGCACTTCGCTTTGGTACGCCTCGGGCTGACCTTTAAAAAGCTCCCAAGAGGGAAAAGACACCAGCCGAACTGATAAGTCAAGCTCTGCCAGCCGCTTTCCGGCTTCGACGATCAGTTGCACTTCAGAGCCGGAGGCAAGAAGGACAAGGTCTAGTTCACCTGTTCCCAGGTCGGCCAGGGTGTACCCGCCCATCATCAGGCCCCATGGCGAGGCGAATTCAGACCGATCAAAAGTCGGAATTGCCTGACGGGTCAGAACAAGGGCCGTGGGTCCAGCCCGCCTCTGCAGCGCCACCAGCCAAGCGACCGCCGTCTCGTTGGCGTCGGCCGGCCGGATGACGGTCAGATTGGGGATTGCCCGCAGTGAGGCCAGATGCTCAATCGGCTGATGCGTCGGTCCATCTTCTCCAAGCCCTATCGAGTCGTGGGTCAGAACATAGATCACCCGCAGGCCCATCAAGGCTGCGAGCCGCACGCTGGGCCTGAGGTAGTCTGTGAACACGAGGAAGGTTCCCCCGTAGGGGATCAGGCCTCCATAGCGGGCTATGCCATTTAGGATTGAACCCATGCCGTGTTCACGCACGCCAAAATGGACATAGCGCGC
>CAYGCA010000077.1:0-10681 GCA_964348265.1 uncultured Anaerolineaceae bacterium | reverse complement strand
GGCGCTTCTCCTTTGATGTCTGTCTTGTTGGATCCCGTTAGGTCTGCTGAACCGCCGATCAGCTCTGGAAGGGCCGGTGCCAGAGTATTCAGAGTTTTTCCAGAGGCGACTCGGGTGGCCATTCCCTTTTCGCTCGGTCCAAACGTCGGAATGAGCTCGGCCAGATCTTGCGGAAGGTCACCGGCCAGAGTCCTTTCATATTGGGCCGCCAACTCTGGATATGCCTCTCTATACCGGGCGACCTGCCTTTTCCACTCCTCATGCCGACTTGTCCCCCGGCGGCCGACCTCCATGAGGTACTCGGAAACGTCCTCGGGTATGAGGAAGCGGGGTTCAACCGGCCAGCCCAGCTTCTTCTTGGCTCCTTCGAGTTCAGCCTCTCCCGGCGGTTCACCATGGGCTGCGGCGGTGTCCTGCTTTGTGGGCAGGCCGTATCCGATGTGTGTCCGGGTTACGATCAGCGATGGGCGTGGATCCTGCTTGGCAACCCCAAGAGCCTCGTCGACAGCCTCAAGGTCGTTGCCATTCTCTATAGTCAGCACATGCCAGCCGTAAGCTCGAAACCGATCGCCTCGGTTCTCTGTGAAAGTAAGCTCTGTGCTGCCGTCGATGGTGATGCGATTATCGTCATAGAGGTAGATGAGGCGCCCCAGCTGCAGATGGCCAGCCAAGGAAGCCGCCTCATGCGACACCCCCTCCATCAGGTCGCCATCTGATACAAGGGCGTAGATATTGTGGTCCACCAGGTTCAAACCGTCTCGGTTGTAGAGTGCAGCCATATGTTCAGCCGCAATCCCCATACCCACTCCGTTGGCAAAGCCTTGTCCCAGAGGGCCGGTGGTCACCTCGACTCCAGGCGCTTCGCCGTATTCCGGGTGGCCGGGGGTCATACTGCCCCACTGACGGAAATCCTTGAGTTCTTGCAGCGGGAGATCGTACCCGGTCAGGTGCAGCAGAGCGTACAGCAGCATGGATCCGTGGCCTGCGGAAAGGAGGAAACGGTCCCTGTTCGGCCAGTCCGGAGCTTTTGGATCGAATCTCAGATGTCGGGTCCAGAGCGTGTAGGTCATTGCGGCCGCGCCCATCGGCAAACCAGGGTGTCCTGAATTTGCGGCCTGGACCGCATCCGCGGCCAGGAATCGGATCGTGTTGATTGCCCTAGTGTGGAAATGAAGGTCGGGCATTTGCTCACCCTCAGCTAGGTTGGATCTGATCACAAAACGTGCTGCGCAACTGAGTGCAGATTGGACGGGAGACCGTGGACCGCGTGATCATAACATGGAATATCTACTGGCCCGGCCCACAGGGTTCCCTTCATCGACCTCCGCAATTTCAGGAAGATGGGCCGGATCCACCCGTCCCCGAAGTCTGACCACCCAGCCAATCCCTCAAGCCTCGCATACAGATAACTCCCACCTTGTGGCCCACTTCTTCGGCACAGAAGGTGATCTCCACATCGAGGCTCTCCAGGCGTCCAACGTCTCGTCGCGCCCGCTCGATCGAGACACGCTCATCTGCGACTCCGTGAGCCCAATAGACGCGCAGTCCCTCCAGTCCCCTCAGGGTACCCTCGGGCACAAAGCCTGCTAGAGAAACGATGCCTGCCGGACGGACGCTCATTGCCCCAGCCAGGGCATATGCGAGGGCGGCTCCCTGGCTGAAGCCGATCAGGATGAGCCTAGATCGGACTCCTGTCAGCTGCTGCTCGAGCTCGGCAAGTAACTCGAGGACTGTCTCGACCGCAGGCTGAAAGTCCTCCAGGGCTGAGAAGCCTGGTTCCGTAGAATCCACCCAGCTGTAGCCGCCCCCTCTAAGAGCATAGGGAGCCCGCGGCGCTACCGCCCATCCACGTGGAGAGACAGCCGACAGGATGACCCACATGTCATTCTCGTCGCCGCCATAGCCATGCAGCAAGAGCGCTGGAGGCAGGCCTCGGTCGGCGCCCCGGAGCATGCGATACGGCAGCTCACCATTTCTAGACTCTACAAATACCGGACGCGCCACTTCACCTCTTGATTGGTCTTCCTCAACGGTCAGCCGTCATTTGGACTGCATCACCTGGCCTGTGGGGAAACAGAATTGTCCTCGAGCCTTACCAAGTTGCTGCGAGAATGCTAGAGGAACGCCTCGACGATCACCTGCGCGTCCTCGATTGGATCTTGATCAAAGGGCAATTTGTGCTCGGGGGTAATCCGCGTGGTAAGGCGCCTGGCAGCCGCCCGCAGTTCCTCAGGCGCACTCTCGTGGTCAACGAGCTGTCTGAGGAGCACATAGGCACTCGGGTTGAACTCGTTCCCCAACCGGGTCTGGAAATAGTGTCCCGCAGCCCAGCCCGCTGCCCGCCGGGCGCACACTCGGGCTTTGCCCTCATTTCCGCTCGCCCGGGCCAACCTTGCCTGCTTCAACTCAACTTCGATTTGCTTTCTCAAAGTTGTGGATACCATAGATTTCATGCTACCACAAACAGCGAAGTAGCAACCGTCCTTGGCTCAGCGAAGGTGTGCCCGGTTCAGGTCGGAGACGATCAAGATATTTGGAGGGGCAAGACGGCTCATAGGCAGGCGTCGCTCGAAAGAGTCGGATTTCCGTTTGATGGAACTGAGACGCATACCTTGAAGCCGCGGTGATCCGTCTGTGAGCAAAACAGAACGTATGGCCTTGATGCCCCAGATCACGAAATGGGACTTTCACACTAACCAAGGAATCCGGCGCCTTCGGCGCAAACACGCCTTTTGGATTCTTGGGAGGCGCGGTATTTCATCAACCGGACCGGGGACATGGCCGAAACGTAAGGCCAGCATCCTGTACTAGAAACCGAATGTTGCAAGGAGAAACTGGAGCGGCACACGACCGCAAGCCGATATCTTCACAGATCGATTTCATTCTGGCAGCCCGATCGGATCAGGCCTATCAGTCGCTCAAACCCTGGGAATCTCGACGGAGCTCGGTCTTTGCAGCCAAACAGAAGCGCAGACCTACCCGACCATCGATGCCTTCGAAAAGAGCACCGCGCCCTCAGGCGCGGAACATGCTTGGGAGAGCCGCAGAGTAAGCCTTTAGAGGGTCTTTCTACGACCGAGTTGTCCGCCTCCGGTACCCACTTGGCCCCGGTGAGCAGGATCTTGGTCGCCAGAGGGACTAGTCACTGTCAATGGCATAGGGCGGGTTCGGAAGATCGCCCCGGTGCGGGGTCACCGATCCGGCTTCGACAGACCCCGAAGAAGATCGAGGTCCAGAACCTGATCAGCCTCGAGGCTGTATTCGGCGCATTTCAGCCGCGCCCCTGAGCGAGAGCCTCTCTAGATGTCTAGATAGCGACCGGGGTCGTTCCTCTCGAGATGTGACTGAGGAACTCCTCGCGAGTGGTTTCATTCTTAAATGCGCCGCACAACGCGCTCGTGACCATGCGCGCGTTGGCCTTCTTGACACCGCGCATCATTGCGCACAGGTGGAGGCCTTCGACCACCACGGCGACACCCTGTGGGTGAAGTACGGTCTCCAGAAAATCCGCGATTTGCCGGGTCATGCGCTCCTGAACCTGCAAACGGCGCGCGAACAGATCGACGACTCTAGGGATCTTGGAAAGACCGATTACTTTCCCGCTAGGAATGTAGGCGATGTGGGCCCGGCCAATGAAGGGAAGCATGTGGTGCTCGCACAGGCTGTAGAACTCGATGTCCCGGACAAGCACCATCTCATCGTAATCTTCATCGAAGATCGCGTCATTGATTAGCTGGTGGGGATTGACTCTGTAGCCAGCTAGAAGTTCGTCGTACATCCTGGCGACCCTTTCCGGGGTTCGCTCCAGGCCCTCCCTGCTAACGTCCTCGCCAAATGCCCTGAGCAGAGCCTCAATTGCCTCTTCAATTTCTGGCCGAACGACACCCACGCCCCCAAATAGCTCGGCAGCGGCTTCGATCTCAACCTTATGATCAATGGTCCGCATATGCTTATCGTAGGTTGACATTTCTTCCACTCCGTCGGACTACTGACTGTTCACGGGCAATCTTACCACGCAACTTGTACTGCCGATTCGCTGGCGTGCCTGTAACCAGGATTGCAGTGACCGAGCCTATCGCTACAGCCTCATTTGGCGTGGGACCTTAACCGGAGTGTTACAATAGCCTGATGATCAAGACCCTGGGCTCCAAAGTGGAGGCTATCTTCGAGGCAGGTCTTTGCGGACGCGTGCGGTGCGCCCAGGGTCAGAGTCGAACCGAAGGAGTGATCAAGTCAGGAACTCCACCCCGGATAGGAGCAGGACTCGCGAACCTCAGTTTCCGCGCGTACAAACTTCACGTCAACCCCAGGATTCCTCACCGATTCTCAGTACCACGCTCCAGTTGCTCAACTGGTCGCCGACCGATCTTCAAGCTGAGCAGCGGGGAGGGCAGTCTCTCATGAGAGGCCGACCTCCTTATCACATTCACCTCACGGATCCTGAGTTCAAGCAGGGGGCAATTCTCGTGGAGTTTCGACTTGCAAGCTGGATTGCAGGGTTGCACCACGGCTACCCGCAGCACTCCGACACTGCGTTGGGCCTCCATCCCGGGGTTTCTAGTGGGGACCTTTTGGTCAGCCAAGGGCAAGGATCAATAGTGCAATCTGCTCGCGATCTCCAGTTCCCTACGAGGTCCGGCCCCTGTGGGCAAAGGCCTCGCTGGAGGACTTGACCCATGACGGATGACAAGATTGAGATTAGGGACTTGCTGCTGCGCGGAATCATCGGCGTGAACGATTGGGAACGAAGGGACAAACAGGACATTCTCATCAACATTACTCTTTTCACGGAACTTCGAGCCGCCGGAGCCAGCGACGGCGTTGAGGACACAGTGAACTACAGGACCTTGACCAAGGAGGTGATCAACCTGGTCGAGGCTGGCCAGCCCTACACTGTGGAGAGACTCGCGACGGACATCGCCGAGGTCTGTCTGCGAGAATCGAGAGTCAAGCGCGCTCGGGTTCGAGTCGAGAAACCAGGTGCGCTCCGCTTCGCGCGCTCTGTAGGGGTCGAGATCGAACGCGCCGCCGAGGAACATGTCTGAGCTTGCGTTTATAGAACTTGGCTCCAACATTGAGCCGGAAGAGCACCTTCCCCTCGCCATCCAGCGCATCTCAGAGCTCGGTCGCCTCCTGGCTGTTTCGAGCGTCTATCGGAATCCAGCCGTCGGGCCAGAAGGCCAGCCTGAGTTCATGAACATGGCTGCTCTACTCTCTACCAAGTTGCCGTTGCAGGAGGTGCACCGGCGGCTCAGAGCGATCGAAGCCGGACTTGGACGCAAGAGAACGGTCGACAAGTATGCACCTCGAAGCATTGACCTCGACTTGTGCTTCTACGGAGACCAGGTAATGGAGGGGCATGGAATCCGAATTCCAAATCCTGACCTCCTTCAACGAGGCTACCTTGCCGTGACTATGGCTGAGTTGGCGCCGGATTTCGTTCATCCCGTCACCGGAAGGACTCTCGGTGAAATCGCCCACCGAATTAAGGCGGACTCCAACCTTGTCCGCGATCACCTCGTTTCAGATCGTGTCGCGCTGCAGGTTGAAGCCATAAGCCGAGAAGACTGAGGAAGTCGCCTGAGGCAAACGCGTGCCCTGGCCGACATCCAGGCGAGGATTCAAAGACCTAACACAGATGTCACTGATTATCCCGGAGTGCAAGGATGTCTGAGGCTACCGCCGATGTCGTTATCTGCGGTGCAGGCATAGCTGGTGTATCAGCTGCGTATCACCTTGTCGTGAAACACGGGGTCGGCGATGTGCTCTTGGTGGATGAGCGGCCACCGCTCTCGTTAACAAGCGAGAAGTCCACGGAGTGCTATCGAAATTGGTGGCCGGGCCCAGGCGATGGCATGGTTCGCATGATGAATCGAAGCATCGATATCCTGGAAGAACTCGCCCACGAAAGCGGCAACGTATTCAATTTGAACCGACGAGGATATCTCTTTGCCACCGCCGATCCTGGGCGCATTCCAACCATGAAGGACGTTGCGGAGGAGTCGGCCTCGCTGGGCGCAGGGCCAATCCGCTATCACCGCGGTGACCCCGGCGACCCCACCTATGTCCCGGCCCCTGCGCACGGATTTGAAGACCTTCCAGTTGGCGCCGACCTCCTGCTCGATCGCGATTTGATTCGCGAACACTTCCCCTACCTGGCGCGCGACACCGTCGCAGTTCTGCATTCCAGGCGCTGTGGCTGGCTTAGCGCTCAGCAGCTCGGAGCCTACCTACTGAAGCGATCTCGGGCGCACGGTCTTAGGCTCGAAGAAGGAAGGGTCGAAGATGTTCGCGCGCAAGGGGGCCGCGTCATCGGGGTTCAGATCCGCAACAGACACGGAACGCGAACAGTAACATCGCCCGTTTTCGTCAACGCTGCCGGCCCCATGACAAAAAAGCTCGCAGCCAAGATCGGGGTCGACTTGCCCGTCTACTGTGAACTTCACGCATCTGTGGCTTTCAAGGATCATCTAGGCGCCTTACCAAGGGAGGCCCCCTTGATGATCTGGATGGATCCAATCCACCTTCCCTGGACGGAAGAAGAGAAAGACCAGCTCGAGAAAGACGAAAGTACAAAATGGTTGCTCGAGGAGTTTCCCGCCGGCGTTCACGCTAGGCCCGAGGGTCCAGAGGACAGCCCCATAGTGCTCATTCTCTGGACCTATCACACCGAGGAAGTCGCTCCGATCTTTCCGCCCAAGTTTGAGGAAACCTACTATCCCGAAATCGGCCTAAGGGGCATGTCGCGGATGATCCCCGGCCTGAAGGCCTATTTTGCCCGGATGCCAAGACCCCTCATCGATGGGGGTTACTATACGAAGACAGCCGAGAATCGACCCTTGATCTGTCCCCTACCCATTGAGGGCGCCTTCGTGATCGGCGCGCTTTCAGGTTTCGGAATTATGGCCTCGCCTGCAGCGGGCGAACTGCTCGCCGTCCACGTGCTAGGCTCTGAACTTCCAGATTATGCACGCTGGTTCGACCTAAACCGCTATAAGGACCCAGTCTATCGGGAGCTCCTGAAAGACTGGCAGGGTGAGGGGCAACTTTAACATCCTGAGGCAACAACCGGCCTGCTGGTTTGCCCGATGCACGAAGTGGACCGTTTGGGCTTGGGCGGCATAGTCTTCTTCGAGCTGGGAAGCCCTCGGACTAAGTGATACCCGCCCTCGAGAGGGATACTCGCAAGGCCTCTGTCTCCTCCCTATCGAGCGGTCGGAGGGGAGCTCGCACTGGACCCCCATAATACCCTAGCATATCCATTGCAGCCTTGAGTCCTGCGACGCCAAACCTTGACGTCACAGCCGCATTGACGTCTATGAGGGGCAGCTGGATCGCTCTAGCTTTCTGAATGCGCCCTGAGTGGAAGCAGTCAATAAGCTCGGCGAGTCTCAAGGCGGCGATGTTGGCCAACGCCACAACGCCCCCGACCGCACCGACCGCAAGGGCGCCCAGAAGGAAGCCCGCCGATCCCGCGAGGACCTGGAACGTCTCAGGCGTCTCGTGAACCATCGAGCCGATTCGGGCCACGTCGCCTCCACTGTCCTTTATTCCAATGATGTTCGGGTGGTCTGACAGTTTCATGACGGAATCCAAGGGAAGATCAATGCCAGTGTTGGCCGGGACACTGTAGAGCACAACCGGGATCGACGAGCGATCGGCTACTTCTTCATAGTGCAGCTGAAGGGCAACCGAAGTCATGCGTCCCCGGAAGTAGTGCGGTGTTACGAGGATGGCTGCATCGGCGCCGACGTCCGCCATATGCTGAGTTATGGCGATGGTGGCGCGTGTCGATTCGGCGGCTGCCCCTGCGATCAGGAGTCGATCGCTCGGAACGGATTGCCTGGCCCTTCGGACGACTTCGACGCGTTCTTCAGCGGTTAGAAAGACAAACTCCCCATTTGAACCCCCGACGACATAGCCTGAAAGAGGTTGACTGTTCCAAAGATCGAAGTTTGACTTAAGGTGATCATAGTCAACCTCGCCGGAGGCATCAAAGGGCGTTGGGATAGGCGGAAAGAGCCCGGCCAAGGACATGGGTTTTCCCAGCTTCGAATCTCCTGTATCCATCTTCTGAATAGGCTCTCCCCCTGCAGCTGCGGGGGATCTCTTGCTGCCCGGCCTTGGGCTTAAACCCTTCACCCCCAAGGGTCACTTCGACGGGAGAGCCCACCAAGCTTGACAGCAGGCTTGCTTGTGACCCAACCCTCGGTTCAGCGTTGTCAAACAACATGCGGATCCAAGCTCGGCCGGCCGACATTCAATTCTCATACCGCTCTTGCAGATATTCAAGTCGCGATCAGGGGACCCTGGCTTCAGCGCTTGCAGCAGGAGCATGCGCAGGACGGGGCGATCAGGCCCGCATGGCACCGCCTCCAAAGCCATACCAATTCGGCGTCCGGCCCTGCAAAACTTGTTTCCGTAGGCAGCCTTGGAGGCTATACGCCGACCAAAATGGCGCGTGCCGGCGCACCGTCGCTGCCCACCAACTTCAAAGGCAAGCAGTAGAACGCGTAGCGGCCTTGCGATACGGAGCTCAGATCCAGGCCCTCAACCACTAGCACCCCAGCTTCGAGCAGGATTCGATGCGCAGGTCGGCTTTGGCCAAAGGGCGCCACTGAAAGGTAGTCGACCCCCACGAGCTGGATCTTCCTCTGGACAAGCCAAGTAGCCCCACTGGAATCGACGGCCACAAAATCCCTCTGGAACTCTTGCACCCCCTTGGCCCATAGCTGGGAGTTGCGCGTCTTGAATAGCACTCGTTTCGTGCGCGGAGGTATACCGGAGGCCTCCAGCGTTTCCGCATCGAGCAGATCGGAGTTAGAGATTTCAACCACGTAGACACGCCCGGTCAGCATCTTCAAAGGCAAGGCTTCCACACCGGCGGCTCCTTGGATGAAATGAACTGGTGCATCCACATGAGTCCCCGTATGAACCCCGATCTTGAGTTGCGAGACATTTGAATTCGCGCCTTCCTCGATCTTGTTCACCCGCTCCAAGCTGACGGGCGGGTTGCCCGGCCAAACCGGCATTTCGGGGGTTATTCCCACGCTTACGTCGTAGATTCTCATCCAAAGCCTCCAAGGGGAGGCATTATAGATAGAGACGAAGGCAGGCGCAAATGGAGCTAGCCGCGGCGCTGGCGTGGGGAAGACTATAATTGGCGATACCTCTAAGGAAGGATTCGCAGAATGTCAGATTGGGAAGCCATCGACGAAATCATCCAGCGTAACCTGGGCGAGAGTCTTGCTGAACTGCGCCGACTTTGCGCCCAGCCAAGCATTGCAGCTCAAGGGATCGGCATGCCGGAATGCGCCCAGCTGGTGGCTGAACTTCTCAGCGCCCGCGGCTTCGAGGCTCAGATCATTCCAACCGCAGGATATCCAGCGGTGTTTGCCGAACGCCCCGGAAGGAGATCGGACAAAACCCTTCTCTTCTACAACCATTATGATGTCCAACCACCTGAACCACTTGAACTGTGGAAGTCTCCGCCGTTCGAGCCGGAGGTCCGAGGCGGCAAGCTGTATGGGCGCGGCGTTAGCGACGACAAGGGCCACATTGAATGCAGGTTGGCCGCCATCGACGCCCTTCTGGCCATTCAGGGGGAGCTCCCCTGCAGCGTGAAGTTCCTGATTGAGGGCGAAGAGGAAATTGGGAGCCCCAACCTGCCGCAGTTCATTCTCGATCATAGGAACCTGCTCTCAGCGGACGCCTGCCTTTGGGAGTTCGGGCGGGTGAACCACGCGGGCACTCCTGTCCAGGACGCAGGACTTCGTGGGATCTGCTATGTGGAACTCAGCACTGAATCCTCTTCTCGAGATGCGCATTCGGGGCTCGGAGGGTCAATCTTCCCCAACGCAGCCTGGCGACTAGTCTGGGCGCTGAGTTCACTTAAGGGCCCCGATGAGCACATCCGGCTGCCAGGCTTCTACGACAAGGTCCTACCTCCCTCGGAGTATGACCTGCAGTTGCTGGCCGAGCTCCCACCAGTTGCGCAGAAGTACCAAGAGACCTATGGTCTGAAATCATTCCTCAAAGGACTTTCCGACGGCGTTGAGTTTCACCGGGAGGCAGTATTCACCCCAACTTGCACAATCTGTGGGCTTACCTCAGGCTACCAAGGGCCAGGCACCAAGACCGTGCTCCCCTCCAGAGCAAGTGCGAAGGTCGATTTTCGCCTCGTGCCCGATCAGCATCCCGACGATGTGTTGGAACAGCTTCGAGTCCACCTCGACCAGGGTGGATTTCAGGATGTAGAGATCACCTACCTGGGCGGAGAACCACCGGCACGCACGAATCCTTCAGATCCGTTCCTCCAGCTTGTCGTCGCCACTGCCGAGGAGGTGTATGGAGTCCCGCAGATCATTGCCCCAATGATGGGCGCTTCGGGGCCAAACCACGCATTTATCCATTACTTGAAGGTTCCCGTCGCCACAGCTGGCGTGGGCTATCCAGATTCAAGGGCACATGCCCCCAACGAGAACCTGGTGATCGAACATTTCGAGCGCGGTGTTCGCCACACGGCCCGCATCCTGGCTCACTTCGCTGAAGTCTGAACATCTCTTGCCGGGCCCCGATCCGTCGGCTATAATACCTCTATCATCCCCGGGGCGTAGCGCAGCCCGGTAGCGCACCTGCATGGGGTGCAGGGGGTCGGCGGTTCAAATCCGCCCGCCCCGAC
>CAYGCA010000076.1:9610-14664 GCA_964348265.1 uncultured Anaerolineaceae bacterium | reverse complement strand
CGAGTGCTGCCCCTGGCGGCGGTGATCATCCTGGCAGGTCTGACCTCCATCGACCAGGACATCCTTGACCAAGCCCAGGTGGATGGGGCCAGCTTTTGGAGGACTCTCTTCGAGATCAAGCTGCCGCTGATCCGTCCCATAACAATTATCGCCTTCCTGTTTGGAATGATCTTCACTTTTACGGACATGGCGGTCGTCTACGTCCTCACGCGCGGCGGCCCAGTGTACTACACACAGGTGCTGCCCACATGGGCCTACTTTAAGGGTATTGAGGGCGGCGCGCTGGGCGAGGGGGCGGCGATCGCCCTGTTCCTCCTGCCCCTGCTCGTTGCCGTGGCAGTCATGCTGTTGCGAACGGCTCGAAGGACGGAGGTGTACTAGATGACGCGTCTCGGTCAATGGTCAAGGCGGAGCATCATCTACGGCGCGGTGGGCTTTTTTATCCTCTTTTCATGCGTCCCGTTCGTTTGGATGCTCATCACCATGTTCAAGGAGAGCCGAGACCTATACCGCACAGACAACAATCCCTTCCTCTTCAACGATCCGCCAACACTGGAGCACATCCAACTGCTTTTCCAGAACACCAACTATAGCGTGTTTCTTCGAAACTCCACCTTCATCGGTATCCTCGTTGTCGTCATCACCCTTCTTTTCGCTATCCCTGCCGGCTACAGCCTTGCGCGCCTCACAGGTCGTTGGGGGGAGCGGGCCGGCATCGCCATTTTCCTCGTCTACCTGGTGCCGCCTACGCTCCTCTTCATCCCGCTCTTTCGCGTGGTGGTGGCGCTTGGGCTGAACAACTCCATGTGGTCCATGGTTTTGGTCTACCCGACCATCTCGATTCCCTTCAGCACATGGCTGTTAATGGGCTTCTTCAAATCCATCCCAAGGGATCTTGAAGAGGCCGCCATGGTAGACGGCTACAGCCGCCTCACGGCGTTTCTGCGCGTGGTCATGCCGCTTTCGCTTTCCGGCGTCATCGCCGTGGTGGTCTTCACGTTTACGCTGACCCTGCATGAGTTCATCTACGCCCTCACGTTCGTCTCCTCCTCCGTAGAGCGAACGATCAGCGTTGGGGTGCCTACCGAACTCATCCGCGGCGACGTCTTCTTCTGGCAATCCCTCATGGCGGCCGCGGCCATCGTGGCCTTGCCGGTGGGCGTGATCTACAATTTCTTCCTGGATCGCTTGGTCGCCGGCTTCACCATGGGGGCCGTCAAAGGGTAGAGATCAAAGAGCCAACTCGGGAGCGGCCCTAGCGGTTCGCCTCCCCTATTGTGACCGTGCCAAGCGAGGCACCCTGACAGGGCCTCACCGCCAGGCCGTCTTCAAATTTCAACGAAGGTTCCATCCCAGGAGGCAGCTTATGTCCGATGAGGTGGTCTATACCTCCAAGGTCCGCGTCGAAAGAATCAAGGGGCCCTTCCGCCGGGCCTATCTCCCTGCCGAGGAGGAGCCCATTCTCCTAAGTGTCCATTCCGAGGTAGCGGAGCACTACGGCACGGACCTGACGGTCATCCCGGCCCACGCCACCACGCTAGATTACCTCGTCGCGGCCACCGCCGGTTGACTGACCGGGACGTTCGGAGGCGCGCTGGAAGCGCGCGACATCCCGGCCAGCGAAGGCCGGCTCGTATCCGAAGCCACCGGTGAGGTTGAGAAAGAGGGCGGGGTATTAATCATGCGGCGCATTCACGTGCGCTACAAGCTCAAGCTGGATCTGGAGAAGCGGGAGGCGGCCGAGCGGGCGCACCGCGTGCACGCGGAGAACTGCCCGGTGGCGCGCAGCATCCGGGATTGTGTGGACATCTCCACCGCGCTCGAGATGGAAGCCCTCTGACTGAAACGCAAGGCGAGAACCCTAGTCTCAGCGGGCCAGCGGGAGGAACCAGGTCCGCCGATCCATCCCTATCAGCCAGTCGCCCCAAGCAAGACACGCGCGCCGAACCCGAGGACGATGACGCTTCCTAAGATGCTCGCCAGCCGCTGCGGGCGCTCCGGTAGGCGCCTACCGGCCAAGGCGCTGACGCCAGCCAGTAACATCTGCCAGGAAAACGTGGCCAGGCCTGCACCGATGACGAACGCGATCCGGTCCGCGGCGGTGAGCGGACCTCCGGCCGCGCGCCCCACGATCAACGCGCCGAAGTAGGCCACCGTGATCGGGTTGAGCAGGGTCAGGCCCACAAACTGAGGGTAGAGGAAGGCTGCCTGCGCTTCACCCCGCTTGAGGCCCCCGGACGCAGCGTTTGGAGACCGAAGCCTCCACAGGCCGCGCACTCCAATCGCCAGCAGCACAAGGGCACTGGCAAGCTGAAGGCCGGCACCAAGGGGAGCCAGCGCGGTGGCCACCGCCGGGCCGGCGAAGGCCGCTACGCCGGCATAGAACAAGTCCGCCGAGGCCGCGCCCATGGCGGCCAGGAGCGCCGGGGCGAACCCGCGCCGCAGGCCCAAATCCAGGATGAGCACCGCGATCGGTCCCACGGGAATGGCGATGCCGTAACCCGCCAGCAGGCCTTCCAAAAAGGGGCGGGGGATCACTGGCGCACCTCAGACCAGCAGTGCGTCGAGCAGCTGGAGCGTGAGCGCCTTGACTTGGCCGCCCCCTGGTCCAACAGGACCCACGCATGCCGGACAACCCTCCTGGCAGCGGCAATTCTGGACGAGCTCGAGCGCGCCGCTCAGCAGCTCCCCATGAAGCTCATAAAGACGCTCTGCCAGGCCCAATCCTTCCGGCACACGGTCAAAGAAAGTGATCGTGGGGCTTTTGGTCTGCTTCGAGCGCACCTGAGCGAGCGAGCCAAGATCACGTGGATCACACATCAGATAGAGTGGGGCGATGTTGCCCAGGGAATGCGCCAGGCCACCGAGCGCGCTCCGGGTGCCCAGGGCGGCTTCCGCGCGATGGTGGCATGCCGGGCACAGGCTGATCAGGTTATCCAGCTGGTTGGCAAGACGATCGTTGCGGTTTTGCCCGGCCAGATAGCCAAACTGGCGGAAAGGGAGCAGGTGGTGCACATGGTGTGTGAGCCCCCGGCGTTCAGGGGCGCCACACTGGCGGCAACGGTGGCCATCGCGCGCCAGGACGGCCTTGCGCGCGCTCTCCCAGCTCGGACCGTAGTCGCTAGGAGCCAACAGCACGCCCTGTGCTTCCATGGCTTGCACCATCTCCGACGCTAGCCACAGCCAGTAGCCGCTGGTCTCGTAGGACCTCGGCGCGAGATCGATCAGGCCGTAGCCAAGGGTCTCGTGCGTGTAGCGCTTAACCTTGCGGTAGGAGGTCGCCTGGGCGGTGATCTCCAGCCAGCCGTGCGCCCGGCGGGCTGGGCTTCCTTCATCGGCGTCATAGACCTCCAAAACTTCAAGATCGACCGATTCGGAGGCGTCGGTGTAGTAATCGACCTCGGCCGGTTCCACCTGGGCCAGGGCGTTCTCCCAATCAAGCGACTGGACAAGGTGGGTTCGGCCTTCGTGGGTATAGACCGCCCCCTCATGCAGCAGGACGGGCGCCGTGGCCCTGTCCACTTCGCCGATCACAACCGGCCGACCTGCACTCACGTCCTGGATCACGACGGTATCATCGCTGCCGGAGCGGAGCGAGACCGATTCGGCGGGATAGGCGTCAGCCACCCAGCGGTAGGTGCCGTTCGAACGATGCAGTTCACCTTCGTCGGCGAGATATTCAAGCAAGGTGTGCACAGACTCAAAGGCACCGAAGGGTTCACCGATCTCGAAAGGGAGCTCGAAGGCGGCGCATCGCAGGTGGCGCAGGAGAATGGCCAGGTTGTCCGGGTTGATGAGCCCGTGCTCGGGTGGGCGCTCGAACAGGTAGCGAGGGTGGGTTACGACGAACTGGTCGAGCGGCGCGGCTGAGGCCACCAGCACAGCGACGGAAACCTCACTTCTGCGGCCGGCGCGGCCCGCCTGCTGCCACAGGCTGGCGATCGTGCCCGGGTATCCGGCGATCACCGCCGCGCCCAACTGCCCGATGTCCACGCCGAGCTCGAGGGCATTGGTCGCAACCACGCCTTGCACGCTACCGTCCCGAAGGCCGCGTTCGATCTGGCGGCGCTCAAGCGGGAGGTAGCCCCCTCGGTAGCCACGGACCGCCATCGGGTCTCCGCCGCTGTCCTCGAACGCATCCCGAACGTAGCCCAGCAGGACCTCGGTCGTAAGGCGAGCACGGGCGAAGACCGCCGTTTGCACCCCCGCCCGGAGAAAGCGGCCCGCGATGCGAGTGGCCTCCAGCGTATAGGCCCGACGGATTCCGAGCGAGGGGTCGACCATCGGCGGATTGTAGAGGATGACGTGCTTCTCAGCCTGTGGCGAGCCGTCCAGATCGGGCGGAATAAGCTGCACGGGCGCCTCAATCAGGCGCTCAGCCAGCTCCTTGGGGTTGGCGATCGTGGCTGAAGTGAGTGCGAACCTCGGCTCCGATCCGTAGAAGCGGCACAACCGGCGCAGTCGACGCAGCAGGTTGGCAACGTTGGAGCCGAAGACCCCGCGATAGACGTGCAGTTCGTCGAGCACAACCCAGCGCAGGTTCTCAAGCAATTCGGTCCAACGCGGGTGGTGGGGAAGGATGCCGATATGCAGCATGTCGGGGTTGGTGATCAGGATCCGGGCCTGCTCCCGGACTTGGGATCGCCGAACGGCCGGCGTGTCGCCATCGTAAGTACGCACCGGAACCTGGTCGACTGCATCGAAGGCTTGCAGCGTATCGGCCAGCCCGGCGGCTTGGTCCTGGGAAAGGGCCTTGGTGGGGAAGAGATAGAGAGCTCGTGCCTGCGGGTCGGCCAGCAACGTGTTCAGAACGGGCAAGTTATAACACAGGGACTTGCCAGAAGCGGTGCCGGTCACCACGACCACGTTCTCTCCGGCCAACCCGGCTTCCACAGCAGCCGCCTGATGAACATAAAGCGGCGATTGGCCCAAGCTCCGCAGGGCAGCGATCAATCGGGGGTTGAGGCCTTCAGGAAGTTCGTCGACAGCGCAAAGGGCGTACTTGATTTTCAGATAGACGTGCTCTCCGGGCGTGAGAACATCAAAAGTGAAGC
>CAYGCA010000076.1:4002-9600 GCA_964348265.1 uncultured Anaerolineaceae bacterium | reverse complement strand
TCGAAGAAGGAGATCAGCCAGCGGCTCGCCGCGATCAGGAAAGGCGGCATAGCGCGCTGGCCTGATCGGCATTCGCTCCCAAGCTGCGACGTTCCCCATGAAGGCGGTGTCGAACCGCAAACCCTCGAGGGCTTCGTGGATGGACATGACTGAGGAATTATAAGATAGGAGGCTGGACGATATGGCAGAAGGCCAGACTGCTCATGATCCCATTCAAATCCAGCCGCTCCAGCCTTGGGGCTGCTCGCGGCAAGCGGACGCTCAGCCCAGCTTGCATTGAACCGGGTCTCCTCCCGGAGAGCCCGATAGAGTCTTTCAGACCTCTAGCTGGTGCCTCGCCCGGGAAGCAAGGACGGACTCATGAGAACCTCAGGAACGAAGCTCATCCTTCTCAGCGCAGCGATCCACCGCTGGGCCCGCAAGCTTCTTGGCCCGCGCGGTGCTCCGGCCAACAATGTGGGGCCCCAATGCCACCAGAGCGAAGTACTTGGGGATATACTCGAGAGGATCTTCCATCGATCCTCTCCGAGCGCGCCGAAGACGGAAGCCTTGACACGCAGCGGCCTTCCCAAATGGGATGGCGAAATGCTCCCGTATAATCATGATTGGACGGCTAGACGACCGGCAAGCTCAAGAATGGAGACATCATGCCCGACCTCACAGATAAACTCGAGACGCTGTTCATTGAAACTGGACGAGCCCATCACAGGGCCACCGGCGGAGCTAATCCTGATTGGGCTATCTGGTACGCGGACTACCTTTTCGACAAGATCTCGGCCGTCGTTGGCGAGGAAATCAGTCGGAGCGAACTCATCTATAGTCTGGTGCTTTTGAGCAAGAAGCAACCGGTCGAGGCGCCGGAAGCTAAATGGCCCCGGTATTATGCTGAGTATTTCGCCGAGCACTATGAGAATGCCTGAACCTCGACCGCCCCGTCGGCCCGACCGATCACGTGGAGCAGGCACAGGAAGCGGCTGGAGAATCTGCCTGATCGGATCTTGAAGACAAGATCGGAGGCAGCTCGCATTTCGGGATGCTCCCAACGGTTGGCTAGCCTATGCGTTGCTGTTTCAAGGAGAACCCGGCCTTGGAAAGACCACACGTAATCGTTCATGCAACTGTCTCGGTCGATGGCCGGATGACGCTTTCGCCTGATGTGCTTCTCCTACATGGCGACGAGAGATGGCAAGCCGTTGCAGGATCCAGCGGTGAGATCTATGAGCGGCTCAAGCGGAGCCTCAAGCCGCAAGCCATCCTTGAGGGGAGCGGCTCTTTCGTGGTAGACGGGGCGGAGCCCGAAGCGCTCCCGCCGTTGGAAGGCGATCGGGAGCCCTTACTGCAGGATTACCTGCCCGGGGAAGTTATTGGGCGCAGAGGTCACCGTGGCTGGTTTACCATCGTAGATGGTCGCGGTCGGGCGCGCGGCTGGATCAAGGAATGGTATGGGGAGGAATGGGCCGGGTGGCACCTTTTGGTCGCGGTTTGCAGCCATACCCCAGCTCGGTATCTGGCCTATCTTCGACGAGAAGAGATTCCCTATTTGGTCGCTGGTGGAGATCAGGTTGATCTTTCGCTGACCCTCAACAAGCTTCACTCGCAGCTGGGTGTCGAGCGCTTGTTGTCTACGAGCGGCGGAAGGCTGAGCGGCGCTCTGGTGCGGGCCGGGCTTGTGGACGAAGTCAGCATTGAATACTTCCCAGCGATCATAGGAGGTTATCAGACGCCCTCACTGTTTGATTCGCCTGAATTGGCGCCCGATGAGTGGCCGACGCGACTCAGGCTGATCAGCGCACGTGTGGAGGCCAAGGGTCATGTGTGGCTCCGATATGAGGTTGATCGAGATGGATAGCGAACGGCCAATCAACCTAGCCCTTCGCCATCCCTGCAGCGCGGTGGGGTCCTGAGAGAGCGCCCTATCGAGGGAAGCATGGATCTTTCACAGATATCGGGAGACCGACTCCGAAGAGCATTTAGACCATTCAACCGATTCATAGTCCTCCTGTTCCGAATGGGTCTGGGGTCGTGGGGTAATGGAACTAGGTACGCAGGTTACGTGATGGTAATCAAACACACCGGAAGGACGACAGGCCTTGCACGACATACTCCGGTGAATTATGCGGTCATCGATGGCGATGTCTACTGCGCCTCCGCGCTCGGGAAGGAATCCGATTGGTACCTCAATCTTCTTGCGAATCCTGAAGTCGAACTCTGGTTGCCAGACAGTCGGTGGACCGGAGTGGCGGAGGACGTAAGCGATTTGGAGCAGCGCGTCGAGGTTTTGCGCCGGGTGATCATAGCCAGTGGCCTTGCCGGACCTCTCTTCGGGGTAGATCCAAAGCGAATGAGGGATGAGGATTACCAGCAGCTATTGGAAACCTATAGACTGATTCGCATCAGCCAGCGGAAGGCGGCAACTGGACCCGGGGGCCCTGGAGATCTTGCATGGGTCTGGCCCCTCACCACATTCCTTCTTCTCGCCCTCCTCTTTCGAAAGACCAGGCCCAAAAGGAGTTTGGTGGACCGCAGCAAGGCTGCCTAATCCTTGGCCGGAGTCTCTGAGACCATTCGTCTCTTCGCTTCCGTCCGCTGTGCGGCACACCGATCTGAAGAGGCTGCGAGACGGCAGGAGCTGCATGGTGCAACCCGATGCTGGCGCGAGTATTAGCCCGATAGCCTGAGCACACGCTGCACAAGAATGGACATGCAAAGGGCCGCCATAAATTCCCTTCCGGGCGAATCGATCAAGGAGGTTCAGCATGCCTCAGTTTTCTGTGAATCCCCATCGAACCGATCCGTATAAGAAGTTCAAGTTTCGAGTCATGTGGGATGGCAAGTACGTCGCTGGCATCTCCAAAGTGAGCAGTCTAAGGCGCACCACCGATGTCGTTACCCATCGCGAAGGGGGAGATCCCAATGTCATAAGGCGCTCGCCCGGTCAGACCACCTATGAGCCAATCATGCTTGAACGCGGCCGCACCCACGATGTCGCGTTCGAGCAATGGGCAAACAAGGTGTGGAACTTTGGCGCCGCTGTGGGATCAGAGATGTCTTTAAAGGATTTCCGGAAGGACATCGTGATTGACCTCTTCAATGAGTCAGGGCAGAAGGTCATGTCTTTTCGAGTCTATCGCTGCTGGCCTTCCGTCTATGAGGCTCTGAGCGATCTCGACGCGCAAGATTCCGCAGTGGCGTTTGAGAGGCTCATCCTGGAGAATGAGGGGTGGGAGCGGGACTACGAGGTCCTTGAGCCTGAAGAGAAATCCTTTGAGGAACCGGCACCCGCCTAGGATCAACGCCGGGAAGGCCAACTCAGTTCGACCTCGGCAAACGGGCAGTCACAGCCGCCATCCAGCCTTTCGCTTGCGGCTAACGCCTGCGAATGAGAGGTAGGCTTCGGAGGACACTGACCATCGTGCTTGGCCAAACGGAGAGACTCCTGCTCCGCGTTCCACGGGAGGCAGACTTGGAGCAGATTTCGGCGCTCTGGACGGACCCCGCCGTCACCGAACACATCGGTGGGCCCAGAGACAGAAACCTGGTCACGGACTTCTTCCGCCAATATGCGGCTGACCCCGATGGCTGCTCGGAAGTTGAGGGCGAGCGCTGGTGGTCGGCTATCGAGCGCACTTCAGGCGAGTTGGTCGGTCTTTGCAGCCTGATTGAGAAGGAAGTCGAGGGGAGACCCGAGATTGATTTTGGATACTTCCTGCTGCCCTCCTATTGGGGGCGAGGCTATGCGACCGAGGCCGCTGGCCTGGTCATCGAGCATGCCTTCTCCGACCTCCGGCTGGAGTCCTTGGTAGCGGTTATCCATCCGGACAATACCCGCTCCGCTTCGGTAGCTCGTAAGCTCGGGATGCGGCTTGAGCGGGAAGTCCTACGATCCGATGGCGTCGTCAGGCACTTATACCGATTGTACGCCTAAAGGTACAGTCAGCTCGGCGCCCTCCACGCCGGAGCTCCTGCCAGTCTCGCCCCAACAGCTCGCTGAGCCTTTCACCCGAGTCTGAACGGGATGCAGGATGCCGATGGACTGTGCACCGACGCCGAACCAGGGGCATGTTTCTGAATCCTTGTTTCACACTCCCACACGAGGGTCAACTCCAATCATGAGCCGGAAAGAGCTGATTCCAATCTTGTTCAAGCCGCGCACAGTCCTCCGGCTTATCGCCATAACGTCACTCGTCCTCCTGTCCTCATTCATTCTAGGGATCGCATTCTTCATCCTGACGGTGAGGCTCAAATCCGACCTGCTCCGCCTCTCCCCTTGGTAGAGGCTGGCCCACGCTTTCGTCTGGAGAGTCTCCGGTCTGGAGGACACTAGACCGGATCAGTCTCCTATTCCGATCAGATAGTTCCACTTGCTAGAGCTCGCAATCTGGACTGGAATCAGTCTCCTCCTGATTGGAACAGGAGCTAGAATGATTGTCAAAAACGGGTTCCGCGTGCAAAGCCTGCTGTCTCGATTAAGTCGAGCCCAAAGCGGGTGAACTGCCGATCATTCCGTGGAGCTTGAGATGGACATCCCACCAGATACCCTTTCACGGCCTCTGCGAGAAGTCTCTGTCCCCGGACCTTGGCGATTGTCCAGGTTCTTGGACGCGACCTGCGATCTCAGTGGCGCGCCTTTCCCGATTTTCGATGTAAGCTTGTACCAAGAGGCACGATCGAAACAGCCAAACGCGCTGGATGCGCCGGCATTTGAAGCAGCGTGACTCTTTTGCAGCAGAGACCGGCTGCCATCAGGCATCGCTCGAATGAATCATCAGGCGCGGCCGAGGCAGGAACGGTGGAGCCGCGAATATTCGGGAGCGATTGAGACACCGAACCCATGCTCTGAGGATGCTCTCCAAATGAAAAGACCGGTTTTGCCAAGACGGATCCCCGAAGGACTCGTTGTGGGTGCAAAGGCCTCCTTCACCCGTACTCTTTCCGAGGCCGATGTGGCGCTCTTCATAGGAGTGACGTGGGATGTAAATCCTCTCCACACCAATGATGAATACGTTCGCGCAACGCCGCTCCAACGAAGGATCGTACCTGGCCTTCTCACTGCCAGCCTGCTCACTCATATTGGCGGCCTTTGGGCGTTTATGGCTAAAGACATGGAGTTCAAGTTCCTGGCGCCGGTTTTCATCGGTGAGTCAATCACAGCCGTCGCGGAAGTCGTCGAAGCCGAGGAACAGAAAGGCTGGGTGCGATTACAGTGCCGCTGCGTCAATGGCGAGGGCAAAGAAGTCCTGCGCGGAGACATTACGGGCTACCCGGGAGGCCAAGAAACATGAACCAGATCTTTGCGGGCTTGCGATCTCCGGCCGTCTGGGCTACAGGCTAGATGGAGTCATTCCGTGGAGAAGAGCTCATAGGCGCGCGAGAATAGATTGGAGCAACCATTTACCTAGATGTTGAGCCCTCCACCGCAGAGTAGCTTTGCCGCTCAGGAGAACGATTTCATCCGGGAGGAGGATTTGGAGGCAGCTGTCAGACCTGTCTTAACGACACAAGCGATGCGCCGTACGTGCCGGCGCCCCAGAGCATTCGAGGTAGAAAGGAAGACCCCCATGAGCAAGAGCAAACTGAGAGAGCTCCTGGAAAGTCAAA
>CAYGCA010000076.1:0-3992 GCA_964348265.1 uncultured Anaerolineaceae bacterium | reverse complement strand
TGTGGCGGATCGCATTGCCATTGATGGCGGCGGTCAAAGCGTCGAGGACACGCTCATTGAGCACAGCCCTGTCTACACTGCTCAAGAAGTCGCTGCTTCAGCCCATATTCCAGGAAAGCAGGTAGCCAAGACAGTGATGGTTAGAGTGGATGGCAAGATGGCCATGGCTGTCTTGCCAGCTCCTCACAGGGTGAATTTCGACCGCCTCAGGGAAGGACTTGGAGCAAGCAAGGTCGAACTTGCCACTGAGCAAGAATTCAAGGACATGTTTCCTGATTGCGAAGTCGGCGCTGTGCCACCCTTTGGGAATCTCTACGAAATGGATGTCTTTGCGGACGAAGAGCTGGGTGAAGAGGTGGAAATTGCATTCTGCGCAGGTACCCACTCTGAGTTGATCCGGTTGTCTTACAAGGATTTTGAGAGACTGGTGAAACCTCGGGTCCTGAGATTCTCAATGCAGGGGTAATTGCTCGGGGTTGGGCGTGCGGTGCCGACAAGCCCGGCCCTCCTGCAGTCTGTGTTCGCCGTGAGCAGGGCTAGGGGCGAAAATCGGTAGAAGCGAGCGCGTAGGATGGGCCGGCAGATTCCAAGTCTGGTCGTAGGCTAGTTACAGGGTCTTGAAAGACTCTTGAAGGGAACTCCCAAGAAGGAGGTCCCTCCTCTTCGCCTGTGCTGGCCGTCCCTTGACCTACACGTTGAGGCTCTCCAGCAGCGCTGCGCGTACACCTTCCGGACAGGGGCATGAGCTACGACCTTCAGATTTGGTCTGTGGATCCCGTTGCGCTCGTTGAGGGAATCCAGGATTTGGAGAGGTGGGAGGCCCAAGGGGATTCCTGGGTCCGCGGCTCACGCCGATGGCAGATCGTGGTGACGGCCTCGGACAGAGTCCTCCCCGAGGACCTTCCCGTTGGCATCCAATCGCAACTCCCTGGAATTCGATACTTGACGAATCTACACCTTGAGCCCCTCTCGGCTCCCAAGAGCGCACACCGACTTCTTGGACGGGTCTCAAGGCAGCTGGCGGAGGTTTGTCATGGGGTCATCGTTGATCCCCAGGCGGACACGATCAGCACTCCTTCAGCCGTTCGGCGCTTTCTCCCGCGTGAGAGGGCAGAGCGGTTCTCTATTTTGCACATCTCCTGGTGGTTCACGGAGGGCCCGTTGTCCGGCGCTCGTGGGATCGGCCAGTTTGTAGCTCTGCTCGAAAGGATGCTCCCTGAAGCGCTGCCGAGGCGCTACGGGCTCCATGAACCCCCACAGCATATCTACGCAGAAACCGGCAGTCAGCATTTCCTAGTCTTCCTCCACAGGCATGCCAGAGAGATTGTGGTCTGGTATCCTAGTAGGCCGGTCGTGGGCGTCACCCTATTCTTCGACCCCGACTGGGGACCGACCAGACGGGGATTTCGATCGAACTTCGTACAGATCAAGCTTGAATCGTCCGCCCTGCACCAGCCCGGATGGAGAAACGGGATAGCCGACTTCTGGAAGGCAGCCTCGCAGCTCATACGACCTTTCTACGGAGATGTGAGGACGCTGAACGGCTACATTCCCACGAGGGGGACCTACGCCGCTGATATCGAGACAGAGTTTCATCCTGTTCAGGGACCGTGGTGGAGAGGTATCCCCTGCAAGCTAGGCCACGCTGCGATCTTAGGCAAGCCTTATGTACCCTTATGGGAGAGCTTCGTGGAGGCCGCTGAGCAAGAGCAGGGCTTGGCCTTCCTATCCACCTCCAACTGGACATCTGAACAGGAGGTGTCGGAGCATGTCGGAGGCGTACCCGAGGGGGTGGCCCAGCGGTGGACTCCCGCCTGGGTAGACAGCCCAACTGGAGGAAGGGTCATCAACTGGAACACTGAGTACCCACCCCTTTGGCCGTTCGAAGGCCCGTACATGACTGATAGCCAGGTAGAATAGGGACATAACTGGCCATTGCCTGCGCACCTGCCCGTGAGGCGCTCCTTCCCAGCGCCCCGTGCTTCCAGGCGAGCCAGTCCAAGGGAACCACGAGTAAATTGGCTAGCATTTTCAGGCCACATGAACCCTGTGTTCAATAGGAAGAGTTCCCTGTCCTGATGCAGCCCACTAGCGAAGCGATCGTTTCTTATGGGCGGAATACCTGACGAATTAGCAGATAGAGTGAAGCGGTGGCGGAACTTCAAACGTGACCGCCCGGCCAAGATCGAGGTGCCTGGCCCGGGCCAGGAGTCCGTCTGGGACTACCCCCGTCCGCCGATCGCAGAGCCCACAAACCGTCGAGTGCGGGCCCAGTTTGGCGGTATTACCCTGGCAGACAGCGTTCGCGCTTACCGTGTTCTAGAGACCTCAAGCCCTCCCGCCTACTACATCCCGCACGCGGATATCCAGACAGAATACCTTGAGCCAAGCGATCATTCGTCGCTCTGCGAATGGAAAGGCATCAGCCAGTATTGGTCCATCCGGGTCGGGGAGCACTTCGCTGAGAACGCTGCCTGGAGCTATCCGGAGCCCTGGCCCGGCTATGAAGCGATCCAGGACTACATCGCCTTCTACGCCCGCAGCCTAAAGGCCTGCTTCGTGGATGAGCAGCGTGTCACGCCGCAGCCCGGCGAGTACTATGGTGGGTGGATCACGCCAGATGTGGTCGGCCCCTTCAAGGGAGGACCCGGGACGGAGCGGGGGTAGTGCTGCAAAGCGCACCTCTTGGCCAACTGCGTGCGGAAGTCCGTGACAACTGGATGGAGGCCTTAGCGCGCCTGACTGACCTCCTTCCTCGTCAACCTTCAAATCGCAGAAGAACACCGAAAGCCAGTCCATGGCAAGAGCACCAAGTGGAGAGGCGACAGGCGTGGGTCAACCGATCGGGCACTTGCTTAGACCAGAAGGCGCGGTCACTCACCGTTTTGCCTACCTGGGTGTACCGCACGACGCAGCTACCAGCCTAGGCAATCCAGGTGCGCGCTTCGCCCCCGCCGCACTGCGCCAGGCGATCAAGAACACCCTCGCGTGGAGGCTTCAGGACGGACGAATGGCTCGCTTCGATCGGGGGATCATTAACCTCGCCGGGGTGGAGTTGGCCGACTTCGGCGATATCCCCCTCAGCTTCCACGACACAGGGAGGGCAGTTCAAGAGACTTACGAAGCTGTGAGAGGCGCGCTTGAAGCCGGCTATCTTCCCATCGTCGTCGGCGGCGACCATGGCGTCACCTTTCCCGCCGTGAAGGCCCTGCACGATACGAGCCAAGGACTCATCGGCCTCGTTCAGCTGGATGCCCACAGGGATCTTTTGGACTATTCCGACCGTCAGGGAAGCTTTTCCGGGAGCAGCGGAGCTCGCCGCGTGCTGGAATTGGAGCGTCTGGCCGGGCCCAACGTGGTCCAGGTCGGCCTGCGCGGCTATGCCACTCCAGAACAGTATGACGCGGGAGAGCAGTTCGGGGTGCGCTTCATCACTGCCCGTCAGTTCGATGAACTGGGAGCAAGGGCCGCAGCCCAAAAGGCGTTGGCCTGGGCCGGGGATGGAACCGAGGCCGTTTATCTGACGATCGACATGGATGCGCTCACGCCTGGTGAAGCACCGGGCACGGGTTGGCCCGAACCGGGGGGGCTTAGTGCGCAACAATTGCTTGATTTCTTGGAGGTGGTCGCCCCCCAGATCTCCGCATTGGACATCGCCGAGCTGAATCCGGTCTACGACAGCCCCGCCAGCACGACGATCATCCTAGCGGCCCGAATCCTGATGGACTTCATGACCGCCCAATTGTAGATAATAAGAGTCTGCGCTCGCAGGGGGTAAGCCGTGTGACGAGATAGCTCAAATCGCCTTCAGTGAGGGGGACGCTTCAGCTAACGGCCAAGTTGGAGCCGAACGGTGAGAGACCCTCCATCGAGCGCAGCGCCGGAGGCTGCGAGCGAGATCTGTCAGGTCTCAGGGCGGGCGGCCGTGCTTGAAGCAAGCGAGGGTCCTTGATGTTCAAGATACGGGCGTTCGAAGGAACCGATTCGGAATA
>CAYGCA010000075.1:10926-14693 GCA_964348265.1 uncultured Anaerolineaceae bacterium | reverse complement strand
CCGAGCAGTTTCAAATTCAACGGCCTGCAAAAGCGCCCGGGGGAAGATAAGCAGGCCGGGCGTGGTCAGAAGGAAGGTCACGAAGGCCGAGAGCCCAAAAACAACAAGTCGCCCGTCTCGCAGACGCGACCCGATAGTCAGAAGAGGCTCCCTGGGCCGAGAGTCCTCAAAGGCCGACGCTAGGTAGAGGAAGGCAAATGAAAACCCGGCCAGGGCGCCGGTATATCTGGCGCCCACCAGAAGGCCGAAGGCTATGCCCGCTGAGGCGAATGATCTGCGAGATCCCTCCTGGCGCAGTGCACTTTGCGTGAGCAGCAAGAACAAGATCATGAGCAACGAGCTGGTCGCATCTGTCGTTGCCCACGAGGAGCTTTGGACATGAAACAGGGAGAAGGCAAGCAGCACGCTCGCTAGAAGAGCGCGCCGAGCCCCATACAATCGCCTTGTAAAAAGGTGGGTCAGCAGGACGGCACCCGTGCCCGCAGACACCGAGAGTAGACGTCCGATGAGATAGACCGCATTGAAATGGACGCTTTCGTTGTACCGCAGAGGGTATAGGGGCAGGGACAAGACCCCGATTGAATAATGCGTAAGTGTTGGGTATCTGAAGTCCTTGTTGTAAGCAATATGCGCCGGGAAATCGGCCGCGGCCTCGATCATCTTGGGCTCGTCAGGATGGTAGGTATTCTCAAGTGTGTCAAAAAGAGGCAGTCCCCAGAAGATTCCCGAGACCCTCAGGACAAGGCCTACCAGCAGAATCAGCGAAAGGGGTTTGTTCCGGAGGGCTATCTCCATAACGCCTCGGGCGAGATCTCCCAGGAGGGTTGAAGGGGAAAAGGCTCTCATATTGTGCTTCAGAGGTGTCACGCTTTGATCACCTCCGCCAGCAATCCTCCTCGAAAAGAAAGGCGTTGACCTGATCGTCTTCCAGGCTATTCATGCGAGCACTCCTTGCGGCCTAGAGACGACACGCGGCTGGCAGAAACCTCACAGAATGGAGAACAACTTGAAGGAGCCGATGGGCGCTTCAAATTGTAACAGCCAACCTGGCTTGTGAACCCCTCCAGCCTCCCAGGCTGACCCGGCACGTCCAGTGCTCCGGGGCCAAGAATATTCAGGTCGGCCGTTCGTCCCGGAGGGCTGAGCCGGGGCCGGCCGGCGCCAAGGTTCTGGATTGAATGGAACTTCCCGATATCGACGTGCGGGCCGCTGACGAGGCTCTCCGATTCAATGTGAATGTCCCATAAAGTGGTGAGGGGCCCGACGAAGGAGGGAATGTGCCAAACCCGCATCCCCCGAGCCTGCATCCTTCGGGTTGGCAAGCGGGTGAGACCTGCCTCCGCCAGGATCATAGCCAGTCTGGGGATGCTTCGCTGTATCTCCATCCCGGGATACACCATCCATTCGCCCTTGTCTGCCTTTGGCGCGAGCCTAAGTATCCCTCGGCCAAGGTGCCTGACAACTTTGCTGGCTCCCATTCAGACTCCTGAGGCTTCCCAAGAGTGAGGAGGCCGCGGATCCTGCTGGAGCTTAGACTCTCGCTCTGATGTGAGGCACGGTCTGGAGCGGAATCCAAAGAGTCCTTCCCAATCAGTTTGGTCGAGCGGGATTCGATCCAGGCGTTCTCCTGTCAAGCTCCCTGTCCCATTCATACAAGAGGTCAAGGCTCACGCCTGCCCCTCCGCAGACGATGACCAATACCGGATCGGTACTGGCCAGCGCTACAGCCTTCTCATAAGCTGCAGACAGCGCCGCTCCGCAGGCCGGCTCCACCAAGACCCTATGGTCGTCGGCGAATCGAAGGCAGGCATCTACGGCACTCCGATCCGAGACCACCCACGGGATGACCTGATGGCGCTTCGTCCATGCCAGCGCTTCCACCGCCACGGTACGGGCACCGAGCGTTGTAGCCACTGTGTCGATCTCGGCGATCGCCGCGACTCGAACCACCTCGAACGAGCGTGCGAAAGAGGCGGCCCCCTCGGTCTCGACGGCTACGACGGGAACGTCACCCCACTCGGCTTGATGAAGACCCTCAAGGACGCCGCAGAGAAGTCCTCCGCCACCTACTGCAACCACAACCACGCCGGGTTTGAGGCCGCTCCTGGCGATTTCATCTATCAGAGAGGCGTGACCGTGCCACACCAGCGGGTCATCAAAAGGGTGAATGTAGGCCGCGCGCCGCCGCTCCGCAAGATCGGAAGCATAAGCATGCGCTCCATCCCAGTCGTCCCCGTGCTCGATCACCCGGGATCCCTGACGCCGGATCAGCGTCCGCATCATTTCGGGCGTCGTCTTGGGCACCACTACGGTGACCTCAACACCTAGTCTTCGCCCCGCATAGGCAACCGCGTAACCAGCATTTCCGCCGGATGAGCTAACAAGATGCGCGGCGCCAGCTCCGCAGTACGCCTGACAGGCGTGGCCAATGCCTCTCAGCTTGAACGACCCGACCGGCTGCAGCGCCTCCATCTTCAGTAGAACCGGCCTGCCAAGGGCATCGCTCATCGCCGGCGATTCCCAGATCGGCGTAGCAACATGCAGCCGCTTCATTGGATTTCCCGCCACTGCACTCGTCGAGTCCTTTCACCCGGCCGATCCTGCCTGAAGCACAACGGCCCAGTTCCCATGTCGTCGGCTACTCCCTTCAGGAGCCCCGGAATCCTAGGTCCGATTTCAGGGCGAGGAATCGGATCCTGCAGACCCATGCAAGGCCTGGTCCGCCCTAAACGAACCTCGTTTCTCGTTCCCAAGAGGCGGTGCCGGGTAAAAACCATGCCGGTCTAGCCAGTCGAGAGAAGGGCCAGGCCATCCGAACAATTTGAAATCGATCCGACCCTCCCGGTCGAAGATCACGCCCTCCTCCTCTAGCCGAATCCGCTGAAGCGCGCCGCCGTGGCCACTCGTCCGGGGGCTGATCTTCCCCTTACGATTGATCACTCGCTGCCAAGGGACATCCGTGTCCATCGGCAGCGCAGCCAAAGCATAGCCGACCATCCGAGCCGTACATCGACCTTCCATCTGCGCAATCTGCCCGTAGGTCGCCACCCGGCTCACCGGTATCTGGCAAATGATCGCGTGTATCCGCTCCTGGACTGGTGCGTTTCTCAAAGAGTTTTCGTCTTGGGATGCAACCATTCAACCTCTCCAACCAGCAAATTGAGCCATTTTTGGCAGGCACCGAGCGACCGAGGCGCTAGACTGAGAAGGGGACTGATTGAGATGGCCTGAAATCCTCCTGCTGAATGGCCACTGGTCTGTTCCGGACTCGCCGCTGCCCGCCCAAGTACGCCCAACGTGGTAAAGCGAGCTTCATTCGAAGCGTTTGATCTGAGAAGCCAAGAAATCCGCCGTCTTGCCAACGTCAAACGGCCAAGCGTAGCGAAACTCAACCTCGGGATGGCGTTGGCGCGCTCGAGCTATCGCTGAAGGGATGTCCTTTTCGGAGTGTTCACCCCCAGGGGTCATCATCGGCGTAATGACCAACACCTTTTCGGCGCCAAGCTCAACAGCTTGATCAAAGGCCTCATCCATAGTGGGGTCACAGAATTCATTGAAGCCCAAAATCAATTCATAGCTCAGCTTTTGGCTTAGGCTTTCTGCCAGATCCATAGAGCCGGCACAAAAAGGATCATTCTCGACTGTTCTGGGCCAGGCGCGCATCTTTCCGTCCAACTCATCGTAGCGTGCTCTGAGCGCCTCGGGCTGATCCTCGGCTGAATGGTGGTGAGCATGTTCAAGTCGGGCGCGCAGGCTGAACAACTCCA
>CAYGCA010000075.1:9342-10916 GCA_964348265.1 uncultured Anaerolineaceae bacterium | reverse complement strand
CGTTTCCGACCGGCGCGGCCGCTCGGTCTATGCCGTCGTCCCGCGCGGCGCTCTCGCGCATCAGGTGCTCGGCCTCCTGGCGTGGGAAGTCGAGCGGTGGAGCACCGTGCATCACAAGAACGACTATGCTTTTCACGGATCTACCTCCTGGCTGATACTCGGATCATCCGAGCCAACTCGATTGAAGCGGGTCCTATCTTTGAGGCCTTCATGAAACTGGCCAGCATCCGCCAGCTCAATCTCCAGAAGTCGGCCCGCATCGCTGGCCTTATTCCAAGGGGACCCCGCCGAATTTATCACCATTCCAATAGCCTGGGGCCGAAGGCAAATCCAAACCCGAGAAGCCTGTGATTCCAATGTGGTGGAGAGCTTATGGCGGATCACGCTGCGCAGGGTTCCCGGATCACAGAGCAAGATGCCCCGCTTCTCAAGAAGCCGGCGAATTGCCAGATTCTCCGCGATGCACTGGGCCCAAATGCGATGCAGACGAAGATCTCCAAACGCGAACTTGAAGATAGCTTGGGCCGCCTCGAAAGCGAATCCCCGACGCCAGAATTCAGGGCTGAGCTCACAGCCGAATTCCGCTTCGCGCGTCCCTTCATTTGTCAGCCGAATCCCGCAATTCCCGATTACCGTAGAATCTGACTTTAGCGTGATCGCCAATTGGTACTTGGTGCGAGGCACCTCATTTCGCCAGTCAACCAGACTCTGCACAAACTGACGAACGTCTCTGGCCGTACGTTCGGTCCAAGGATAGTAGCGAAGGTAGTCTGGATGCGATTGGTATCGCAAAACTGGAGGCCAATCGCCCTTCTCAAACTCCCGGAGCACCAAACGCCCTGTAACGATCTCCATTGGACTCTACCGACCTCGTACGCGCACCCGCCGTGCCGAATGCGACGCGTCGAACCTATTGGGACCCGATCGTATATCGACGAGGGCGATTTGCCTTGGGAATCACCTCCCGCCGTCCAAAAGCCTCAAATGGCAGCCTGTTCGGAATCACTCCAATCCTGGGATGGGGCGACCCCGATTCCACATCTTCGGCGACAAAGGCGGGGACGACCCATAGTCTTCCTCCCGCTGGCAGCTGGAGGCCGCCCTGCCACTTGAACGCCATGCCCTGCCCCCTACTATCTCCAGCCGGTGGGGTTCCAGTAATGAGCAGGAGGAGTCTACCCTAATTCGATAAGGCTCGATCGAGTCCCCTTTCAGTGGACACGGACAGTCAACCTCCGGAAGCTAGAAAGCATTCTTTGAGGGAGCACCTGACCCGGCTTTTAGTCGCGAGGGCCGACATTCTCCTCGATGGTCACGACCACCGGGACGAACATAAGGGACACCCCGGCCAATACACACAGCAGGCCAGTAATCACAAACCAGACCTGCACTCCGAGCCAGTCGCTGATCGGTCCCGCAAAGCTCAATCCCAGGGGAGAAGTGACCCAGACCAAGCTGCCCATGAGTGTGAATACTCTTCCCTGCAATTCGGGAGCAACGGTTGCCTGCAGAATGGCGATGATGGGGCCATCCACCAGGGGGATCATCAGACCAACGACAAAGGCACTCCCAAG
>CAYGCA010000075.1:5345-9332 GCA_964348265.1 uncultured Anaerolineaceae bacterium | reverse complement strand
TGCCATATCAAATGACCCTTCGGGGGCCAGCCCAAGTACAAGAAGGCCGAGCCCAAAGACGGCCATTCCCAGAAGTGAGGTGTAAATTCGCCTTCGAAAGCCGCCCCACACGCTGAGGCCCAGCCCGCCGAGCACAATGCCAATCCCCGCAGCAGCCTCCAGGAAACTCAGATGAGCTGCCCCACCACCGAAGTGTTCGCTGACGAGGAGCGGCAGCAAAGAAAAGGCTGGCGTCATCGCAATTTTGAGGACCATAACCGAAGCTATGAGCGTCATCAGTCCGGGCCAGCCCAGGACATACCTGAAGCCAGCTGCCACTTCGGACCATATCGACTCTTTTTCCGGACCCCCAGCGCGTCGTCCTGGCTGCGGCACTGGCACGAAGAGTAGAGGCACAATCGCCAACGCTGCCGTGCCCACATCCACCAGCATCACAGCGGAATAGGACAGCAGTGCCAGAAAGAAGGCACCTAGTGGAGGGCCCATGATGTTTATGCCCCCGAGAACAGCTTGATTGAGACCGGCCACCCGCGCCAAGTGCTCCTTAGGCACCATCAGGGAAGTTGAAGCTTGCATCGCAGGCCAATGAAAGCTGCCGCCAAGGGCGCGCACGAAAAGAACGAGATAGACATGCCAGACCGCTATGGATTCCGTCCAGAAGATGTACGCTAGCCAGAGTGAAGCCAGCCCGATTGTCCCATCCGCCAGAATCATCACTGCCCGTCGATTCCAGCGATCAACGTAAGCGCCGGCAATCGGACTCAAGAAGATCTCTGGGAGAATGCCCACCAGGGAGGCCAGCGCCAACACCGTCGCCGAGCCGGTGAACTCAGTGAGCCACCAGATCAGAGCAAAATGAACTGCCCGGCTGCCGACCAGGGAAAATGCCTGTCCTGTCCAAATACTGAAGAACTGGGCTCTCCAACGATAGCCTTGACAATCATCTTCCATGGCATACGTTCAACTTCTGGGCCAAGGTGGCAGTGGAGGGATCTTCGAAGGCCCCCAGGACATCGACCCATGCAGCGCCATCGGTTGAACCGCTTTGTAGAGCAGGGGACACCAAGAAAGGCCTCCAAAGAAGGATGGCCCAGGGGTGCGGCGCACAGAGCCTAGCGGCCTTCGTATCACTCTCAGTTCCCTCAGTTCAGCATCCAATCGTGAGAGGGCTATCCGACCTGAAGGCCCGCAAGACTTGCACCCTCGGTCCGGCCTCCCAGGAGCGTTCTCCGCTTCGTGTCGGCAACTTTGCGTGCAAGAATCCGTCCACCGGATGTGGGCTAAATCGTCTACCGAGGTCCCGAACTCTGGCCTCAAGGGAGAAGGCAAGCCCGTCCTGGGCCGATTCATGATGGAAGATTTGGGCCCTGATAGATTCCAGAGCGGAACACCACGCTCATCGAAGTGTCGATAGCGCAACTGGTGCGTTAGGTCGGGAACTATGTTGGTTTTCGCAGGAGCTCTATTTGGTAGCGCCGCTCCCACTTGACCATGGGCGGCCCAGTAGAGTGAGCTCACCCTAGAGGCGGAGAAATCGACGCGGGTCCAGCGAGTAGCCCAAGCTCGGCGCGCTAGACGAAAAGCACCTTGGCCTCGGCGAAGGCTGCTATGGCTTGGCTCAAGCTGATCAGCACTCGCTGTACCCACACGCGTAGCACTTGCGACAACCCTCTTCATTGACGACAGCCGCTTCGCCGCACTCGGGACACAGATCGCCAATCTGCATCGGCAGAGGCTGTTGACCCCCAAGTGATTCCTCGCTGCGCATAGCGGGTTCGGGCGTCTCACCGAGATAGTTGGCCAAGGCCTGTGCTACGCCGTCTGGCAAGGAGAGGACTCGATTAGGCCCGAACCCAAGTGGCCGACCGCCGCCGATCCCCGCCAGCTGGCGCACGACCTCCGCCAATCGGTCCCGAGGCGCAACCGGCGAGGCCACTCGCAACGCTAATGACACCAGCCGCCCAATGGCCTCGGAGATGGCGGCCGTTTCGGAGCCGGCTTTGGCAGTCGACACAAAGACCTCAAACGGCTGGCCGCCTCCGTTTTCATTAATGGTCACGTATGTCTTGCCCAGGGGAGTCTCCACCCGGTAGGTGCAGCCGTCCACTCGCTTTGGGCGAGGCTTTTTCCACTCCTGCCAGATGGGCATCTGGGTCGCCTCGCTTGGATCTTCCTTCTTGGAAGCGGTCTCCTTCGTCTCGAGGACTACTTTGCTCCTTGAGCCAGTCACATAAACCGTCAAACCCTTGCAGCCCAATTCCCAAGCCAGCATATAGGCATCGGCAATGTCTTGTTCGGTGGCCTGGGAAGGGAAGTTGCACGTTTTGCTTAGACTATTGTCGACGAACGCTTGCATGGCGGCTTGCATTCGCACATGCTCTTCGGCAGAAATGTCCTGGGACACTACAAAGACCCAACGGATTGCCTCTGGGATCTCGTCGATGTCCTGGCAGGTGCCGCGGGCCCGCACCTGCTCTATAAGTCGCTCTCGCTGGTCCTCGTCCAATCCGTCCTGAATCAGGGCAGATTCAAAGCTGGGGCTGGTGTAGGCCAGCTGGAGGTCTTCGCCGTCGTCGTTAACGTGGCGAACATAGGCCAGGGCGAAAACCGGTTCGCAACCATATCCCTCACAGCCGGCTACCGTGGCAATAGTGCCCGTGGGTGCAATGGTTGTCTGGGCCGCGTTGCGGATTCCGTACGTCTTGATCCCCTCAACAACTGCGGCCCAATCCAGCTCGGGACGCCGGTAGTCACGTGTGAAAGGCGCAAGTGGTTTGGGAGGCTGCCACCTTAGTTCCTCCGGGTCATAGATGCTGCCTCTGATGGCCGGAAAGGGTCCTTTCTGCCTGGCAAGCGCAACGCTGGCCTTCATGGCGTGATAGCGAACAAACTCCAGAACTTGGGCCGCAAATTCCTGGCCCTCCTCCGATCCATACCGTACGCCGACGTGGAACATGAGGTCACCAAGGCCCATAATCCCAAGCCCGATTCGACGAGCGCGATGGCCTGCCTTCTTCAGCTCCTCCACGGCCGGAACATACGCATTGGCCGTCACGACGTCGTCCAGAAAGCGCGTACTCAGGGCCACGCTCTCCTCCAGCTTGGCCCAGTCTACCGTGCGGTCCGGGCCGAGGTGTTGCGCGAGGTTGATCGACCCCAGGCAACAATTCTCATAAGGTCCGAGCCATTGCTCACCGCAAGGGTTGGTGGCTTCGAGCTCATACAGGTGAGGCAGCGGATTGGCGCGATTGGCAGAGTCAAGGAAGAGTACGCCGGGCTCGCCGTTGTGGTGAGCGTACTTGACGATGAGATCGAAGACTTCCCGGGCCCGGACGGTCTCGACGACTTCGCCGCTGTGGGGAGCCACCAAGTCGAACTCGGAATCGGCGCGCACAGCGCGCATGAAATCATCGGTGATGCCGACCGATATGTTGAAGTTGGTGATTTGGTTCTCGTCGACCTTGCAGGTGATGAACTCGCGGATATCGGGGTGGTCAACCCGCAGAACAGCCATGTTGGCGCCCCGGCGCGTTCCGCCCTGCGCTATCTCGCCAAAGGCCTGATCGTAGACGCGCAAAAAGCCGACTGGGCCAGTTGCCCGGCCCATAGAAGACGCCACGAGCGCGCCCTTCTGGCGCAGACGGCTAAAGGAGAAGCCATTGCCGCCTCCTGTCTGTTGGATGAGGGCGGCATCCCGCAGAGTTTGGAAGATTCCAGCCGAGTCGCGGCCCATATCGTCAGAAATGGGCAGGACAAAGCAGGCTGCCAGTTGTCCCAGTGGAGTCCCGGCGCCAGTGAAGGTGGGAGAATTCGGGAAGAAGCGCTTCTGGGTCAACAGATCATAGAACTTCTGGGCCACAGCGAGCACATCCCCGCTTGTCTCGTCCTCGGCCTGGGCGACGTGGTAGGCCACGCGCCAAAACATTTCCTCGACGGTCTCGCTCGGCTCACCCTCGGGTCCCCTCCGGACGTATCGCCTTATCAGCA
>CAYGCA010000075.1:4206-5335 GCA_964348265.1 uncultured Anaerolineaceae bacterium | reverse complement strand
CGGCTCGGGCATTCTCGGTGAGCTCACCCTCACCGTGTCCCTCAGGGAGAGGCGGCCGCTCAGCCGGCCTCGGAGAATCGTCTACATTTACATCCCGTTTAGCCGTCTCCAACATCGTCCTACCTCCGACTGCTTCTGGAAACTGACTCTTCAGCCTGGCCGAAGCCATCAACTGCGCCTAGCCAACCCGGTGAGAGACTCGCCTGTAAAGAGGATCCCAGTCACCCTGAGCCCCCGAGCCTGTCACGCTGAACTCCCCCTTGCAGGAGGCCCCGCAGAGGGCCGAGGAGTCTCCTGCGGATCTAAGTTCTGAAGACTGGGCCCCAAGGAGATCCCTCACTTCTCTCGGCCCACCCAAATGGCGGCGCTTCTCGCTTCGGGCCGCATCGCTCGAGGGACGGGAACCCGCATCCTGAGTTGGGCCTAGTCTTTCAAAAAGAACCTGCGCTCGGGATCAGCTAGGCCTCGAGGATCAAGTTGATCTCGTCACGAATCGAACGCAGGTCGTCCAAGCCCAGGTACACGATCGCGTACCGAATGTAGGCGATATGATCAAGCTCCTTCAGGCCGGCGATCACCATATCACCCACCACCCTCGAAGAAACCTCGGATTTCCCCATCGCCTGCAAGCGGGATTCGATCTCCCCTATCATGCGCTCAATGTCCGCAGCTGAAACGGGCCGTTTTGCGCACGCGATGCGCACGCCACGCAGCAGCTTCTCGCGGTCAAACTCCTCGCGAGTCCCGTCCTGCTTGATAACCAGCGGGGTTGCCAGGACGGCCCGCTCATACGTCGTAAAACGCTCCTCACAAGTCTGGCATTCACGTCTGCGCCTCACGCTGCCCCTTGAATCATGTGAAGTGTCTATGACACGAGTCAAATCACTCTCACAATAGGGACAGCGCATTTGGATCTTCCAAAGGATCGAACGAATGTTCGTGGACAAATATAGGGGGTCCCAGTCCTCTACCCCCAACATCTTCGGCGCAGGAGGGCAAATTCTAGCAAAGGAGAGGCATTTAATCAAGTCACCATCGGGTGCGATACCCTTAAAGAATCCGGTACGGTGGTCCCAGTTTGGAGTGACCTCCGGTTCGTCGACCTGGCCGCCCTCCTCCCTGGTTGAGC
>CAYGCA010000075.1:2948-4196 GCA_964348265.1 uncultured Anaerolineaceae bacterium | reverse complement strand
AGGGCCGAAAGCGGGCTATACTCCGTGATTGGCTCTGACGAAGTCATTAACAGGATCAGGCATGATCGCTGAATCTCCACGCCCTGGGACCGGGTCCACTCTGGCAGCCGTTTTCGCGACTGGCGTCCTTTATCTGCTACTCTCAACGCTGGGGTTCGCGTGGATGGTGAGCGGGTGTGGGCAAGCTCTGCCGCTTCCGTCATGGGCTCCGATGACAATCTATGCAGCTGCACTCATTCTGCCTGGCGGCTTGGCCGTTCAGTTGCTGCGAAGCGAGCGGTTTGGGATCTGGAGAGGAGTAGCGTTAACGCTAACCTTGGCCGGAGGACACTCGCTCTTGACAGGCGGCTTTCAGCTCGTGCACTGCGACCTGCCCTGGCCCGGCCTGCCTGCCTGGTTGCCACCGCTTGGCTCTCTGGCCTATTCGATCGCTATCGCAATCGCCACAAAGAGCTTTCGGCCTCGGGTCTCCTACTTGCCAGTGGTGTTCGGGCTGGCGCTAGGCCTGATCCTCTCATTCCACTGGGTTCTCATTGGCTCCTTGGGGATCCCCGCGGAAGCCTTGGCCGCCGGCTTTGAAGCGCTGGCGGGCGGACTGGTCAGCACGGTGCTCCTCAAGAATCTGTTCTTCTATGACAAGCACATGCTTGAGCGCCATCCCTTCTGGTCGGTGATGCTGATCGGCACAACCTTCTGGGCGCTGGTCTACGGCTTGTTGGCGCCCCGGGCTTACCCGCTGCAATCACTTCTGCTTTCGATTGCTTTCATACCCATGGGTTTCGCCGCCGGCGCCCTGCTGGCCCTTGAGAACGGAACTGAGCTTGGCGGAAGATCCTGGACAGCACTGGCCCTGTTCTTCATCGCCTTTCTGCTGCCCTTTGCCTGGACGGAAGGTTTTGAGGCTGAATGGATGCCCGAAATCTCGCTGGCCTGGGCAGTGGCCGCCCTGCTTGGATTGCTTTCGGGGGCGCTCTTGAGCCTGTTATTGCTGGTCTTCGGGAATGCGTTGAGCAAGCTGATTCGTCGGACCGCATTTACGCTTTCCTCGAGCCTGAGCGCCTTTGCGCTCCTTGCAATTCTCTACGTCGTGTTCGGACAGCCCGGCTTCCAGGCTGAAACATTCTTCAGACAGAAGCATTGCGGGACGTCAGTGAACATATATCTTCCCTCTGAATCTGTGAACTCTGTGAAAACCTCGTCGTGGTAGCTCAGGGTCAGCACGTCGTCCACGAGATCGCCGCGGAACTC
>CAYGCA010000075.1:2229-2938 GCA_964348265.1 uncultured Anaerolineaceae bacterium | reverse complement strand
GTCGTAATGGTCGACCAGGCGGAGACGGACTCTGCCACGGACGACCTGCCTCGGGAAGCGCGCCTTCAGACCGTCTACAAGATCCTCACCGAGCACGCCCTGGACACCCAGTCTGAACTAAGGAGTTCCCTCGACCACCTCCAAGTGGATTACACCCCTTACTATTTGGTGAATGGGCTGGAAGTTGAAGGCGGGCTGCTCCTCCGCCGGAGAGTCGCCTCGCGTATGGACGTAGCTCGGGTCATTGAAAGCCCGCATACTCGACCTCTTCCCGCGCTCTCCCTCACAATCGCAAGATACTTCGAAGAGATCCTATCGGCCATCCCAATCGAGCCCATCTACCGCCCCGGCGATCTGGCCGAAGGGGTTGATGAAGTGGACGCCGAGCTGGTGTGGCGCGAGTTCGGCGCGACTGGCGAGGGGATCCTCATCGGAAGCGCGGACTCCGGAGTAGATTGGACCCATCCGGCTCTCAGGAGCCAGTACGTCGGCAAGAGTGGAGACCACGACTACGCGTCGTTTGATCCCTGGTTCGGAACCAAAGAACCCACCGATCGCAGTGGACATGGGACTCATACGCTTGGGACGATCTTAGGCCAGCGTTCAGTGGGGGTCGCGCCGGGCGCGCAATGGATCGCCTGCCGCAATCTGGCTTTCAACCTTGGGAACCCGGCCTTCTATCTAGATTGCATGCAGTTCCTTTTCGCTC
>CAYGCA010000075.1:0-2120 GCA_964348265.1 uncultured Anaerolineaceae bacterium | reverse complement strand
GTGATGGGCAGACACTCCCCATCGCTATTCAGCATCTTCGCAACGCCGGGCAGATATTCATCGTGAGTGCGGGCAATGACGGCCCGGCATGTAGCTCCATATGGCCTCCCGCCACGGCAGCGGCCGCCTTCACTGTGGGCGCGAGCGACACCGACGGGAACGTTGCCGAATTCAGCAGCCGTGGCCCGATTCTGATCGACGGGAGCGGGCGAATCAAGCCAGATGTTGTCGCGCCGGGGACAACGGGGGTTGATCCAGAGCAGGGACTAGCCCCTGGCATCCCATCGGCTATCCCAAATGGCAGGTACGCTCGCTTCGAAGGCACCTCCATGGCCGCGCCCCACGTCTCGGGTCTGGTGGCCCTGCTCTGGTCCGCTGATCCGAGACTCATCGGCGAAGTGGAACTCACAGAGCAGATCATCAGCAGTAGCGCGGTCCAAATAGTGAGCCAGGTAGCCTGCGACGGCAACCGTACCGGAAAGAACAACCTCTCCGGATCAGGGCTGATCAATGCCTACCAGGCGGTGCAGCGGGCCCTGGAGACACCCTGAAGCCTTGGGGCGCCCGATCGAGCAGGCACGGAGAGAACCTAGCTCCCTTCCGCTAAACCGCTTCGATCCGTTTAATGTCAGGAAAGAACTGGCGCACGGTACCGCCTATCCAGCCTTTGAGCGTAGTCTCCGACAAATCGCAGCCATCGCAGGCCCCGCCCATCTGGACCTTCAGCACCTGACCATCGTAGCCGGCCATCCGAACCCAACCTCCATGGAACTGTTCAATATAGGCGCTCAGGGCATCGATCAGCTCACGCAGGCGTTCTTCTTCAGGGGTATCCACGGGATGGTTATGCTCTTTGCTTTCGCCCATAATCTCACCTGCCTTCCGTCTCTATCTTGATAGCGGACGATCCTCAAGCGCCACCGTCTCCCACCTGAGGCTCGGGACCGGCCGCGACCGATTCTCGACCACTACCTGTCGGGCGGGCTCTGCACCAGGTCATTCGAACCTTTTACAATGCTTCCGCCGGCACCCGTCGATCCTGGTGTGGTAGTTAACCTGGTTTCTGCTGTGCCGCAGGGTCCCGTTTGGTTGCATGGAACCTCAACCCCGCGCATACGGTATGGTTTCAGATTATATGCCAGATCTTGAGCCTCCTCCGCACCAGGCCGTAGCCCTCGGAAGGCAGATCGTCGCCTTGGACATGGCATCCTTTCGGAGGGCGGATACTTCAGAGGTGAGAGTATGGGGAATGATGGAAGGCGGCCGGGGTACGACTTGGCGTGCTCTACCAGGGGAGACTCGGAGACCTCAAAGCATGGCAGACCGGCACCGGGAGGAGGTTACCGGCGACGGTCTGCGAATGAGCTGCCCCCGCGAAACCGAATAGTTCTGCTCGATTCGCCAGGCGTCTATCCGTTTTCTAGGGCTAACGTCGACGAAGGAAAGCCGGGATATCCAGATCGTCGAAGTCGAATGAGCGCGGTCTAAACGCCTCAGGCTGTGTCTCTTTCTTCTGAGCCTCGCTTTTCGGCGAGGCTGCCGCCTTACTGCGCCTTCGCGACCGTATCGCCGGCGAATCGTCGAAGCCAGTCGCGATCACCGTTACCCTGATATCCTCACTGCCCATCGTCGGATCGATCACAGCGCCAAAGATCAGATTAACGTCGGGATGAGCCGTCTCCTTGATGATGGCAGCCGCCTGATTAACTTCGAACAGGGTAAGTTCGGGACCACCGGTAACATTAAACAGGATGCCTCGAGCTCCGTCGATGGTGATGTCCAAGAGTTGGCTGGATATGGCCTGCTCAGCCGCCAGCGTCGCCCGGTCCTCGCCTTTGGCACGACCCACAGCCATCAGCGCGGCGCCGCCTTCAGACATGATGGTCCGCACATCCGCGAAGTCAAGATTGATCAGACCGGGAACTGTGATTAGTTCACTTATACCCTGGATGCCCTGATAGAGAACATCATCGGCCAGTTTGAATGCCTCCTGCAGGCTGGCGCGCTTGTCGGCGATCTGTAACAGGCGATCATTCGGAATCACGATTAGGGTGTCAACGTGCTCCTTGAGTCTGGTGATGCCACCTTCGGCCGTCTCCGCCCGCTTGGCCCCTTCGAAG
>CAYGCA010000074.1:11155-14703 GCA_964348265.1 uncultured Anaerolineaceae bacterium | reverse complement strand
AGGCGATGGAGGAGGGCGCGCCAATCCTGCATGACGAGCCCGAATATGTCAGTTTTGAGCATTCCGATCCAAACCGCAATCTGGCGGCCAAGATCCGGATTGACGTTGGCAAAGTTGAGGAGGGATTCGGTGAGGCCGATCTGATCATCGAGGGCACCTACGAAGTTCCCAAGGTCCAGCAGGCATCCATTGAACCGCATGTGGTCATATCCTACTGGGACGCGGATGACCGGCTTGTCATTCGAACGAGCACCCAAGTCCCGTTTCATGTCAGGCGTCAGATGGCACCGGTGCTCAACCTGCCTCCCAAGCGTATCCGGGTGATAAAACCGCGTATCGGGGGTGGTTTCGGCGGGAAGCAAGAGGTGCTAATTGAGGATGTGGCGGCGCATCTGACGATTGCCACTGGTCGTCCCGTCCGATTCGAGTACACCCGAGCTGAGGAGTTCTTTGCCGCCCGCTCGCGACATCCTATGCGCTTTCGGATGCGCACCGGAGTCAAGCGAGATGGGACGATTACGGCAAACGAAATGTACTGTCTGAGCGACACCGGCGCTTATGGCTGTCATGCGCTTACTGTGGCTGGTAACACAGGCCATAAAGGGATGGCCTTGTATGTTGGAGATGGGCCCTATCGACAGGCTCCCAACATCCGCTTCTACGCCGACGTTGTTTACACAAACACTCCGCCCTCGGGAGCCTACCGGGGCTATGGGGTCCCCCAAGGTTTTTGGGCTGTCGAACGGCACATGGAGAGAATCGCCCGAGAAATTCGATTGGACTCGCTTGACTTCCGTCTCAAAAACGCGGTCCGCGCAGGTGAGCTTCATCCCTTTAGTACTGTCTGGTCCGAGGGGAGGGAGCCAGTCCCCGAGACGATTAATACTTGTGGGCTGGAGGATTGTGTGCGAGCCGGAGCCCAGGCCATTGGCTGGGAAGACAAGTATGGAGCTGCGGCGTGGCATCAGGTGCTGGAGAAACCCTACCTCCGGCGTGGCATTGGCGTTGCGACGGTCATGCAGGGTACTGCGATCCCGTATTTGGATATGGGGGGCGCCAGCCTGAAGATCAATGACGATGGCTCTTTCAATCTCCTGGTCGGCGCAACCGACCTTGGCACGGGATCGGACACTGTGCTCGCCCAGCAAGCTGCAGAAGTGCTGGGGGTCCCGCTTGAAGACATCATCATCTACTCCTCGGATACTGACTTCACGCCTTTCGACAAAGGCGCTTACGCTTCAAGCACCACTTACATTTCAGGAACGGCTGTGGTACGGGCTGCGCAAGCCGTGGCGGAGAGGATCAAGGTGCGGGCAGCGCGTATACTGGGCGAGCGATCCAAGGTCGAAATCAGCCCTGAGGAGGTTCATCTGGCTGAGGGTCGGGCCTGGGTCCCGGATGGTAGCTCTGTTACGCTGGCGGAGGTTGCCCTCGACGCATTGCACCACAAGGATCAGGAGCAAATCATGGGCGTGGCCTCCTATGTCTCACCGGTCTCGCCGCCGCCCTTTGCCGCTCAATTTGCTCAGGTCCTCGTTGACATCGAAACCGGACAGGTGCGGGTTGATGAGCTAGTTATGGCTGTGGATTCTGGTGTGATCATCAATCCGCTAACGGCCTCGGGTCAAATTGAGGGCGGTATGGCCCAGGCGCTCGGCTACGCCGTGTGTGAGGAGCTACGCTACGATGACGCCGGCCGGCCGAGGGAGATCGATTTCACAGACTATCATGTCTTGGCTGCCCACGAGATGCCTAGGATGGAAACGATCTTCGTGGAGACCGTTGAACCTTCGCATCCCTTTGGGGTCAAGGCGGTGGCCGAAATCCCCATGGATGGAGTAGCGCCGGCAGTGGCCAATGCCGTTTTGGACGCCTGCGGGGCGCAGGTGGACGTAGCCCCGGTGACGCCTGAAAGGGTTTGGAGAGCCTTGAAGCGGAAGGCGGAGTGAATGTTTCTCTGGGGAGCGCCCGCCTAGCTGCGACTTGGATAATCGTTAGGATCTTGGGCTGTATGCGAGATGAGTAGGGCCTTCGTCGTCGGTCATGTCAACCCGGACACAGATGCCATCGCCGCCGCCATGGGCTATGCTTGGCTTCTCGAAACGCGGGACCAAGCCGAGGTGGTGGCGGCGCGCGCCGGATCGCTCAACGACCAGACCGCCTGGGTTCTTAATCGGTTGGGCCTGGATCCCCCCGAGTTGTTGGCCGATGCCGCAGCTCGTCTCGATGCTGTAGCTCGCCGCTTGGATACCGTCCTGCCTGACCGCCCTCTGCGAGAGGCCTGGAAGATTGCCCACCGAACGCGGGCGATTGCGCCTGTCGTGAGCGCCGATGGCAAACCGTATGGTTTGATCACGGGGGCAAGTCTCTTCAACTTTCTTAGCAAGCTGGTAGGAACCGACCCAGAAGCCCGGGGGAATCAACTGGAGATGGTCTTTGATCTTCCTTCCCGGGAAGCCGCGGATGTCGACGTTCCCAAGTTCTTGAGGAATACGCGTATTCGGGACGCTCTGCCGCGCATATTGCGTGAAGAGCGCAATGCCTTCTTTGTCGTCGACGAAGCCGGTTCCTATTTCGGAGTTATTCGTCAGCGAGATCTCCTCAATCCGCCCCGCCAAAAGCTGATCTTCGTAGACCATACCGAGCCAGAGCACTCGGTCGGCTCGCTTGGCGAAGCCGAGCTCCTGGAAGTGCTCGATCACCACCGGCTCGACAATCCGCCAACCCGCTCGCCCATTCGCTTTCGCATTGAACCGGTAGGAAGCACAAGTACGCTTGTCTCGGAGCAAATCGAAGAGGCCGGATTGAGTGCTCCACCTGAGCTGGCCGGGCTGCTGTTGGCAGGTTTGCTGTCCGATACCCTCCTCCTGACTTCCCCGACAACCACGGATCGAGACCGGGCTGCAGCCGAACGCTTGGGGCGGTGGGCGTTCGTTGGAGGTGGTCCGCTGGAGGGCGAGAGCCTCGAGTCCTTCGGCAATCAGCTACTCGAGACCGGCACAGGTCTCAGCGCTCGTGATCCGCAATCTGTCGTGACGGCCGACTTGAAAGTCTACGACGCCGCCGAGATGCGTTTCGGGATCGCCCAAGTCGAAGTGACAGACTTGGCTGAGCTGAGTGACCGATTAGAACTTCTCCAGGGCGCCCTTGATCGTCTAAAGGAGGAGCAAGGCTTGGATTTCGCCATGTTAATGGTCACCGATATAGTCGACGCTTCAAGTCAGCTCATGATGCGGGGCGCTCCACCCGTTTTGGATGAGCTACCCTATCCGCGCAGCGATGACGGTACCCTATTGGCCGAAGGGGTCGTCTCGCGCAAGAAGCAACTCCTACCAGTGGTCTTAGCGCTGCTGGAGGGCTGAATGAGCATCTTCGAACGGCTGGCAGAATTAGAGCGAGAAGGGAAATCGGTTGCACTGGCAACCATAATCCGCGCACACGGTTCCGTGCCTCGCCATGAGACAAGCAAGATGTTGATCTTCCCGGACGGACGCATAGAGGGAACGATTGGCGGAGGCGAGATGGAAAGTCGGGTCATCGGAGAAGCC
>CAYGCA010000074.1:10778-10999 GCA_964348265.1 uncultured Anaerolineaceae bacterium | reverse complement strand
CAGGCAGTCGTTCGTCTTGCAGGTTGGCTGGACTTTCGGGTGGTGGTTTCCGATGATCGTCCCGAATTCGCTTCTCCTGAGAGAGTCCCCGGGGCAGACGAGTATCTCGACTGTACCCTTTCTGACCTGCCTTCAAAGACGGCGATCAATGAGCAAACCTACCTTCTCTTGACGACGCGCGGTGTGCCAGTGGATGTGGATGGGCTACCGGCCCTCCTGGA
>CAYGCA010000074.1:8151-10653 GCA_964348265.1 uncultured Anaerolineaceae bacterium | reverse complement strand
CGCCTATGGGTTTAGAATTGAACGCCGAAACGCCGGCCGAAATCGCCCTCAGCATCCTGGCTGAAATTGTCATGTTGCGCCGTGGAGGAACAGGCGAGAAGATGAGTCGACCCTCGGGCCTGAGCACAGAGAGGACACTGGAGTGACATGAATCTGTGGCAGCAGTATTACTCGCCAAGATCATTGCAGGAGGCGCTGAGGCTGCTTCGGGAGCATCAAGGTCGAGCCAGGATCATTGCCGGAGGCACCGACATCATCCTGGAGCTTGAGCGGCATATGCGCCCGGGAATTACCACACTCATCGACATTACTCGTATCCCGGGATTGGATCAAATCTCACTCGACTCAGAGGGCTGGATTCATATGGGGCCCATGGTGACCCACAATCACTGCTCGGGGTCTCGCCTGATCAATGAGCGGGCCTTCGCTTTGGCGCGTGCTTGTTGGGAGGTTGGAGCCCCCCAGATTCGAAACCGCGCCACGGTAGCCGGAAATCTGATCACGGCTTCGCCAGCCAACGACTCAATAACACCCTTGGTAGCCTTTGGCGGACAGGTCAATTTGCGTTCTCTCGATGCCGAGCGGATTGTCCCACTCAACAATTTCTACCTGGGGGTCAGAGAGACGGTCATGCGACCCGATGAAATCATGACAGACATTGCCTTCCCAGCTGTACCAGAAGGCAGCCGGAGCGCGTTCTTTAAGCTCGGTTTGCGACGTGCCCAGGCTATCGCCATTGTGAACATAGCCGCAGTCCTGAAGCTCGAGGCTCGATCCGTGTCCCAGGCCACGATTACGCTTGGGGCAGTGGCGCCGACTATCATCCATGCCCTTGAGGCCGAGGAGTTCCTGGTTGGCAAACAGCTGACGCCGGAGGTGATGGCTGAGGCGGGAGCCTTGGCAGCCAGAGCGGCCATCCCCATTGATGATGTTCGCGGCTCGGCTGTCTATCGCAGCGCCATGGTTCGCAGGGGGACGATTCGACTCCTGCGATCCTTGGCAGCTGGCCGGGAACGCGACCACTACCCTGTCAATCCGGTGATGCTGTGGGGATCGACCGAGTGGCATTGGACCAGAAGGATGCCCGAGTCCTACCAACATGCTGCCGGTAAGCCAATCGTGACGTCAATCAACGGCAAGAAGTATCGTCTGGAGCTCGGGCAGGATAAGACGCTTCTGCGTCTGCTGCGTGAAAACGCTGGATTGGTAGGTTCAAAAGAGGGTTGCGCGGAGGGAGAATGTGGGGCCTGTACCGTGTTCCTAGATGGGATGGCAGTTATGGCTTGTATGGTCCCGGCGCCCCGCGCCCACGGGGCTGAAATCATAACGGTCGAAGGGCTGGCAAAGGATGGACAGCTTCATCCAATTCAACAGGCATTCATCGATGAGGGCGCAATCCAGTGCGGCTACTGCACACCTGGATTCCTTATGTCCGGCGCCAAACTGTTGGAGGAACGGTCCAAGCCCAATCTCGGAGAGATCCAGCAATCCATCACAGGGAACTTGTGCCGATGCACGGGCTACTATAAGATCTTGTCGGCATTCGAACGAGCTGCAACTATTCAGGCAGCTGATGAGAAGGTAGAGGAATTCGAGTCGTGAAAGATCCAGCCTCGCGTTGCCCCCAAAGCCAGAGGTAGAAGCTAAGGAGTAGATCTAATGGGTTTCAGCAACTATCAATTCACCGATACGGCCAAGGCCAGGGAGCTTAAACATCAGATCAATCCTGTCTGGAGGGGGATAGGCTGTCTGCTCGTCCTTGGGCTCAGCGTGACCGGTTATCTGTTTGCAGGCTGGTTCTTGAGGGCGAATCTCGAGAATGGCTGGATCTTCCTGCCTTCGCAGCTCATCTATCCGCCAAATTTCCCTGCTTTCTTGCCCCCAGGCTTCATTGTTCGGATTGTGGTCGCGTTCCTGTTCATGATCTTCAGCTACGGTGCGCTCAGCTTCGTCTACGCGCTGCTTTTCCCCAAGCAGTTGGGCGAGACTGATGCCCCGCCCATACGCCGCCGCCGACGTCGCCAAGGAGACCCCTGGCGCAGTCGCAGCCGCTGAGGCAACCGTGGATCGCACCGTTCCTCGTACCGGGTCAGAAGAGATTGAACTGTACATTCGAACCTACTATTCGTTGCTCCGATCAACGACTGATGTACAGATTCGGACTCTTGAGGAAGCCCACACCAATATGGGCTCCCTATTGCACCACGTGGACCGGCTCCAGCACCTTGTTCGCGAGCCGCCAGAGCCTGAAGACCTTCCTTGTGAAAGGTGTAGGGAGCATCGAGAATTGGCAGCAAGAAGCAGCCAGGGCCCGGCGCCGCCGGAGTTTCTACAACGGGAACGGAACGTTCGCCTGCTACATTGCCAGCCGCTCTGATATCGACGATATCCTGCCAGGCATACTCGAAGGCAAGGACAGTATCTACTACACCATGGGCGGTTACCCCGAGTTCGACAAGCGGCTGATCGCGGACGAGAGGTACGAGTCCGCGGGCGTGTTTG
>CAYGCA010000074.1:7152-8141 GCA_964348265.1 uncultured Anaerolineaceae bacterium | reverse complement strand
ATATCGACGATATCCTGCCAATTCTTGCGGCTTTCCAGATCGAATGGAACAAGCTGCATAACTTGATGAAAGGTGACCTGGTCAAGAGCTTCTTGGAGAGCCCGGTAGACAGGGATGAGGGCCTGGCTGTCTTCGGAAGTGGAATTGGCGTCGAGCCTGACGATCTGGACCGTTTGAGAAGCGTCAGGGGGAATGAATTCTGGAAAGTCATCAGGGCGATTGCAGCCAAAAGGAAACACATTAAGGTGCGTCTTCTGGCAGGGTCGCTCAACGATTATCGGAGAGCGACCCAAATGTGGTGGGACCAAGTTGAGGCCGTTATGCCCTCCCTCCGCAATCGTCCCGTCTATTTCGTCTCCAGCAACACCCACAGCCTGGTAAGTCTGCTGACCAGTTTTGCCCTGCGCCACGAAAAGAAGATCGTCCCTTTCCCGGATGAACTGGGGGACGAAGACCTGGCAGCCGAATGCCACAAGATCAAGAGTGAACAGAGTCCTTCCAGCCAGGAGAATTTCCTCTACTATATCTTCAAGAGATATGAATCCACGCCAGAAGGGCAGCGCCCAAAGGCGGAGCGCCTTCAGGCCGAGAAAGCCCATGGGATACACCGCAGCCTGAGCGAGCACAGCTTTGAAGTCCAAGTTCAAATCATCGAACTTTCATCACTGAATCTGGAGTGGATCGATACTCGCTTGTTTCGGGAGGACCTGGAGAGCCTTTTGGAAAGCGACGCCTTGACTGTCAACATTGATTATCCGCTTGGCATGGCGGCCTATGAGATACTGTCCTATGTTGCCACCCGCGTTGGCGATATGCTCGGCATTTACTCCATGGGCAAGGCTGCGACCTTGACTGGAGTTATCGGCGACGTCATGGTCCCCTCGGTGCTGCATGACGGGCAATCTCAGAACACCTTCCTCTTTGATAATCGCTTTGCTGCTGCCGATGAGGCGGACGAGCTGGTATATGGGACTGCCATGGACAACCAG
>CAYGCA010000074.1:0-7100 GCA_964348265.1 uncultured Anaerolineaceae bacterium | reverse complement strand
TGTGCGAGGCACGTTCCTCCAAAACCCGAATTACATGGAAGTCTTCTATCGCGAGGGGTACACAGACATTGAGATGGAAACCGGGCCCTATCTGTCCGCTATCTACGAGTTCTACCGACCAAAGCGCCACCCGAATAATGAAATCGTTGATCTTCACGGTCTTCCATTTGACGTTGGCGTAATTCATTACGCCTCAGACACGCCTCTGAGTAAGGGCAAGAATCTGGGGGCTGGATCGCTCTCATACTACGGCATGGGTCCCACCTATGCCGCCAGCCTGGCAATCCTTCGTCGCATCTTCGACTTGGAACTTCTTCGGATGCGTTCTGAAAGGCAGTTCATGGCCTTGCCCCCCAGTCGCTGAAACTCCTGCCGGGACTGCGAAATGAGCCACCTTGGACAATCAATAGCTCGGGTCGATGCGGTTGGCAAAGTCAAAGGGGAAGCGCTCTTCCCCGGCGACATCAATCTTACAGATCAGGCCTACATGAAGATCTTGTTCGCCGGGCGGCCGCACGCCGTTATCCGAAAGATCGACACCTCGGCGGCTGAAGCATTGGATGGCGTCCTGGGGGTCTTTACTGCCAAAGATGTACCCGTGAATGAGTATGGGCTGATCATGTCTGATCAACCCGTCCTGTGTGGGCCGGGCTCTGCGAAAGAGATCGCGGAGCGGGTGCGCTTTGTCGGCGATCAGGTGGCCCTCGTTGTTGCCGAAAGCGAAGCAATCGCCGTGGAGGCACTCAGCCTGATCCAGGTTGACTACCAAGATCTTCCGGTGGTGACCGATCCCCTTGTCGCCATGCAGAGCGGTGCCCCGCTCTTGCACCCTGACCGGGGGAGCAACATCTTCTGTCACTACAAGATTCGCAAAGGTGACGTACCAACGGCCTTTGCGCAGGCGGAGGTCGTCATTGAGAGTGAATATCGCACGCCTTCCCAAGAACACGCCTACCTTCAACCTGAGGCTGGTTTGGCCTACATCGATGACCAGGATCGTGTAACGGTTTTGGTTGCAGGCCAGTGGACCCACGAGGACCAGGCACAGATCGCCCACGCTCTAGATCTGCCAGTCGACAGGGTCCGGGTCATCTATCCGGCAATCGGCGGAGCCTTTGGTGGTCGAGAAGATATGTCGGTCCAGATCGTTCTTGCGCTGGCGGCCTTGCGGTTGGATGAGCGCGGGATTCGAAGACCGGTCAAGATTGTATGGTCCCGCCAGGAGTCGATCCTGGGACATCACAAGCGTCATCCCTTTTTGATCCGGACCAAGTGGGGAGCGACGAGGCAGGGCAAGATTATCGCGGCTGACGTAGAAGTGATTCAGGATGGCGGCGCCTATGCCTACACCTCAACGAAGGTCCTGGGCAACGCGGCGCTGTTGTGCACCGGCCCGTATGAAATCCCCAACGTCAGAGTGGATGCCTATTCGGTATACACCAACCACATACCGGGCGGTGCCTTCCGAGGGTTTGGCGGACCGCAAGCCGCGTTCGCCGCCGAAAGCCAAATCACAAAGGTGGCGCTCGCCTTGGGGATGGACCCAGTTGAGATCCGGGCCCGAAATCTGCTCAAAGAGGGCGTCCCTATGTCTGTGGGATCGCCGCTGCCTCAGGGGGTGACGATCGATCGTGTGGTCGCGGCCTGCGCAAAAAAGGCGGGCTGGGTCAAGGGGGAGGAGGGATGGACGCGGCCTGAGGAGAGCCCTAGCAGTGAACCTGGCGAACCTCACATCAAACGCGGTGTCGGCTTCGCCTGCGCCTTCAAGAATGTCGGCTTTTCCTTTGGCTTCCCGGAGAAATGCGCGGCGACCATTGAGCTCCATGGGGGCGCTGAGATCGAATCGGTTGTGTTGCGCCATGCCGGCGCCGAAGTTGGGCAGGGAGCTCACACGGTGATGGCCCAGATGGCGGCTGAGGCCGTCGGAGTGCCTATTGAAAAGGTGGAATTGAAGTTGTCGGACACAGCCTCGGCGGGTGATTCTGGATCCGCCTCCGCTTCACGGATGACATTCATGTCCGGGGAATCAATCCGCGGGGCAGCAACTGAGGCCTTGAATAGGTGGCTCAATGAGGATCGTCCAGCCGTAGCTACTTACACGTATCGGCCGCCTGCAACGACGCCCTTTGATGAAGCTACAGGCGTTTGCATTCCGAATTTCGCATACGGCTACGTGGCGGAAGCAGCGGCTGTGGAGGTTGACACGGAACTGGGTCATGTGCGCGTCCTCAACGTGGTCTGTGCCGACGATGTGGGCAAGGCCATCAACCCCCAGCAAATCGAAGGGCAGATCGAGGGGGCTATCGTCCAGGCAGCCGGGTATGTGATTTTGGAAGATTTTCAGCAAGATGGCGGCTACGTTCAGACCGAACACCTGTCAACCTACTTGATCCCGGGCGTGCTGGATATCCCGGACCATGTAGAATCACTTATCCTGGAGTACGCCGATCCGATCGGTCCCTGGGGCGTCCGAGGTATGGCAGAGATGCCCTATCTTCCCCTTGCACCAGCGGTCATTGCCGCCGTGCATGATGCGGTGGGCGTTTGGTTTGATGAATTCCCGCTTACGCCTGAACGCGTGATCCGAGGCTTGAACCACGCAAACGGCGAATGAAGACGGAGGGGCCCCTCGTTCTCATCAGGGGCGGCGGGGATTTGGCTACCGGCGTTGCTGCCCGTCTGTGCCGCAGCGGTTTCTCCATTGTTGTCACTGAGATTGCCCAGCCGTTAGCGCTGCGAAGGTTGGTGGCCTTGGCACAGGCCGTATACGCGGGGGAGATTGAAATCGAAGATCTGCACGGCCGTCTGGCGCCCGATGTTGAGGCGGCCAGACAGACTCTGGCGGCAGGCGACATCCCTGTGCTTGTTGATCCAACTGCAGAGCTCCGTCACGAACTGATGCCGATAGCGTTAGTCGATGGTCGGATGCGCAAGGCGCCGCCAGAGCTAGGCGTTGAGGCGGTCCCCTTCATAGTTGGGCTTGGTCCGGGATTCACGGCCGAGCTTGATTGTCACGCCGTGGTAGAGACGAACCGAGGGCATCACCTCGGTCGGGTATATTGGCAGGGCCAAGCGGAAGAGGACACGGGGAGGCCCGAGCCGGTACGAGGCTATGATGTCGAGCGAGTTCTCCGAGCGCCTGAATCCGGAGTTATCCGTGAGGCGCTGCCACTCGGCTCGCTCGCCCAAAAAGGCGAGGTGCTTGCCATGATCGATGATGTGCCTATCGAAGCTCCCTTCGCTGGGGCGCTGCGGGGCCTCCTGCACCCTGGACTAGAAGTTGAGTTTGGGCAGAAGGTTGGTGATCTCGATCCGAGAAGTAATCCAACCTTCTGCTACCAGATTTCGGATAAGGCCCTGTCGATCGGCGGCGGGGTTCTAGAAGCGCTTTTGAGCCGACCGGAGATCCGCCGTCGTCTCGGCGGCTGATATGCGCCTTTCGGCAGCTCTTCGGGTGGCCCCCGGCCGGGCGCTTGCATTCGTCGGCGCAGGTGGAAAATCGACAGCGATCGAAAGACTGGTCGCTGAAGTTGCAGAAGTCCATCCGGTCGTCGTGACCTGCACGACCAGACTTGCCCAAGAGCAGAGCAGGATCGCAGAGATCCATTTGACTGGCGGGGATGTCGCCTCTCTGGAAGCTCTCCCTACCGTGCTTGAGAAGCACAGAAGTGTGCTGATAACTCGAGACCTTACGCCTGCCGAGCCAAAGTGGCTGGGCCTCGATCCGGGCGCGATGGAGATCTTGCGCCGGCAGGTGGGGGAATGCGGCGCAGTCCTTCTCATCGAGGCCGACGGGGCACGCGGCCGATCCTGGAAAGCGCCGGCAGTGCATGAACCTGTGATTCCAGCTTTGGTCGACACGGTGGTACCAGTGGTCGGGCTTGACATCCTTGGAAAACCATTCACGCCGAGGACGGTTCATCGTTTCAGGCAAATTGCCTCGCTTCTAGGTATCCAGCCTGGAGCGATTGTCCAGCCTGAGCATATCGTCAAACTGATGTTGGCAGAGGATGGAGGGCTGAAAGGCATACCTCCGCATGCGGAAGTCCGCGTCCTGCTCAATAAGGCGGGGGCGGAGCCTGTGTTCGAAGCAGGGCAAGCTATGGCTGAGCTGCTCCTGCGTGACTCTCGGGTAAGGGCAGTAGCATTAGGTGCTGTTGCGAATGATCCTCCAGTGCGCAGGCTTTTCAGTCGAGTCGCCGGCGTCGTTTTGGCGGCTGGCGGCTCGGCAAGACTGGGGCGGTCAAAGCAGCTCATCGAGTGGCGTGGGAAACCCCTGGTTGCCTACGCTGTGCAGGCGGCGGTCGAGGGGGGACTTTCGCCGGTAATTGTCGTTGTCGGTGCCGACGCAGAAGCCGTAGAAGCGGCGCTGGGGTCCGAGCCTGTCGTGGCTGTGCGCAATGCTGCCTGGGCCTCGGGACAGAGTTCTTCGGTTCGAGTTGGGCTGGCGGCAGCCGCAAGGGATGTGGAGGCGGTCATCTTCCTGCTTTCCGATATGCCTTTCGTCGGCGCGGCGGTCGTGCAGACACTCGTCAAAGAGCATCAGCGCAACCTTGCACCCATCGTCGCCCCACTCGCTGGGGGACGCTGGGGGAACCCGGTGCTTTTCGATCGGGTGACGTTCTCGGCCTTGGACTCTCTGGTGGGGGACCAGGGTGGCAAAGCCCTCTTTGGCCGCTTCCAGATTGGCAGCCTCCCGTGGGATCAGTCTGTCCTTTTTGACGTGGACTCCGTTGAAGACCTTCGGAGTCTCCGCGAGAGGGAGTGACTCGGCTTGATTTCTACGGGTCGTGTGATCCGGCTCTGTTGCCCGTTATTCGCATCTTCGGAAGAGGCCCTCTGTTCGTACGGCGCACCGGTTACCCGGGAAAGTGAATTGTTGACACCGGACTACTGATGTATACTTCTGCCCTGTTTAGACAGGTAGGCGAATACTGTGACTGAGCCTTTGGTATTGATAGTAGATGACGAGCCGAGCACAGCGGGGATGTACCGCTTGATGCTCGAGCAGGAGGGTTACCGCACGGTTGTGGTGCACGGAACGGGTGCGGCGATCAAGGCGATTCGTCAAAACGATCCCGATCTGCTCCTGCTCGATGTAATGATGCCGGGCGTTTCCGGGCTCGAGCTGTGTCGATACATCCGACGCGAACCGGACTTGTCCTTGCTACCAGTGGTCCTTGTTTCGGCCAAGAGTCGATCTGAGGATGTCGAAGCCGGCCTGGAGGCCGGAGCGACGATGTACTTGGCTAAACCCGTTGCCAAACATGAGCTTCTGCAAGGGATAAGTCAGGCGTTTGCTGCTCAAGCGAAAAGGTGAAGTCTTGGCCCACTCTATTTTGGGATGCTATAATTGACCCCGGTGGAGCCAAGATGCGTTTTCAAGCTTTAGTCACTCCAGCGATCCCCTATACGATGAATGACAGAGAGGTCGGAGAACCGCCGGGCGGCGTCCGCTGGCATCTATGATCTAGCGTGCTCCGATCCATGCCGCCCGATGTCGAACCGACCGGGCGGCTAATTTTGTTCTAGCGGGAGGCCAAATGCTTAAGACACACACCTGTGGTGAACTTCGAGTTGAACATGTCGATCAGGAGGTAACCCTGGCCGGCTGGGTTGACCGACGTCGTGATCACGGTGGAGTAACCTTCCTTGATCTGCGCGATCGGTGGGGAAAAGTCCAGGTGGTGGCGAATCCCGAAATCTCGCCTGCTGCACATAGAGCTGCCAACCCAATCCGGCCCGAGTGGGTTGTGCAGGTTGGAGGGATTGTGCGGCGTCGTCCAGAGGGATTTGAGAATCCCCAACTTGCCACGGGTGAAGTCGAGGTCGAAGCGACGGCAGTGCACGTATTGAACCCGGCGCGAACGCCGCCCTTCGCCGTCAACGAAGAATCAGATGTCGAAGAGATGGTCCGCCTGAAGTACCGTTACCTTGACCTGCGGCGGAAGCGGATGCAGCTGAATCTGGAGCTACGCCATCGAGTCATAAAGTACATTCGAGATTTTCTTGACGAGCGCGGTTTTTGGGAGATCGAGACCCCGATTCTATTCAAGACAACTCCCGAAGGCGCACGCGATTACCTGGTTCCATCGCGCCATTACCCAGGCCAGGTTTATGCCCTGCCTCAGTCTCCGCAGCAGCTCAAGCAGCTCTTGATGGTGGCTGGCATCGAGCGGTACTTTCAAATCGCTCGCTGTTTCAGGGACGAGGACCAGCGTGGAGACCGGCAGCCTGAATTTACTCAGCTCGATCTGGAAATGTCGTTCGTTGAGCGCGAGGATGTGATGGAGATCGTTGAGGAGCTCTACACGTCGATGGTAGAGGAGTTGTTCCCGGAAAAGAAGCTCTTCGCGAAACCCTGGCCTAGGTTCAGCTATGAGGAAGCGCTTAGTCGCTTCGGGCTGGACACACCAGATATTCGCTTCGGTTTGGAGCTAAAGGATGTGACCGAGCTTGCCCCGGGATGCGGCTTCAGGATCTTTGAAGAGGCGGTGGCATCGGGCGGACAAGTTCGGGGGCTGAACGCCAAAGGGAGCGCAGACTTCAGCCGGAAGGAAATTGACCCGCTCAGCGAACTTGCCGCTCATTCCGATGCCAAGGGCTTGGCCTATTTGGCCGTATCGCAGTCTGGGGAACACCGCTCATCCTTCGCTAGATATCTTGCGGCGGACCGGCTCGAGGCTCTGATCAAGCGGCTCGAAGCCGAGCCTGGCGACCTCTTGCTCTTCGTTGCGGATAAGCCAAGTGTCGTGTTCGAGGCATTAGGAAGGCTCCGAGTTCATCTGGCCGAAGAGCTGGGGCTATGCCGGTCTGAGGAGCTGGCATTCTGTTGGATCATCGACTTTCCGCTTGTAACTTGGAGCGGAACCGAGCAGCGCTGGGATCCCAGCCACCACCTGTTCACCTCCCCGCTTCCGGAAGATGTGCCGATCCTTGCCGAGGATCCGGGCAAGGTCCGCGGTCAGCAATACGACGTCTCTCTAAATGGGCATGAAGTCAGCGGCGGGAGCATAAGGATCCATCGTCGAGAGCTCCAGGAGCATGTGTTCAAACTGATCGGCCTGGATCTTGACGTCGCTCAAGCCCGTTTTGGCCAC
>CAYGCA010000073.1:7798-14843 GCA_964348265.1 uncultured Anaerolineaceae bacterium | reverse complement strand
GGTGACGCCGTGGGGGCGCGCAATCTCATCTCGGGAAACCTGGAGGATGGCGTGTTTATCGATGCTGCGGAAACGACCGGCAACACCATCTCCGGGAATTACATCGGCACCGACGTCACCGGCGCGACCGCACTGCCAAACTTGAGCGACGGCGTGGAGATCAGGATCTCCCCCTCCTCGGAGATCTTGACCCGCGATCCGGGGATCGGCTTACCCACCGACTCGAATTTGACGTCGTCCCGGGTGTGAATGACGGCGGTGCCCGTCACCTCGGTCGAGGCGTAGATCTGGCGCAAGGGCAGGCCGAGCGCCCGGAAGAAGCGCAGGACATCAGGGCTGAGTGCCGAGCCGGCCGTGTAGCTCGCCCTGGCCTTATGCAGGCCATACTGTCCGAGCAGGGGCCGATAGAGGACCACCGCTCCCAGGGCATAGAGGGCCTTCCACCAGATCGGGACGGGTTCTTTCTTGAATTCATAATCCGCCACCCGATAGCCAATGCCCAGGAAGAGACGATAGAGGCCGCGGTCAATCCAATGGCTGTCCAGCATCCGAGCGCGGATGTTCGCGACCAGGGTCTCCCAGAGACGCGAATTGTAGAGCAGGGTATCGGGCGCGATCTCCCGGATGTTCTCGCGCACGGTTTCCGAACTCTCCGCGAAGTTCAAGATCACCCCGTCGACGGCATGCGGTACGAGGTCCAGCGCCGCCCCGCCGATCCAGGCCAGCGGCAGGAAAGACAGGTAATTGTCGGTGTCCAGCCGTGGATCGACCTGATTGTAGGCCTCCGCCGAGTGTATGAAATTGGCGTGGCTCAACATGACCCCCTTCGGGTTGCCTGTGGTCCCGGAGGTGTAGCAGAACATGGCATCCTGATCAAGTGCTCCGGCGGCGATCATGGCCTCGAAGCTTCTGTCCGCATCGGCCTCGGATTCCCGCCCTTTCGCCTGGACGGCGCGGAAGTCGATCAGCCAGGGATCCTGGTAGTACCACATGCCCCGATCATCCCAATAGATCACATTCTTCACCAGGGGCAGCTTCTCTTTGACCATGAGGAGCTTGTCGCATTGCTCCTGATCGCCCGCCAGCACGAACGTCGCATCCGCATGCGACACGATGTATTCCACCTCGGAGGGCGTCACATCGGTGAAGAGCCCCACGACGGTCGCGCCCGCGCACATGACCCCCAGGGCTGCCCAGAGGTATTCCCGGTCGTTGTCCCCCAGGATGGCCACGCGGTCTCCCGGCCGCAATCCCAGCTGAACCACGCCCAGGCAGAAATCACGCACCTGCTCGTATTCCTGGTCCCACGTGAAGCTCTGCCAAATCCCTTTGTCCTTCTGGCGCACAGCCACCTTGGGGGTCCCCCGGTGGCGCTTCACATTTTGATGCCAGTACTTCGACAGGGTGTCCGGCTCCACTCTCCATGCTCCCTATCGGGCGCTCGCTTGCTCCTGCCCCAAGTAGGCGCGAATGACTTCGGGGTTATTCCGAATCTCGCCCGGACTGCCTTCAGCGATCTTTGCCCCGAAATCCAGGACGACCACTCGCTCGGCGATATCCATGACGAGTCCCATGTCGTGCTCGATGAGCAGGATGCTCGTCCCCTGCAGCTCATGCACGTCGAGGATGAAGCGGGCCATGTCTTCCTTTTCTTCTTGGTTCATGCCGGTCATTGGCTCGTCGAGCAGCAGCAGCTTGGGCTCGAGAGCGAGCGCTCTTCCCAGTTCCACCCGCTTGCGAAGTCCGTAAGGCAGGGCGGCCACGGTTGCCTTTCGGATGTGTTCGATTTCCAAGAAGTCGATGATCTCCTCCACTCGCTCCCAGTGATCGATGTCCTCCTTCTGGGCGAAGCCCCAATAGACCAGGCTGCCCAGCAAGCCGGTCTGCATGTGGATGTGCCGGGCGGCCAGCAGGTTGTCCAGTGTGCTCAATCCGGTATACAACGCGATGTTTTGAAACGTCCGTGCGATCCCCAGGCGCGCGATTTGGTGGGCGGGCAGGGCCGTTAGGTCATTGCCTTCGAAGAGAATCTTGCCCTCGGAGGGTCGGTAGAACCCGTTGAGACAGTTCAGCAGCGAGGTCTTTCCCGCACCGTTGGGGCCGATGATGGCGAGGATTTCCCCTCGGAAGACGTCGAAGCTGACCTCCCTGAGCGCCTGTGTGCCGCCAAAGCTCAGCGAAACCGCCTCCACACTCAACTGGACCCGATCGGCTCGGCTTTCCATCCTCAGCGAGCAAGTGGTTTCGACCCAGCCATGGGAAGTTGCCTCCTGGCCGTGTCCGGTTTTAGGCGCCGCCCTGGCGGTTCTCGAGTGGCAGCAGGTTGGATCCCGGGCCGTCTGCGAGAGGCGGGCCTGGCCAGCCGGGCGTGCCCCGGGAGAACTTCAACGGGATTCTCGAAGGCGGCGGCTGGAGAGACCCAGCCCGGCCAAATGCCACCCGGATCGGCGAGGCGTGCGGCCGGGGCCGCAAAAGGATGCTCGCGTGCGCCCATTCGGCCCTAGTCGCCGAGAGTAAGAGGGGAGGGCCCCTCTTCCTCTGGAAAGACACCCGGCGGCCGGTACTGCTCTGCGCGGCCTGTTCTCCCTGTTCTCACCGGCAGCCGATGTCCGGTGTGAGTTCGCTTCGGCGAGCTGAATCTTCTTGGACGAATGAACGCGCGACCCATGGCCCTGTCTCGCCGCGCGAGCTTGGGCCCATCAAGTATATCCCAAGAAACAGTCAGCAAGAAGGCGGCCTCGAGCTGCAGGCTGGCCGCGAGGAGGGTCGCATCCTCCAGAGCCTTGAAGGTGGCCCCTCGGCTGTCCGGGGATCATCCGGTTCGCGCGGTTCCTCCCCAGGAAACCCCGGCGGGCAGAACCTACCTGGCGGAAGGCCCCAGCGGTAGCGTGCGCACCGGCAGCGCGTCTCGTAGGGGAGCCATACAGACCTGTTCGTCGCACCGGGGACCTACGCCGGGGCCTTGAGAGGGGCTGTCCGGGTGAGCTGCGCCGGATCACAGCCCCTCGCTGGTCTGCAACCCGGCTTCAACGACCGCCTGGACAAAGTGTTGGGCGAATCACGCTGACCGGCTAGTCTTCGACGGCCTCGGAGAGCTTGGCGTAGACTTCGGGGCTGAGGCTGTGCCTCAGGATGCGACCTCCCTCGAACTTATCCAGCTCCTGCATGGCTTGATCAACCTGCTCAAAATCCACGAGGGCCACAATGGCCGAGCTGTCGGGCCCCAGGCTATCTCCGAGCTCTCTCAAGAAATCGTCTTCGAGCCCCAGGTCGACCACTTTGCCGGCGATTGCACCTCCCGCCGCTCCAAGGATTGCGCCCTTGAGCAGGCCGCCTCGCAGCAAGCCGAGCACGCCGCCGGCAATCGCCCCCCCAATCGCGCCTTGCCTAGCGTCGAAGTCCCTTGTCTCTTTGATCACGACTTTCCCGGACTCAGATCTGACGATCACCGCGGCGCTCTTCAAATCGACGACGTCCATCGCTTCCATGCCTCTGAGGCTTTCTAAGACCAGCTCGGCTTGGCTCTCGCCGTCGAAGGCGATGACGATCATCTCATGGTCGGGAACCTCGTACTCGGACATGATGGGTATCTCCTCACGTTCTGAATTGGCTCTGATCCACGCCAGGTTTGTCCGTGTGTGCGGCTGTTCCTGCCTGGGCTGCGCGCCGCTGACCAACTACCCAGCATCACACCTCGCTCCGGGAGAGCCTCCCTTAGAAGCCAACGGCTCCTCCCAGCGCAGCGGCCCCCAGGCCCAACAGGCCAAGCACCGCTCCGGCAACGAGTGTGATCACCAACAGGGCGATCCAGCCCAGAATGACGGTGATGATGGTCTGCACCCAGTCCAAATCCAAGGCCTCCTTCGTTGCTACGAACCAGGCGATCACCATCAGGATCGCGGAGACAATCAAGGCGGGCGCCAACACGCAGCGCAGGGCTTCAGAGAAGGCGGTCAGCACGCCGAGGACTCCCACTACATTCCAAACGTAGGCCAGACCCAAGGTCCGGACCAGCTCCTCGAAGGAGACTTCGGCGTTGAACAGGGCGCGCCCTACCCAGTTGATGACCAGAGCGCCCACGGCGAAGCCGATGACCGCGAAGATCGTGCCTATGACCGCGCCGAGCGACCAGCTGACCAAGTTTGGGGATGCATTCGACCCGAGCTGGTTGAGGAATGCGACTACGGCCACCAGGATCCAGGCTGTCGAGGTGAAGGTGGTGTCTCTCTCGACCTCGGCATAAACCTCACGACGGAAAGTAAACGCCCCAATGATCCGATTAGTGAGCATGATCCAACCTCCTGTTGTGCTCTTTGGTCCTGCCGGTTGCCGGAAGAGGCCGGGCCTCCCAGCTCTTGCCAAGCCTGTGGAATGGACGCCAGACTGAAGCGCCTTCATAGAAAGGACCGCGAGTGGTTCCTAGTGCACCTCCCCTGGCATTGAGCTGCATCATGCCAAACGCACTGAGGATGGAGAGACTCCTACCTGAGCCCTGCGCGCTCCGTTCGGCATCACCGAAAAGGAAAGCACCCGACCTCCAGCGAAGTCGGGGTTTTGCCGGCCTACGGTGTGGTTGTTCCCCAGCCTGGAGGCGCTGCCTCAACCACCCTCGTTTAGGTGGGAGTTGTCCTGCTCCTCAAATCATCTTACAAGATAACTTGTCCCGATTCAATCACCGTCGGGCGGGCGCCCAACTGCCGCAGGGCCTCCAGCCTTCCTGGAGACCGCGCCGGGGCTCAGGCGGAGCCAAAAATCAGGCGGCCTGGGCCCTCTCAGGTCAGGGCCTTGACCTCTTCTCCGGGTGACCGCCGAGCTCCATCCCTTCGAGCTGCAGGTCGTGGAGCGCCTGCAGGTTCACCCAGAAAAGGAAGAGCTGCCAGAGAAGCCCCCCAAACGCAGTGCGGTACCGGCGGCGATCGGCCGCTTGCCAAGCCCAGTTCCGGTGATGCGATGGGATTGCACCGCAATCCTTGGCAAGTCGGTACGGTGACCTCCCCCTCGGCCCAGTGGCTCCTCGAGCAGCATCTCGCCGGGATGAGTTGCAGGCAAGTTCCCCTCAGCCCTTTCGCTCCGCCCCGGCCGGGACAGTCCGTGATCTCGACTTCACAGGCCTTGTCCCGCTCCGCTCTCGAAGGGCCTCGAGCGGGCTCACGGGCTGAAGCGGAATGTGGGCCGACTTGACAACATGCTCCAGGCCTGTGTATTATGGAACCGGTTCCAAAACGGCATTTGAAGCATGCCCCACACCATCCGAGACGTGGCCAGAAGAGCGAATGTAGGCTTGGGGACCGTCTCACGCGTGCTCAACAACAGCCAGAACGTCAGCGATGCGACGCGTGAACGGGTCCTGCAAGCCATTCAAGAACTCGACTTCAGCCCCAACCCCCTTGGGCGCCGACTCTCGCTCGGTAAGACCCTGACGATTGCAGCCGTTGTCCCCTTCTTCACGCGGCCGGCGGCGGTGGAGCGGCTGCGGGGAATCGAAAGCGCCCTCGCGGGATCAGAATACGATCTCATCGTCTTCAACATCGAAACCCCCGAGAGGCGCGACGCCTGTCTGCGCGACCTCGCCCGTCGCGAGCGAGTCGATGGTGTCCTGATCATCTCGCTCCCTCTTCGGGGGGAGGATATCGATTCCTTCCAAGCTGCCGGTGTCCCTTTCGTCCTCATCGACATCAATGATCCTTCGCTGAAAGCGGTAGATTGTGTGGTGGTAGACGATGTGCAGGGTGGACGAAAAGCGACCGAATACCTCATTGAGCTGGGACATCGACACATCGGTTACGTCGGTGACCCACTGGACGGCCGGTTCGGTTTCACATCCAGCCGCGATCGCTACCTGGGATATCGTATGGCGCTGGAGGAAGCCGGCCTGAGGTTGCGGGACGAGCTGCACAAGCACGGTCAGCACGCGCGTTATGAAGCCAGGCTGATGGCATCCGAGATGCTCGCCCTCCCCAAGCCCCCGACGGCGATCTTCGCCGCAAGCGATACCCAGGCTCTGGGAGTGTTGGAGGCCGCACGCGAAGCCGGGCTTGAAGTTCCCAATGACCTATCTGTGATTGGCTACGATGACATCGAGATCGCCAGGTACCTTGATTTGACGACGGTCCGACAGCTGCTCTTCGAGTCGGGTGAGATTGGCATCCAACTGCTGCTCGAGAGAGTGAAGGATCCCTTGAGGGAGCCGACCTGGGAGATCGTGCCCACCGAATTGATCATCCGGAATTCCGCCGGGCCGGCAGGCTAAAGGGACTGATTTCGGCCTGGCAAAGCCCGGCAGCCCCACCTCCGGCTCCAAGCTGGGGAAGGAGCCCCAACCGGTGGCCAGGCGCCTCAGCGAGCCTGTCGGCGCAGCTTGAACCTTGAAATTGGAAACAGCGCACTTCGAAAGGAGGAAGATCTGCGGCTATCGCGAGATGACAAGCGTCTCGCCAACGTACTCTCCGTCTTCACACTTGAGAGAAGGGAGTTTGAAAAGAGATGAAAAAGAGCTATTTGTACCTTGTGCTGCTGCTCGGGCTGGCGACCCTCTTGACAGCCTGCGGCCCCACAGAAACGCCCACACCTGCGGGGCCCGTCGAAATCGACGTATGGTTCCATTCCGGCAAGGGCGAAGAGCGCGACGTCCTGGATGCCCAGGTGACCGATTTCAACGCCATGCAGGATGAGGTGTCCATCAACGCGGTCCTTCTCCCCGAGGGATCCTACAACGATCAAGTTAACGCAGCCGCGCTCGCAGGCGACCTCCCATGCTTGCTGGATTTCGATGGTCCCTTCCTGTACAACTACGCCTGGTCGGGCTATCTGAGGCCAATAGACGAGTTCGTTTCCGCCGACCTGAAGAACGACTTCCTGCCCTCCATCATCAATCAGGGCACGTACGGCGGGAGGCTCTACAGCCTGGGGACCTTCGATTCCGGTCTAGCCCTCTGGGGCAATAAGGCCTACCTTGAGAAAGCTGGGGTTCGTATCCCAACCAGCACGGCAGACGCCTGGACCATGGAAGAATTCTCCGACGCGTTGGAAAAGCTGATGGCCCTGG
>CAYGCA010000073.1:7124-7788 GCA_964348265.1 uncultured Anaerolineaceae bacterium | reverse complement strand
CGAGCAGGATCCTCGGCCTTCTCGACAGCGTAACGGCCTCCGTTCTGGATGAGACCGAGTACGTCATCGACTTCAAGATGAACTACGGCGCAGGCGAATGGCAGTCGTACGGTTTCGCGCCCATCCTCCAATCCTTCGGCGGGGACCTGATCGACCGGAGCGACTATCAGAGCGCGGAGGGTGTGCTCAACGGCCCCGATGCGGTAGCCGCGATGGAATGGTGGCAGAGCCTGTTTGAGAACGGCTACGCCATTGCTAGCCCAGCCGGCGATGACGACTTCTATGGGCGCAAGGTCGCCGCTCTGGCCTACGTCGGCCACTGGATGTGGACCCCCCACAGTGAGGGGCTCGGCGACGATCTAGTCCTTCTCCCGATGCCGATGTTCGGCGACCAGGCCATCACCGGCATGGGCTCCTGGAACTGGGGGATCACCTCCACTTGCGAGAATCCCGAAGCGGCTTTCAAGTTCCTGGAGTACCTGGTCGATCCGGAGGAAATCCTTCGCATGACCAATGCCAATGGCGCTGTGCCAGCCCGCAAGAGCGCCATCGAGATGTCCGATCTCTACGGCGAGGGTGGCCCATTGAACATCTTCGTCCAGCAGCTGGAAGGCGGCGTGGCGCTCGAACGCCCGGTGACGCCTGCCTACCCGGTCATCACCTC
>CAYGCA010000073.1:0-7114 GCA_964348265.1 uncultured Anaerolineaceae bacterium | reverse complement strand
GTCAGGCACGGCGCATCCCAACAGCTCGTCCGGACAACCAGGGTTACCCCCTGCCTGCGGAGTGACCCCAGCAGGGTGAGATTCGTCGAGGGCCGGGGGATTGCCCCGAGCCCTCGACGAAACCATCGGAGGTGCGTACATGGCCGCTAGAGGGAGGCGCAAGCGCCTCACCGGACGTCGCCGCGATGAGACCCTTATGGCCTGGGTCTTCTCAGCCCCTGCGATTGTCCTGCTCATCGTCTTCCTCGTCATTCCCTTCATCATGGCCATCGGCCTGGCCTTCACCGACCAGCGTCTGGTTCCCAACCCCAACCTTCCGACGCAGTTTGTCGGGATGCGAAACTTCGCGCGAATGATCGGGGACGAAGCCTTCTTGCGCGGGATCCTGAACAACTTCTACTTTGTATTGGTCGTAGTACCTCTCCAGACAGCCTTGGCGCTGAGCCTGGCGATCTTGATCAACCAGAAGCTCAAGGGGATGAACTTCTTCCGAACCATATACTTCGCACCCGTCGTGACCGCCATGACCGTTGTAGCCATCGTTTGGACGTTCCTATACAACCCCGGCGAGGGCTTGATCAACGCCTTCCTGGGCGCTGTCTCCTTCGGCAGAATAGGGCCGTTCAATTGGCTGCTCAACACCAACCTCGTCTTTCCGGCGATCATGGTGCTCTCCATCTGGCAGGGAGCCGGCTTCCAGATGGTGATCTATTTGGCGGGCCTGCAAGAGATACCCGTGGACCTTTACGAAGCGGCCTCGGTCGATGGCGCCAACAGATGGCAACAATTCACCAACATCACCCTGCCTCAATTGAGGAACACCACCATCTTCGTCGTCATTGCCACGACCATCCTGGCGTTCAAGCTCTTCGATCAAGTTAAGGTCATGACCAACGGAGGGCCGCAGAACGCCTCCATGACCACCATGGTCCATGTCGTCGAGCAGGGGTGGGGTCAACTTAAGGTGGGGTACGCTGCAGCGATCAGCATCGTTTTCTTCTTCATCGTTCTCATGGTTTCCTTGCTGCAACGCTACTTCCTGCGCGAAGAAAGGCAGGTGGACTGAAGTGACAGCCACAACCACTCCCCATGGTCCAGGCTATCGGGTCCAGAAGTGGATTGGGAACGGTCTGAGGTACCTCGCCATGGCGTTGCTGGCGATCTTCTTTCTGTTCCCCATCGTGTTCATGATCGTCTCGTCACTCAAGAACAACGAAACGCAGGTTCTGGCGGATATGAGCACGTTGAACGCCTTCATCCCGCGAGGCGACATCGGTTTCCAGAACTACAGGGACGTCTTTGAGCTTTTGGATTTCGGACAATTGGTCGTTAACTCGCTGGTGGTTATGGTTTCGACGGTCATCGCCGGCCTATTTGTCAACAGCTTGATCGCTTACACCCTGGCCCGCCTGCGCTTCAGGGGCCGAGGCTTCCTGCTGGGTGTGATCGTCGCACTGATCATCATCCCCTTCGAGGCTGTTGCCGTTCCCTTGTTGCTGCTTGTGAACCGCCTCCCCTGGTTTGGCGGGGCCTCGACCTGGCTTGATACCTATCACGTTCAGATTATCCCCTTCATCGCGGACGCTTTCTCGATCTTCCTCTTCTACCAGTTCTTTATCAGCCTGCCAAAGGATCTAGAGGAGTCTGCTTTCGTCGACGGGGCCGGTCTTTTCCGCATATTTTGGAATATCGTCCTGCCGCTCTCCAGACCGATCTTCGCCACCGTGGCTATCCTCCAGGCGCTGGCCGCCTGGAATCGATTCATGTGGCCGCTGATGGTGACGCGCGGCCCGGATGTCAGACCCTTGACTGTAGGGATTCAGTCATTCTTCGGCCAAGATCCCAGACTGTGGGGCGACCTGCTGGCATTCGCCTCGATGATCACGATTCCCATACTCATCGTCTTCCTGCTGTTCCAAAAATGGTTCGTCCAGAGCATCGCCTCCACCGGCATAAAGGGTTGAGCGATCGAGCCGGGTATGGCAGGACGAACCGAAGCCTGAGGGCCACCAAACCGGGAGGCTATCGCGGGTCCATTCATGACTGCCGTCGCTCCAACCCAGTCTGACCAGCATGCTGCTTTCCTCGCCGACCACCGAGAGCATATTCTCATGCTGTCCACCCACGGCGTGCACCAGTGGGAGGTCGTGCCCGGTCTGCCGGACACCGGCGGCCAGAACGTTTTCGTAAACCAACTAGCCGCTTCTCTGGTTGATTTCGCCTGCAAAATCACCATCGCCAACCGGGGCGGTTACCGGCATCCACTGACCCACGGACGGCAGGAAGGCCTGCACTATAAGGACAGATACCAGCGAATTCTATACCTTGAAGATGGACTGACTGAGTTTGTGCGGAAAGAGGCTATGCATGAGCGCATACCTGGCCTGGCGGCCAACCTGGCGGAGGTTCTGTGGGATGAGGGATCGACGGTTGCGAGAGTGATCTCCCACTACTGGGACGCGGCCAAAGTAGGCGCACTCTACAACGAACGAATCGCAATTCCCGTCCAACATGTCTGGATCCCGCACTCCCTTGGAACCCTCAAGAAGCGAAACGTCCCGCCTGAGGAGTGGCCGGATTTGCGGATCGACGAGCGCATTGCGGTCGAGGTCGACCTGGTGAAGAGCGTGGACGCCATCGGGGCGACTTCGAATGTGATCCAGGAGACACTGCGAGATGATTATCGCTATGAGGGACCGACGCCGTTCTTGCCCCCCTGCATCGATCCTGCCCGGTATCACCCCCGCCAAGTTTCTCCTGAAGACGGGATCTGGCGTTTTCTGAGCGATCATTGCGAGCTCTCCCCAGCAGAAGTGCGGAAGTGCCGGATCGTCACGGAGATCAGCCGGACCGATCGTACGAAGAGAAAAGACGTACTGATCAGAGCCTTTGCCAAGACCCAGCAGCAGATCCAGGACACCTTGCTCGTGGTCTCGATAGACGAGAACCGAAGCGGGTTGGCCAAAGAGCTTCGATCGCTGATAGACGTTCTGGGAGTCCGAAGTCATGTCGCCGTGGTGGGCACCGTGTGGGAGAGACTGCCCCACCTCTATTCGGTTTCCCATATCTACTGCACTCCGTCCATCATGGAAGGCTTCGGAATGTCGGCGCAGGAAGCAGCCGCTTCGGGAGCGCCCGTGGTAGCCAGCCACCTGGTGCCATTCGTCTCGGACTATTTGCTCGGGAAGGATCCTCGGGTAGTAAAGGCCGATGCTGGGCACCCTGCGATACAAGTCGGAGAAGGAGCCATCGTTGTGCAAGCCAGCGATGTTGACGGCTTTGCTTTCGCACTGCGCCTGCTCCTTGCGAATGAACCGCTTCGCCAGCGGATGGGAGAAAACGCGCGAAAGGCTACGGTCCCTTACTTCACCTGGAAACCCAGGACGGCCGCCTTCCTGGCAGAGATCGGATCGAGCACCAGCGCAGATAGCCCTCAACGATGAGCCGGAACTTAGATAAGGCAGCTCTGTCGAGCCTCATTCAAGCCGGGCGGATCGAGAGCCTCACACTGGAGGAGCTTGCAGCCTTATTCCGGGAGGATGATTTGTTGTCTGAGCACCTGCCGGACGGGCGGTATCAGATTGACCCCAGGAACGGCGATCGCATTCTCTATCATTCCTCCCGTGCTCGGCGCCCCCACGACAGCCGATCCAGAGCCCGAACAACCCCGAGCGAAGATCCAGAATGTGCGATCTGTGAGGGTAGAACTACGGGGGTCCTGGATGTTGCCGACCTGAGTGAGGGATATACCTTCATAAACAAGAACCTGTATCCCATCCTGTACCCAATCCATCCGGAGGCCCCGACCGAAAACCAGGGTCGTGAAGCCACCCCCAGGCTCGCCTATGGTTTTCACTTTCTTCAGTGGACATCCTCATGGCACGATCGGGATTGGCACAACCTGCCGGTCTCTGACTGCCTTATCGTGATGGAACGGCTCGTCGCCCTGGAACGAAAACTGATCTCTGGGGGGTTGGATTCACTGCGAGTCCCCGATGCGAAGGCTGGGCCGCTTAGCTCTTCAGGCTTCGTGTCGATTATCAAGAACTACGGGCGCGCCGCGGCGGCCTCCTTGGCGCATGGCCATCAGCAGATCGCTTTCAGCAACGTGGCGCCGCAGGGCATCTTGGAGGACAGGCGGTTCGAGGCAGCGAGGGGGGAGCCCTTTACGAGTTTCCTGCTCCGCGAAAACCCCGTTGAACTCTTGCTGAAGGATTATGGGGAGGCGATCCTTGCAGTGCCTTACTTCATGAAGCGCCCCTACGACATGCTGTTGATCGTCAAAGACCCAACCAAGCATGGCCTCCATGCTCTATCCGACTCAGAAATTGCTGCCCTTGCAGAAGGGTGGCATGATGCCGCTCGAGCGCTGCACAAGATCATGCCGCAGATCGGGAGGGAGATCGCCTTCAACATAACCGCGCACAACGGTCCGGGGGCTGGGATCTACTTTGAGTTTCTGCCTTTCACCCAGGAGACCGGGGGCTTTGAACAGCTGGGCTTGTTCATCTGTCAGGAGAATCCGGAGGGGGCGGCTGCCCGTCTCCAGGCCGTTCTGAGGGGCCATGACGTGGGTCAGACCTAGGAGCACGAGCTTTCAATGCACATCGCATTCCTGAATCCCCAGGGGAATTTTGATCCACTGGATCGTTATTGGACAGAGCATCCCGACTTCGGCGGTCAGCTGGTGTACGTCAAAGAAGTCGCCCTTGAGCTGGCGAGAATGGGGAACAGGGTCGACCTCATCACGCGCAGGATCGTCGATCCAGCCTGGGCCGGCTTCGAAGGGGATCAAGATGCCTATCCTGGGGAGCCGAATCTCCGCATCCTGCGCTTCCCCTGCGGCGGCGAGAAGTTTCTGAGGAAGGAGGACCTTTGGCCCTTTCTGGAGACCGAATGGGTTCCTGAGATCATGGCCCACTACGCCGGGGAGGCACGACACCCGGCTGCGGTCACGGCCCATTACGGCGATGGTGGACTTGCCGCCCAGATATGGACCAGCAAAGGGGGTCCGCCCTACACCTTTACCGCGCATTCCCTTGGTGCACAGAAGCTGGATCGTCTGCTCAAGGCGCCAGGCGCCACCCTGGCTGGTCTGAACGCACAATACAGATTCACCCGACGAATCGCAGCGGAACGGACTGCGATGAAACATGCGGCCCGAGTTATCACCAGCACCCATCAGGAACGCTTCGAACAATACGGGCACCCTATCTACCGGAGCGCCATCAATCCCGAGGACGACGCCAAGTTTGCGGTCGTGCCGCCGGGGGTCAATCTGAGGATCTTCGACGCGGATCAATCGAACCCGGAGGATCGCCGCATCGCGGAACTCATAGCTGAGGTTATGAGGCGTGACATCGATCCAGCCCGACGAGCGCTGCCGGCGGTTCTCGCCTCCAGCCGACTGGATCCTAAGAAGAACCATGTTGGCCTTGTGAAAGCCTACGCCCTGAATCCCACCCTTCAAGCTAGCAGCAACCTGCTTCTGGTGGTAAGAGGGCTCCAAGACATCCGCAGCCGGCAAGGCTTGACCGAATTGGAAGCCGCGATCATGGATGAACTGGAGACGCATTTCGACAGCTATGAATTGCGGGGGAAGCTCAGCCTCTTTTCGCTTGAAAGCCAGAATGAACTGGCTTCCGCCTACCGGTACCTGCGAGCTCAACGATCGGTTTTCGCGCTGACTGCCTTCTATGAGCCTTTCGGCCTAGCTCCACTGGAGGCGATGGCCGCTGGACTACCAGCCGTGGTTACCAAGAACGGCGGTCCGGGGGAAAGCCTTGCGGAGGCTGGCCAGGAGTACGGCGTGCTGGTGGATCCAATGGATCCAGAGAGTATCGCTGAGGGCCTGCTCCGACTTGTCGGGCCCGATAATCAGTGGGACGATTACCAGAGAGCGGGCAGACAGCGGGTGCTCTCTCGGTACACCTGGGGGAAGACCTCCGTGGGCTATTTGAACGTCTTGACCCAGATCGCTGAGGGCGATCAGTCGAGACCCGCTGATCCATCTGACCGTCGGCACGAGGCGTTGGATCTAGATTCGTTGGCCGCCTTCTGGCCGGACAGTCCGCGAGGGGGATGAGGTGGAGACGATCGCATGATCGGCGACAAGCTTGTCATTGAGAAGCATCACACAGATCGAGCGGCTGAGATCTGCGAGCACATCTCCGGGAAGCTAAGAGCCGGTTTCACGCTGGCGGTCGCGGGCGAATCAGGTTCAGGCAAGTCGGAGCTGGCCAGCGAACTCTCTCGACTGCTGACGACGCAGGGAATCCATTCGGGCATCCTGCAGCAAGACGACTACTTCGTTTTCCCTCCCAAGACCAATCACGAAATGCGACGCCGTAATCTGGAGCAAGTTGGCCCTTTTGAAGTCAAGCTCGATTTTCTGGATTCCAACCTGAGGTCGTTCAAACGCGGCGAGAGCCCGATCTATAAACCCTTGGTCAATTATGACGAGGACAGCATAACCGTCGAGGAACTTGACACCAGTGAGATGGTGGCCCTCATCGCCGAGGGCACTTACACGTCTCTGCTGCACTTCATCGACCTTCGGATCTTCATCGATCGCGACTACAGGCAAACCCTGGAGGCTCGGAAACGAAGAGCCAGGGACACCTTCGAACCGTTCCTTCTCGACGTGCTGGAACGGGAGCACCGGATCATCGCTCAGCACAAATCGTACGCAGACTTGATCATCCCCGCCGATTTCGGGAGCATTCGAATCAGGGTCCCGGATTCATAGCCTGCCTCCAGCGGGGGTGAAGCCTGGGGTAGCCCCCCTCTCCGCGGGCGGCGTCCTGCTCAGAAGCTACTAGACATTCGCCAGAATTTGCCCTCGTCTTTACCTGATAAACCATCGCGTTGTGGCCGGGAGCCACTCGTAGAGCGTCACACTACATCGCCAGCCTGATAGCACTTCCCCACAGCCCTCCCGCGCGTGGCTCGATATCCATCGGGAGGAATCCAAATGACAAACCGTACCGCCGATACATCGCAACGCACAGCTGCAATAGTCGCAGGCATCGGATACCTAATCACAATCATAGGCGTTGTCTTCGTCGAACTTACCACTAACAGTCTTATTGTGCCGGGCGATGCGGAGACAACA
>CAYGCA010000072.1:10892-14959 GCA_964348265.1 uncultured Anaerolineaceae bacterium | reverse complement strand
GCGAATGCTGGACCGAAGGATCAGCCGCATCCAGGTCATCACTGCGCCATCCTTCCGCGGGCGCAAGGAACGGCGGTCTAAAGGCTGACCGATCCGGCCCAAGGGTCTGCCCTCACAGCACTCCCCTAATGGCGTAGATCGCCGGCATAGATCAAGATAGGTTGAAAAGCTCACGGATGGGGTGATAGAATTCCAGCGTACGCCCCCATCGTCTAGTCTGGCCTAGGACGTGGCCCTTTCAAGGCTAAAACCGGGGTTCGAATCCCCGTGGGGGCACCTAAGGGAACACTTCTCACTCGGCTTGGTTCCACTTGAGGTCTGCAACTGCATCACGCCGAGGCCCAATCCACATTCCGCTTCAATTCCCTGACGAAGAACAGCTCGGCCAATCACCGGTTGCCCGTTGGAGTTGATGTTCGTGAAACCGCTCCGGGATCGGTTTCCGGCCGCCTTTCAGGCTCCGTCATAGGGAAAAACCGATATGCAAGGCCATTCAGAGCCCGTCGTGATCTCCAGATCCGATTCACGGGTGTCAACCTCAATCGCCCGCGCCAGCACGGTGCAGCTTGCATTCGCTCCCGGGCAGCGGATCCTTGGCAGGCCGTCCGGGAAGATCGCGCTCCTTCTCCACGGGCTGCGCTGGGATATCCGCCTGTGACCTTCGTCCTTAGATGGGGGCAGGCAAGAGACCAGGATCTCAAAAGGGCATCCTGATCAGGAGACACATGCGCCCTTGTCGGGTAGCCCATTGGATCTTCGCAAAGCGTCCTTATTTGAGGATCTCAGTGCGTCCTTCGAAGGAGGCGCTTTACGTTAATATGACACAAGCGCAGGTGGATCAGGCTGCGAATGAACCCCAGGATAGCGGAAGACCGACTTGCCTCCCGTCAAGCTCTTCGATCAGGTTCGAGCTATCCACCATCTGTTCGATCTTCCCATCCACCATGCTGATGACCTTATCGGCAAGCGAGGTCAGTCGTAGGTCGTGCGTGACCATGATGCCAGCCCGCTGCCCTTTATGGATAAGTTGCGCGAGGGTTTCGATCACTTGAAAAGCTCGCTCGGTATCCAGGTTTGCTGTGGGTTCATCCGCAAGCACGAGGCGTGGATCATGAACCAGGGCCCGAGCAATAGCCACTCTCTGCTGCTGGCCCCCTGAAAGCTGGGCCGGGTAGTAGTCCAGCCTGTTCTCTAGACCCAACTGAGCGAGCAGATGCTTCGCCAGAGCCCTGCCAGAGGAATCAAGTCGATTGTCTAGCCTGAGCATCAATTCGACATTCTCCAGCGCAGTCAAGTAGGGAATGAGATTGTTGGTTTGAAAGGTGAAGCCGATCGTGCGTCGGCGAAAGTCGACGCGTTCACGCTCGCTCATTGAGCCCAGGTCCATGCCGTCGATTTGGATGCTGCCGCTCGTGGGATTCAGCAGGGCAGCCACCAAAGCCAGCAAGGTTGTCTTCCCGGAGCCGCTCGGTCCAACCACCGCTACAAGCTCTCCCGCCTGCACGCTCATGGAGACCTGGTCGATGGCCCTGACAGTTGCGGGGCCGACGCTGTAGATTTTGCTGAGTTCCATCGTTTTCAGTATGGTTACCATAAGATCACCCGACACTAATGAACTAAAGGCCAAGCGCCCGCAGTGGCTCGACCCTGGTTGCCACTCGGATGGAGAGCAAACCCCCAACCGGGCCAATGATCAGCAGCAGGAGCAAAGAGAGCGCAATGGTGCTTGACGTGAAGAGAAATGGCACCTGAGGTGGGAGACCCATCACCAAGAGCATCGTTATCAGCGCCCCCAAGACCACGCCAGACAGCGTCACCAGGATGATCTGTGAGATCCCGGCCGAAACGACGGCCTGATCTGTGGTCCCGATCGCCTTGAGCATTCCTATCTGTCCCACCTTCTGCAGCGTCTGGATCTGGAAGAAGCCGCCGACCACAAGCACTCCTATCAGGAGTGTAAAAATCCTCTGCGTATCCAGAACCGACTGCTGCGTGGTGTACCCAGGCAAAGCGCGAATAGCCGTAGCCTTATCGGCCACTTCTATGCCATCTACCCTCAATTGAAGTAGGTCGACTACGTGATCGCGAGCCCCCACGTCCTTCAATCTCACAGCAATGACGTTGCCGACCAGTTCCAAAGAGCGGTCACCAGATTCGGCCTTTGGTCGGATGTCTTCCCAGGTCTTGAAAGGTACGACGACCGAATTCTGGTAAAGGAACTGGCGTTCTTCGCTTATGCCTGCAACCACCAGATCAAAGAACTCGCTTTCGGTCCCCTGCACGCTTTTCAGGATGAATGCATCTCCCGGACTAAGGCCCAGGAGCACGGCCACCTTCTTATCAATGATGGCCTCGCGGCTACGATTGCTGCGGAAGCTCCGCCCGGTTATCAGAGGCGGTTCTCCAGGCCTACCAGGCTGGGCTCCAACCAACGTTACGTCTAGGGACCCGATCTCACCCCGGAGGAGCAGAGTGGCGTTGCTGAACCCAAGCAGTCCAAGGTCGGCTATCCCTTCAAGGCGCCGGATCTCCTTCATCTTGGACTCGGCTATGCGACTTCCGCTAATAAGGAAGTCAGAATTCTCTTGAAAGATGATCAGGTCGGCCTCAAGCTCCTGGAGGAACTGCCGATTGGCCTTCGCAAGACCGGCTCCTAGTGCGGTAATGAATAGAACCAGAACCGCGATCAGGGCAATAACAAGGCTAAAAAGCAGGAAGCGGCCGCGCATGTGCCAGATCTCTTTGAGGGACAAATACAGCGGCAAGGACATCAGTGGATTCTCCTATCCATGCGTGGACGGCTAGTCTGCCAGCCCGGCCAGCACTCGCTCAAGCTCCTGCAGCAACTCGGCCTCCCTGGCAGACTAGCCGTGGAATATTGAGCGCCACCAGATGGCAGGCAATCGGCGCAGTTTCCCAATGGTTCCCACATAGGCCCGGCGGGTGAAAACGTCGTAGTCGTTGGCTTCGATTTCGCGTAGTATGGCGCGGTAGAGGTCAGCCGCAGCCGTGATCGCCAGACGGCCGTCCGGATGCAGTTTGCCGATTCCCGGCCATGCCTCGGCATAGAGCTGGCGATTTCGCTCAATATTGAAGCGCATGAACTCACGCCAGCGATCATCCACTCGCCCCTCAGCGATATCAGCCTCAGAAAGACCAAATTGTGTCAGCTCCTCTTGGGGAAGATAAAGGCGACCCGCACGCCAATCCTCGCCAACGTCCCTCAAGATGTTCGTGAGTTGAAGCGCTACGCCCATCTTGATGGCGTAGGCGACAGCCGTTGGGCCTGAAAAGCCGGTGATATGCATACTCATCAATCCGACGGTCGAAGCAACCCCATAGGCGTAGGAGGCCAGCTCTTCGAAGGTCTTGTAGCGCTTCTGATGCAGGTCTTGGGCAACCCCGTCGATGAGTTGCTCGGCGAAGATCTCAGGAATCGTGAAGGTTGCCCGAGCATGAGCCCATGCGACAGCAACGGGGTCATTGTTGGGCGGTTCCCAGGACAGCACCCTTGCTCGCCATGCTTGCAGCCTTGCCGGCGCATCCTCAACAGGGCGATCGACGATATCGTCGGTAGTGCGGCAAAAGGCGTAGAGTGCGCGCACCGCCTTCCTCTTTCCGATCGGAAGCAGGGCGGATGCCAAATAGAAGGAGCGGCTAAACCTAGCAGTAAGGTCGTCGCAGTAGGCATAGGATCGTTCCAATAGGAGATCGTCCCATAGCTGGTGCGCCTGGGCTGGAGGCATGGATTGCCTGGCTTGCTGAGCCAGGGTCAGGAGCGGGCTTTCCCAAGAATGGATCGGCAAGCCCATGGGCCAGCCCCCTGAGTGATGGAAGGTCTCACTTTTCATCTTGGCTCCCGATCTCCTACTCGGCAACGGGGTGACACGGATGCCCCAAGGCAAGGCTGGCAACCTCAAAGGGTCTCTTAGGCGCTTGTCAGATGAGGCGACCCAGTGGACAGCCAGTTGTGGCTGTCGATCATGATTACGGGAGGCGTTGATGCAAGGCTCCCGGTCGCCCAGAGAGAGCCTCCAGGGCAGGCTAGCGAGGTTTGCGTCCAGGCC
>CAYGCA010000072.1:8617-10882 GCA_964348265.1 uncultured Anaerolineaceae bacterium | reverse complement strand
TACTGTACAAAACTCCATTATGGTTGATATTATACAGTATTTTTCCAGCTTATGTCAAGTTTAATATGCTAGAATCTTGACAATTCGTTGATAATGGGGTAGGATATTGTCGAGGATTTAGCGTTCACACGCAACGATCGAAGCAACCATGTCGAGATTCCCAGGGAGTGGCCCATGACCCGTCCGACTGTCCTTGTGATTGGCGCCGGGATTGGCGGTATTGCCGCCGCTGCCCGCTTGGCACGCCATGGCTATGCGGTGACCGTCCTGGAGAAGAACCCTACCCCAGGCGGGCGTGTCGGCCAGATCATCCGGGACGGCCATCGATTCGATACCGGCCCGACCCTCTTCCTGATGCCCGAGATCTTTGAGGAGACCTACGCCGCTCTCGGGGAACATCTGCATCATCACCTTGATCTTCGACGCATAGACCCGACCTACCGCATCCATTTCGCGGACGGCGAACAACTAGCACTCACTTCGGACATGAACGCTCTGCGATCTCAGCTCGAAGCGATTGAACCGGGTAGCTTTGGCCACCTGCTTCGCTATCTGGCGGAGGGCAATCGCCACTATCGGATGTCACTGGAAAACTTCATTGGGCGCAACTTCGAGGGGTTGATGCAGTATTTCAGCTTACGGAACCTACCCCTCCTATTCCGGATGAAAGCGCTTGTCAAGCATTACGACAACATCAGCAAGTACTTCAGGCACCCCCGTCTAAGAGCGGCTTTCACCTTTCAAAACATGTACCTGGGGCTCAGCCCTTACGACGCACCGGCAACTTACTCCCTACTGCAGTACACAGAGCTGGTCGATGGAATCTGGCTCCCCAAAGGTGGAATGTACCAGGTGGTCAAGAGCCTGTACTCCATCGCCCAGGCTCTTGGTGTTCAGTTTGAGTTCGACGCCCCCGTCCAGCAGATCACAATCGAAGGAAGGAGGGCGACCGGCCTGCGATTGGCTGATGGCAGACACCTCGCCGGCGATATCATCGTTGCCAATGCCGACTTGCCTTACACATACCAACATTTGCTGGATGATCCCAAGGAAGCTAATCACCTAGACCGTCTCAAGTACACCTCGTCAGCCATCATGTTCTATTGGGGCGTGAACCAAGAGGTTCGTCAGTTGGGGACGCACAATATCTTCCTGGCTGATGATTATCGGGCCAGCTTCGATCGCATCTTCGAAGACAAGGCCTTGCCCGATGACCCAAGCTTCTACATCCATGCGCCTGCCAGGACCGACCCGGACGCTGCTCCACAAGGGCAGGATACGCTCGCTGTACTGGTGCCGGTTGGCCATCTGGATCGTAGCCTGGATCAACCCTGGAGCGGACTTATAGCTCGCGCCCGCCGTACGGTCTTTGGCCGCCTAGCCAAACTGGGAGTCCCAGATTTGGAGAGCCACTTGAAGTTCGAGATCAGCTACACCCCTGTGGATTGGCAGCGATTGTATAACCTCGCCAAGGGGGCTGCTTTTGGGCTGAGCCATAACTTCACGCAGGTGGGCTATCTGCGCCCCGGCAACCGACATCGTAAGTACAAGAACCTGTTCTTTGTCGGAGCCAGCACGCATCCAGGCACAGGAGTTCCGATTGTGCTGCTCTCTGCCCGTCTGACCACAAGGCGCATCTTGCAAGAAAGCGGCCACTCCCACGCCCCGGCGACCGGGCAGGTATTATCAGGGACTCGCCAGCCAGGCATGGCCTTTTCAGAGAAGGCTCTTCCGGACAGCTAATGCCGAGGCAGGCATACTAGGGTCGGTGAAACATGGTCAACGACAATCTCAAACCCACGTTCAATCTGAGTGCCGTCGTAAGCGAAACCGGGGTTCGACCAGATACGCTTCGGGCTTGGGAGCGGCGCTATGGCTTACCCCTTCCGGCAAGGTCCACCGGCGGCCACAGGCTCTACTCGGAGAGGGACATCGAGATCATCAATTGGCTGAGGGCACGCCAAAGGGAGGGGCTGCGCATCAGCCGCGCAGTTGACCTCTGGCACTCGCTTGAGGCTCGAGGCAGCGACCCGCTGGCGATGACAGAATACGCGCCAGCTCTAGCCGGCCAGCCAGCACTGAGCGGTGAGCTCATCACCCAATCTCGAGAAAGCTGGGTGTCTGCATGCCTGGGGTTCGACGAAACCAGGGCCGAGCACGCCCTTACCCAGGCCTTCGCCCTTTACCCCGCGAATGCTGTCTGCATCCAAGTCTTGCAACGCGGGCTGGCTCAGATAGGGGCAGGCTGGCAACGCGGCGCCTATT
>CAYGCA010000072.1:0-8607 GCA_964348265.1 uncultured Anaerolineaceae bacterium | reverse complement strand
CTTCCTGCGGAGTGCAGCCGGCTAGGATCAGGGCGGCTCGGGTTGAGACGCTTATCGCAGCTGCGCCGCCCCCAACTCGAGCCGCCCTGATCCTAGCCGGCTGCCCTCCGCAGGAAGAGCATGCGTTTGCGCCCCTTCTGCTGACATTCCTGCTGAGACGGCGAGGCCGGGACGTGCTCTACCTCGGCACCAACATTCCCCTGGATCGTCTTCACCAGACGATCCAGGCAACTCGACCCGATCTGATCGTGATGGCCGCCCAATCGCTTGATGCTGCCGCCAGGTTGCTTGAAATGGCTCTGCTCTTCCGTGAACTGGAGCTGAAGTTGGCGTACGGCGGCTTGATCTTTAACCAGATTCCGGGACTCCGCGGACGGATCCCGGCCCATTTCCTGGGAGAGAGCCTTGAAGGCGCGCCTGAAGTCATTGACCGCCTCCTGATGACGCGTGGCGAGATGCCCTCCTTTGAGGGTTCGCCGGAGGACCATAAGGAGGCAATAGCTGCTTTTCTAAGGAGTACTCCCAAGATCGAAACCTTCGTCTGGGACAGCATGGCCGGTGAAGAGATCACGCCTCAAGATCTCGTACGGGTCAACGCCAGCATGTCACAAAACATCTCGGCCGCCCTCGCTTTGGGGGATCTTGCCTACCTGGACTCTTCATTCGAATGGTTGCAGACCCGAATGACCGATGATCGATGGACCCAAGAGCAACTCGATCGCTACCTGCTCGCTTATAGTCAAGCGGCAGAGCGCTATTTGGATCAGCCGGCTCAAGCGATCGTCCAGTGGATGGAAGCGCTTTCGGGTGCGCATTCCGACCGCTAGGCCGAGGGACCAGATGGCAGGAATCCAAGCTGGGCTTGCCAGGATCGGCAAGAAAGAGACTACCCATCCGCTGCCGATCCTGAGTTTGACGGGAGGAATTGAAAGATGCGTATTATTCTCACCGGCGGCACCGGACAGCTCGGGCGCGCGCTCGCAGCCGATCTCATATCGGATGGTCATGAGGTCATCGCCCTCAGCCGCACCCCAGAGAGGGCGATCTCTCACATGCCTGAAGGCGTTCGGCTCGAACGTTGGGACGCCAAGACGGCAGAGGCGTGGGGGCCTCTGGTCGATGGCGCTGGGGCGATCGTCAACCTAGCCGGTGAGCCTCTGCCGGGGAGGCGCTTTTTCCCCACCCGCTGGACACCCCAGCGCAGGAAGCTTATCGTCGAGAGCCGGCAAGACGCTGGCCGGGCGGTCGTGGAGGCCATCGAGGCGGCAAGCCACAAGCCCGGCGTGGTAGTCCAGGCATCGGCGATCGGCTATTACGGCCCCAATCCCGCGGGCGAACAGACAGAGGACTCTCCCCCAGGCAGGGATTTCCTGGCGCGCGTTTGCATTGACTGGGAAGCCTCCACTGCTCCCGTGGAAGGGATGGGAATCCGCCGGGTGATCCTGCGCACGGGCTTAGTATTCAACTCAAAGGAGGGCGCGCTGCCAAGGTTGCTGCTATCGTTTCGACTTTTCGCCGGCGGGCCAATGGGGAGTGGCCAGCAGTGGTATTCCTGGATTCACCAGGAGGACTGGGTCAGCGCCGCTCGTTTCTTGATCGACGACCAATCCGCTGCTGGAATTTATAATCTGACTGCGCCCAATCCGCTGAAAAGCGCACAGCTGGCTCGGCTCATTGGCGAAGTCATGCGCCGTCCGTCCTTCGTGCCGGTCCCCGGCTTCGCGCTTCGTCTTGCGTTCGGGGAGGTAAGCACAACCGTGCTGGATGGGCAGAAGGTAGTTCCCAACCGGCTATTGGACCAGGGCTACTCTTTCAAGTACCCGGAGGCCGAAGCCGCCTTGAGGGACCTTCTTGCGGTTCAGGACTGAATCATGAATGGCGCGGACAGGAGTCAATCCGAGGTGCACGCGAACCAGAAGTGGGGCATCCATACGATAGCCCTCCACGCCGGCGAAAACGCCAGCGAACGTGACGTGGCGTCGCCCATCCGAATGAGCACCACCTTTCGCTTCCAGGATGCGGAAGAGGCTGCCCAAGCGTTCGCGCTTGAGGACCGTCCCATCTACACCCGCTGGGGAAACCCAACCCTGGCGGTCCTGGAAGACAAAGTGGCGGCCCTCGAAGGCGCCGAGGCGGGACTCGCCACGGCCAGCGGCATGGCGGCCATTAGCACCGCCCTACTGACCGTTCTAGCCTCCGGTGATCACCTGGTTGCCACGAACGGACTTTACAGCGGTACTTACCATTTCCTGGCCCATGACATGCCCCGCCTCGGAATCGAGGTAACCCTCGCCGAAGCCAGTTCGCCCGAGGCGTTCGAGGCGGCCATCCGGCCCACGACCCGGGCAATCTTCCTTGAGTCGCCAGGCAACCCGACATTAGCCCTGAACGATCTTGAAGCGATTGTCAGCCGTGCTGGTCCTCGAGGCATAATGACCTTCATCGACAACACCTTCGCCTCCCCATACAACCAGCTTCCCCTGTCACTGGGTGTTGACGTGGCCATTCATTCTGCCACCAAGTTCTTGGGCGGTCACGGCGACGCCCTTGGGGGGATAATCGTTGGAAAGCGGGACTTCATCGAGCAGTCCTTGCGAGGACCGCTGCGCCACCTGGGAGGAACGATCAGCCCGTTCAACGCCTGGCTCATCGCCCGCGGCGTGCAAACCCTGCCCCTCCGAATGAAGCGCCACAACGACAATGCCCTGGCAGTCGCCACATGGCTGGCCGAACACCCAGCGGTGAAGCGAGTCCGCTATCCCTGGCATCCCAGCCACCCGCAATTCGAGCTGGCGCGGCGCCAGATGCCAAACGGCGGCGGGGGAGTGGTTGTATTCGATCTGCAAGGGGGTATGCAGGCAGGCATCCATCTTCTGAATCGCGCAAACCTGTGCGTCCGCACGGTCAGCCTGGGCAACACGCTCACGCTTATCACCCATCCCGCCAGTACCACTCACAGGAGCGTGCCCCGCGAGGTGCGACACCGGGCGGGGATTGGCGACGGCCTGGTAAGGCTTGCCGTTGGGCTTGAGGACGCCAAGGACATCATTGCTGATCTTGAGCAAGCCCTGGGGCAAGGGCCATGAGATACCTTCGTCGATTCAGCGTCCAAGCGCCACTGTCGGAGGTCGGCAAGTTCCACCGCCGGTCATCCTCCATGGCAGCCATTACCCCGCCGCCGGTCCTCGTCCGCAACCAGCGAGCACCTGAAGAGTTGCAGGAGGGGGACACCATGGCCTTCACCCTCTGGCTGGGGCCTCTGCCTGTCAAGTGGTCGGCGAGAATCGAGGCCGTCTCTCCTTCCGGGTTTTCCGACAGGCAGCTCGAAGGGCCTTTTGGACATTGGCTTCACCGGCACTGCTTCACCGCGCTGGATGAAAGAACGACAGAGGTGACGGACGAGATTGAACTAAAGCTGAAGCCACATCCTCTCTGGGGGCCTGTCGGTTTCTTCATGATTCTGAGCCTGCCTCTTCTGTTCGCGTTCCGAGGCTGGAAAACCCGGCGGTTGCTCGAAAACAGAACCGAAGGAAGTGACAATCAGCTATGACCCGCGTCGTTGTCATTGGGGCAGGTATAGGAGGCCTATCAGCGGCGGCCATGCTGGCCAAGGCCGGCCTGGACGTAACCGTGCTTGAGTCCCACATCTACCCGGGAGGCTGCGCAGGCACCTTCTATTATCAGGGGTACCGCTTCGATGCCGGCGCCACCTTGGCCGGTGGATTCGCGCACGGCGGCCCGATGCATCATATCGCACGGGCACTGGGGATCGACCGCTGGCCCTCGCGTCCTGCGGAACCGGCGATGACTGTCCATCTTACGGATGGAACCTCGATCAATCGATCCTCTGCGGAGGCCCGCTGGGAAGAAAGAAGGGCGGCTTTCGGCCACACCGCCATCCCCTTCTGGCGCTGGCAAGAAGACACCGCCGACGCCATGTGGGATCTGGCGCTGCGCTTGCCCCACTGGCCGCCCCAGTCCGCCTTCGATGGCCTCCAACTTCTCCAGACTGCGGCCTCTTGGTCTTCGAGCCTGACCAGTTACCAAACTCTCCCCGGTTTGCTGCAGGATGCTTTCCGACCAGCTTCGGCCCATCTTCTGAGTTCAAGCCCGCGCCTGCGGCAATTCGTCGACGCCCAGCTGCTCATATCAGCCCAGGCAACAAGCGCCTCCTCTAACGCCCTCTACGCGGCCTCAGCCTTGGATCTCCCGCGCCGTGGCGTTGTCCACCTCGAAGGTGGGATGGGAGCCATCGCCGAATGCCTGGCCCAGGCAGTTCACCGGAACGGTGGCCAAGTGCAGTATCGCAATCAGGTTACCAGAATTGTCATGGAGCGCGGCTCTCCTGTCGCGGTCGAGACTCGGCGCGACGGGCCAATTCCGGCCGACATTCTGATTGCCAACCTCCCACCAGGGAATATCTCGCGCTTGCTGGCGGAGCATGCCCCGCCCGGCCTGCGGGATCTGCCTGCGTATCCCCCAGACGCTTGGGGGGCGTTCGTAGTCTACCTGGGCCTGGACGGCTCAGCCGTGCCAGCCAACACGCCTCTTCACCACCAGGTGATAAGGCAGGAACCGCTCGGCGAAGGGAACAGCATTTTCCTGTCGATCAGTCCAGCCTGGGATCAGGCGCGCGCGCCACGCGGACAACGGGCCGTCACCATCAGTACGCATACCCGGCTCGAGCCTTGGTGGGATTTGTTTGAACATGACCGTCCCAAATATGAGGCTCGTAAGGGAGCCTACGTAGAGAAGATCCTTGCCGCCGCCGAGCAAGCCCTGCCCGGAATCCGGGACGCAGCTGCGCTGGTTCTTCCCGGAACGCCCGTTACCTTCCAGCGCTTCACCCTTCGTGAGCGGGGCTGGGTCGGAGGTTTTCCCCTGAGAAACCTCTTCCGCTTCCGCCCCCCTCGACTGTCGGAAAACCTGTGGATGGTCGGTGACAGCATCTTCCCGGGTCAATCCACGGCTGCAGTGGCTCTCGGCGGGCTCAGAGTGGCTCAAGGCGTGTTGAGGAACGAGAATCTCGCGGTCAAGAGGCCGGCCAGAATCCCCAAACCCTGGTCGAAGGATGTCTGTCTGAGGGAAGGAGTGAAATGACCGTAGCACTCTGGTGGATTCGGCGGGATCTGCGACTTCGCGACAATCCAGCACTGGAGGCCGCCCTGAAGCACGCCGACCAAGTAGTGCCCGTGTTCATCCTCGATTCAAGGCTTGTTGAATCCCGTTATGCTGGCTCCAAGCGGTTGGCTTTCCTATACAATGGCTTGCGTTCCCTTGACACCGATCTGCGCCAGCGCGGCAGCCGCCTGCTGGTCAAACGAGGCGAGCCGGTAAGCGAACTTGGAACCCTATTGAAGCGCTTTAAGGCCGACAGGGTGTTCGCCTCACCAGACTACTCAACCTACGCCCGTCGACGGGACGCCAAAGCGGCGGAGAGATTGCCCCTACAGATGGTAGGGAATGCTTCGATTCAGCCCCCCGGCGCGATCAGCAAGACCGATGGAGAACCGTACCGCGTCTTTACGCCTTTCAGCCGAGTCTGGAAGGATCTTCTCCCTCCACTGCGGACAGACCTCACCAACCCGCCAGACCACATTCCCTCTCCCGCCAATCTCGAAAGTGGGGAGATCCCTGAGCTGTCCAAGCCGGCGGATGCCACGGCTTTCAAGAGCGGTGAGGCGGAAGCGCTCCGCCGCCTCGGAAGTTTTACGAAGGGAAGCGACCCGCCGGTCTACCGCTACGCAATCCAGAGAGACGATATCGGTCTGGAGGCCACCTCACAGTTGTCACCGTACCTTCGTTTTGGAATGCTTTCGGGTCGCCGGGCAGCGGCGGCCGCGCTTCAGGCCGCCGAGGACGCCCCAGTTGAGGATTCCCGCCAGGGGGCCGATGTATGGCTGAACGAACTCATATGGCGCGACTTCTACCTTTACATCTTGTTCCACTTTCCGGAGGTCCTGACCGGCTCGTTCCGGGATGAGTTTGCGGGCATCGCCTGGATCAATGACGCGTCAGATTTCGAGGCTTGGCGTCTAGGCCAAACCGGGTACCCGATCGTGGATGCCAGCATGCGTCAGCTGTCTCGCACCGGGTGGATGCACAACCGTGGGCGAATGATCGTCGCCTGCTTCCTGGTTAAGGATTTACTGGTTGATTGGCGTTGGGGGGAGCGATGGTTTATGCGCCACCTTGTCGACGGAGATCCGGCCTCAAACAATGGCGGATGGCAATGGGTGGCCGGCACCGGAACCGACGCTGCTCCCTATTTTCGAATCTTCAACCCCACATCACAGGCCAAGAAGTATGATCCCGACGGCAGCTTCGTCCGCCGCTGGCTGCCTGAACTGAGCCGAGTGCCCACCAAATACGTCCACGAGCCTTGGCTAATGCCCGGAGACGTCCAGAGAGAATCCGGATGCCTCATCGGCCAGGACTTTCCTGAACCTATCATCGATCACGCATATGCCCGAAAGCGTACGCTGAGCATCTACAGACAGGCCAGAGAGTCAGAGGGCAGGTAGTTGCGCATTCAGATAAATCTGTGATGGCCTTCAAGAACGGCTTGAGAACGGCACTATTCTCGAATCGGGGATCTGGCGTCACGATCAGCCCCAGGGACCTCCAAGAGGATCTGACGCAACGGCTGCGCTGTTGGGGCGGCTTGAATCTGGTCGCTGGCATAGGGCTGGCGAGGCGTCCGGAACCATTCTGGCGCGGGTTCGGTGTTCAGGCCTTTGGATGGGGCGCAGTCAATGCTCTAATCGCCCAGCTTGCCCGGTGGAGCCTCGTGCGGCGTCGTGCCGTGACCAGCGGCTCGAGCCAACCCGAGGGACAAGCCGACGAGAATCGAAAACTCAGCCGGCTGCTAATGGTGAATACGGTTCTGGATGTCTTTTACGTGCTAGGAGGTTGGTCCTTGCTGCGGTCGCGCGGCCAGGAGGACCCTTTCTGGCGAGGCACCAGTTGGGGAATTGCGACGCAGGGAGCTTTCCTGTTTCTTTTTGACCTCGTTCACCTTCTTCAGCTCCTACGAGAGACCAAGTAACCATGCTCGAGCTGAGCCTCTTCCACGGCGAGGAACATCAGACCTTCTACTGGGAATCAGGCGCGAAAGCGGCTCTGCTCCTGCACGGATTCCCCGGCACCCCAGCCGAGCTGCGGCCCCTGGCTGAGACGTTGCACGTCGAGGGCTGGTCCGTTCAAGGGCTCCTTTTACCGGGGTTCGGTTCAGAGATAGCCTCTCTGCCGGAGAGGGACCACTCAGAATGGACTGCGGCTGTCCATGCTGCCCTGGCCGACCTGCGCAGAGATCATCATACCGTCCTCCTGGCCGGCTATTCCATGGGCGCCTCCGTGGCAATCCAGGCCGCTGCGCAGGGACAGCCCGATGGTTTGATCCTGCTGGCACCCTTCTGGCGCATTGGCACCTGGTGGCAGCAGTTTATTGGGACCCTGCTGAGACCCGTGGTGAGCGAAATCCGTCCCCTGGCAAAAGCGGATTTTTCCGAACCAAGCCTGCGGAAGGGTATTTCCAGTTTCTTTCCCGGGATCGATCTGGATGATGTTGAAGCACAGCGTAGCCTCCGGGAATTGAGTTTCCCCGTTAGGCTCCTGGACAATCTGCGGGCGGCGGGCAAGAGGGCGTATTCCCTTGCCTCTGAGGTTAGGCAACCGTGTTTGATCCTACAGGGGTCGGACGATTCGATCGTCCTCCCCCACCAGACGCGAAAGCTGTCTCGGCGTCTCTCAGGTCCGGTAGAATACGTCGAAGTGGACGCGGGGCACCAACTGCTTGATCCGACCCAGTCGACCTGGGATGAGCTTACTCGCAGGATACTTACGTTCGCTCGGTCCTACGAGGTAGGGAAAGGTCCATGACCACCTTCCTTTGGAGCCTGGTGGGATTCCTGATCGGCTCGCTGCCCTTCTCAGTCTGGATAGGTCGCCTCTTCCTGCGTACTGATATCCGCCGCTTTGGGAATGGGAATCCGGGCGCGGCCAACGCCTGGCGGGCGGGTCGTTGGCAGACAGGGATTCCGGCGCTGCTCCTCGACTACTCCAAGGGCGCTTTGCCGGTAGGCCTGGCACACTTCAAGGTAGGCCTTGGAGGCTGGGAACTTGTACCGGTTGCGCTGGCGCCTGTTCTCGGCCACGCCTTCTCCCCCCTGCTCCACTTCCGTGGGGGGAAAGCGCTGGCAGTCACTTTCGGTGTCTGGACAGGGCTGTCGCTTGGCGAGGTGCCGCTGGTGCTGGGTCTGCTGTTTACCCTTTTCTATTTCGTGATCCGGGTGGATGGATGGGCGGTGATCTTGGGGATGCTTGGCCTGCTCATTCATCTCGTCACCCGCCAAGGCAATCTCGCCCTGCTTGCGACCTGGTTCGGTAACACACTCATCTTGGCCTGGAAACACCGCCAGGACCTGAGCTTGGCCCCGCTCCCCAGACCTGCCTTGATTGAAGCTGTTCGTCGGCGATTGTGGAAATGAGCGCGGCTCTCGTCAATCATCAAGCCAGCTTGGTCATCTTCCTGGGGCTGCTGCTCTTCATTGCAGCGGTCAACTCGCACACCATGCGCCGCCTGGGAAAGGCCCCGCGGCCCTCTCG
>CAYGCA010000071.1:9513-15624 GCA_964348265.1 uncultured Anaerolineaceae bacterium | reverse complement strand
TAAGGGGTTCCTTCTTTAATTCAACCCTGCCGTGAAAAAACTTGCACACGGGGTTAACTTAACTACCTAAGAGGACGAACGCGCCCTCTTCTACTCGGTAGAGGAAAAAACGGCCACCGTCGAGCTGTCCATTATCATCAAAAGAGATGGAATACTCCAGAATGCTGCTCTGGACGTTTGTGGCCGCAATCTCGTTGCGAACGCACTCCCGACTGATACTCCCGGCGGCATTACAGCGCTGAATGGCTTCGAGCGCAATGCGAGCGGAAAGCGCGGATGGACCGCCAAATGAGCCGAAACTGCCGAACTTCTCCTCATAGCGGGCGTTATATTCGGCCATGGAAGGCACAAGATGGGAATCGGGGGCGAAAAAGGATACGTAAGTTTCCTCAGCGGCTGCGCCGGCCGCCTCTACCCAGCTGATATCGAAGCCCCCATCAGGAAGGAAGTAGGTGCCTTCCCAGCCCTGCTCACGGAGCCGGACGATGAGGTTGACAAGCTGGCCCGCGATTTGGCCGGGAAAGAAGACGATGTCCGAGTTGGCCACGACGATAGCCACTGCCAGAGAGGAGAAATCCTCATCCTCCTGACTGACGGAAGCGCGTCGAATCTCGCTGATGCCCATGCGCTCGAGTTCCGCTGCCACTTCGTCGGTTAATCCGACTGCGTAGGAGGACTGGTCGTCGACCAGGAAGAAGGAACTTGCGCCAAGGTCGTTTACCATAAACTGGGCGTCAGTCGGCCCTTGGTCGGCGTCGGTCGGGATGGGTCGGAAGAAAGTCGACGTTCCTGGGTTCGTCAATCTGGGATTGGTGCAGGAAGGAGTGATGTGCGGCAAGCCAGCGGCTTCGAACGTGGGCTGTACGGAGTCGCACACCTGGCTTCCTGCCGGGCCTATTACGGCAAGGATTGACCCATCTTCCACAAATCGTTCGGCTACAACCTTGCCTTCGTCGGGGCTGAGCATTGTGTCGCCTTCGACCACCTGTACATTTAGACCTGTCTCCTCGTTGAATATTTCCACCGCCACTTTGGTGAAATTCAACTGCTCTTGACCGAGGAAGGCTGCACCGCCTGTAAGAGGGCCCATGTGGCCGACCCGGATGACCGGGCCTTGCTCCTCAGACACCCTTCGTCCGGAGCAACCAGCTACTGCCAAAAACAACAGAATCAAGACCAGATTGGACTTGGTCGGAAAAGGCCGCAGGGCCGGGGGGAAGGACATCTTGACATCCTCTCAACGCAGCGTCGAAATCAGAGCCAGATTGAATCCTTCAAGTATCTATCTCGGCGCTTGGGGACGCAAGTCGCCGGAAGGCAACTTGCCGACTTCTGTGAGGAGATTCAGTGCCTGCCTTGGCTGGCAATCCAAGTCGAGCGGTGGTCCCTGAGTTCCTCAAGAAGCCCGGACGGCAGCAAGCGCCTCGTCATAGCTCTTGTAGACGTCGTCAACGCCAACTCTGTCCATATCAACAACGGCAAACTTCGTCGCCCTACCATGATCATAGAGGGTTCGATTGGCGATGATGAAATAGGCGCCTACATGAGTCAATTCCCGGATTCCTGCTTTGCCTTCCAAAACGGCTTTATCAGTGTAGAACACGCGGTCAATTCTCCCCCGCTGTTGGTTCAGGGACGCGGTGCAGAGCGGGTCGGGGCTAGGCCCGCAAGCGTCCCTTAAGGTCCGGCGGTTTGAAAGGGCCGGGCTCAGCCAACAACTGGCGGGCCGCGTCGACTTGCCCCCAGATGTCCCAGAGCAACACCCCACACACCCTCTCATTGGCCAAGTAGTGAATCACGCCCTTTTCGAAACGTGCCTCCCAATCGATCGCGGTTTCGAGTGATGAGTTAATATCCCCAACAGCTTCGTAGCCTATCTCAAACAGATCCGAATAGAAGAAAGGCAGGTAATGGTAGGACTCGGCGGCGCCAGCCATATTCTGGCCCGCCATTCTTCCCATGACGTTGGCGTTATCCTCGTGTTCGAAACGCATTCGTCGATCGATGATTGGGCTGAAGAAAGAAGCCACGTCTCCAGCGGCGTATATGTCTTCCTGGCTCGTGCGGTTGAGGCAGTTGACCTTCGCCTGGGGACGGATGTTCGCCCGAAACAGGATCTCGTCCGAATATACGTTCCCGATCCCGGCCACGATTGCGTCTACGGTGATGGATTCAGGTTCGCCTCCCTCCATCGGCTGGGTCGTCATTGTCAGGGACTCACCCCTGCGCTCGACCCCCGTGACGAGATGGGCCGCCAGCACATCGACACCTTTCTCCCGGTAATAGTCATTAAGGTGGTGTGAGCACTCCGGGGGGAAAACTAGGCCCCCGATCCCACCCTCGGGGAATACCATGATTACCTCACGGTCATTCATGGCCAGAGCGGCAGCAATCTCCGAACCGATGAATCCGCCGCCGATTACGCCAAAACGCTTCTTTTCCTCACTCAAGGCCTGCAGACGCTTGTAATCATCCAAGAAGCGGAAGTAGAGGATTTCGTCGCCGCCGAAGGGTAGTCGCTTTGGGGAACCGCCGGTCGCCAAGAGGAGCACCTCGTAGCCGTAGGTGACTCCTTGGTCATCCATCACTTCTTTCTCTTGTGCGTTCAGTCCCTCGGCGGTGCGGCCAGCGTTCCAATCGGCTTGGACGCCTTCGGGAGCCCGCCAGATGGTTGATAGATCTTTGCCTTTCCACAGCGCTTTGGAGAGCGGAGGTCGATCGTAAGGTGGGTGCTTTTCGGCGCTGATAACCCCGACCGAGCCCTCCTTGTCGATCTCTCGAATTCCCCGCACGGCGGCTTCAGCGGTCATTCCGCCGCCGATGATGAGGTACTTGTAGTCTGGCATGCTCGCCTCCCAGATTTGAATTAGATGGTGGAGATGCTTGATAGCCTGTCTACACAATATACTAAATCAGTTCTCGCCCGATCTGCCATGTCGTCTAGTAGGTCTGAAGGACAAATGGGAGGGATTCGAGAGGTAACTGACGACCCAATGCCCGCGGATTCACTCCTAGGTCGATGTCAGGCTGGTCCGGGAGCTGACCGATGCTTCAAGGTCTCTACCGGAATCGGCCCGCTCATCCGGACACCTCATCGTCTTGATCTATGGGGATGGCTTACGGGCAGGACCTGCTACCGGGCGCACTCGCTGTCCCCCTTCCTGGAGCGGAGCCTTGGGGCGGGGAGTCCTGCCTCCGAACAGCACTCCGCAGGCTCTGGAAGCAGGCGGACGAGCCAGGGCTGAGCCTTCATTCTGCCAGAGAGAAGACGCCGACCGGAGCACCCATGCCTTTCGCATTGGCAGCCTGAGCGCGATACGGCGAAAAGGATTGTCTGCCTAAGTAACTTGAAGGTCGAAATAACTGCCCGCCGGTGGCAGTTCATTTGCTAAGGAAGGCGCTCTGAACAAGCTCTTCGGTGAACATGCCTCCCGGATCGCCTTGAGCGGCATAACGGTAGACGGCGGCCGCGTAGATCCCACTCAGCGTCGAACTGATCAGACTGGTCGCCAGCACGACCAGCACAAGAAGCGGGATCATCGGATACAGGACAGCAGGAGTTTCAAAGTTGACCGCAAGGAAGATGAACGGCGCGGTGATGAAAATGATTAGCAGCACTGCTCCTAGCCCAAAGATCAGATCGATGCTCAGGTTCCCAACGAGCTGTTCACCCCATGTTCTCTTTAGCAACTTGGCGCTGCGTCGGATGGCTTCAATCGGCCCGACATCCTCCACGATGAGCACCGGAACAACTAGAAAGGTCGCTAGGTTCCAGGCCAGTCCTATGATCGAGGTAACAATCCTACCCAAGGCCTTGCTACGTTGGGCAACTAGGCGTAGAACGATGCCAACCGTTGCCGCGATCAACGCATAACCTAGGATTGACCCCAGATGGCTAAAGGCGATGCGCAAGCCATCCCCAACGGTTGGGTCATCGCCACGCAGCCGGATCAACGCCGCGCCAATAAGGGCCGCGTTGGCAAAGACGATGACGAAGTATTGTGCAAAGTAAAAGAGAAGTGCGACGATGAAGGCAAACCCTTGGCCTGCCCCGCGTCCAGCCAGGAAAGCATCGAGCAAGCCGGAAAAGAGCAATGGAACGAGAAATCCCAGGCTGACGAGCACAGTACCAATTGTGGAGAGAAGTGGAAAAACGAGCAGCTCCTTATCGGCGCGCAGCACCCTTGCACTGGCCTTGACGAGTTCCCAACTATTGGCGATGCGGGCAAACATCCGTACAACCTTTCGCTAGTCCTGGCTTGACAGTGCTCGGTTCGGCTCCCGGCAGTGGTATCGATGTGTCCGATTGGGCGGGATCACACCCGCATTCGAGTGCGTGGTTCTTGCCTCGTCTATTTGGCTGTGGCGACGTGTCCCTTCTTCTTTTGCCAGGCCTCGTCGCTCTCAAGGGTAATGACTCGGAAAGATTCGGCGTAATCCATTTCCTTACCGACACCTAGCTCGGTTGCCCACTTCCGAACTGCTTTCTCAGCATCAAAGTCTTCCAGTTCCCTAATCTGACTTGCGTGGGCTCGCAGCGCGGCCAGCTTTACATGGAGGGTCTCCTCGATATTCACGAATAGGTCGCCCTGACCCCATTCGAAGACGTAGACCTTGCGCGGCTTGTGCGCAGTAAGCCTCTTATCTTCGAGGTCCGCGAATAGCTTCGGTTGACCGGCGGCGGGAAAGGCAGCGTCCAGTGCGGCGGTAGCGGCTGCGCGGTGATCGGGGTGGTTGATGTATTCAGAGCCCACCCACATCACGGTGGGATCGCCGCAGACTACAACTTCCGGACGGAAGCGCCTGATTTCGCGCACAAGCTTCTTGCGCAGTTCCAGCGTCGCCTCGAGCATTCCATCGGGCTCCCGGAGGAAGATCACCTCGGCTGCGCCGACAATCTCTGCCGCCCTGCGTTGCTCAGCCTCCCGGATCCTGCCCGCTTCAGTGCGAGTCAGACCGGGCTCAGTGATGCCCACTTCTCCACTCGTACAGATGACGTACGAAAGGCTCGCCCCGGCCGCTGCCCAGCGCGCAAGGGTGCCCGCGCACGAGAACTCGATGTCATCAGGGTGGGCGACGATTGCCATCGCGCTTTCGGGGACGTAGAAAGAACCCATTTGAGAATTCGCCTCCGCTTGACGGGTTTCATATCGGTGATTCTAAACGCCGGCGGACGGTCCGCACAGGCTGAAAGTGGTGAACGCTGCCAAACTTCCCCGCGCAAGTTGTGGCCTAGTACGAAGACCCATCGCGCCTTACCGAGCGGCGGCGCCTCTCCAAAGGCAGGCAGTTGCGTGCCCGTCTTGTGCCAGGGGCCGGCATGCGCGCAGTCCCTGAGAAGGCGCCGTGGAGGAAATCGGCCGGACGTCGCCACTACCTGGTGTGTCTGACCCTGCGGTGCACCCAGCTTTCCAGAAGTATCACTTTGCAGTAGTGGGCGACTCCCTACTTCTCCCAGCCGCTCGCTTTCCCACAAAGCCCAGCGATATCCAGCTGGTCCGGGTTAGGCAAGCCGGTGTCGTGACCCCTCTCCTTGATCGGCGACTGGCCTGAGGGATTCCGCGCTCTCTCCGCCATTGTAGCTGGAACAGGGGAAGTGCAATAATCGACTGGTTCGAATTCCTGTCCTATCGACTCCAGCATCGACCAAGAAGCGCCGTCTAAGGCTTTCGGCCTTTTGTCCTCCCACTGCTGCGCCAAGAATGACTGCGGCTCGGGCCTCAGTCCCTGCAGAAAGCTACCTTGATCACCTGGATCGGGCCCTGGTCTGGATGGTTAGGTGGGCAGGGTGGGTTTGACTCAGAGCGGTGGGGCAGCACCGGATCATTGCCTAGGGCGCAGGCCAGCCAGGATGGAAACAACCTTATCCCTAATGAGAGCTGCCATTCACCTGTCAGTTGGGGCTTCTAGGAATTGGGAGAGAATGTGAATGGATTTTGGCCGGCATCCCCAATGCCGGCCGCCAGCCGAGCCAAGTGCTCAAATAGCACCCTGACACCCTTTCCAGTGAGCGCGCTCGTTTCAAGATGGTGGGCTTCGATTGCATCGGCGAATTCAAGCGCCGGGCCGGAGGGCAGGGCGCGCCCAAGGTGCAGATCAATCTTGTTCCCG
>CAYGCA010000071.1:6670-9503 GCA_964348265.1 uncultured Anaerolineaceae bacterium | reverse complement strand
AATGAAATCTTGCTCGGGAGCAACGTTCGATATCTCTTCCCACCATCGATACAGATGATCCAAGCTGCCGGCTTGGGTGACATCGTAGACAAGGGCCGCTGCCCGGCTGCCGCGGTAAAAGCCGACGCGTACCACCTCGAATTGATCCTGGCCGGCCATGTCCCAAATCGAAAGCCTTACAGGCCCTCCGGGGAGTGGAACCGTCTGGGTGTGGAAGTCAACGCCGATGGTCGCAACTCGTGAGTTCTCGAATTTGCCTTCACAGTAGCGGCGAATGAGTGAGGTCTTACCCACATTACCATCACCTGCAACCACCACTTTCAGCAAGGGCAGATTTGGCATCGGGGAATCCAGAGGCTCTCAGCTAGTGCGACCCAGAAATGAATGGTGGGGAAGGACCAGCCCGCTGGGATCCATCTTGCGTTGTTTGAGGGTGTTGTTGTTAGCCCGCTCAAAGATCGCGTGCAGTTCCTCAAGATCCTCAAGCTGGTTGGCCGCCGGCTCGGTCGTAAACACCGAGAGCAGAGTTGTGAACTGGCCGGGGATAAAGGTGAGCCATTTGCCGCCTTCGATTTGGGTCGAGCGCAGTTCGCCGCCGAAGATCTCCCTCGCAGCGGTGCGGTAGGCAGAAAGCATGGGAACAGCCAGGGCAGGGTCGACGTCAAACTGACCGATTGTGGTGATCGGCATTCCTGACTCATTCTCGTAGATTGCATAGCCGAGGACGCGCGCCGTGTGCCGGTCTCGGATCACAATGCTGTGTCCCTCTTTGGCCGCCTGACGCCAGCCCTCTGCATCCTTGTTTGTCCGAATCCAACGCTGGATCGTTCGTCGTTCCTTCTGGTAGTGCTCAAAGAGTTCTTGGAACTGGGCGCGGTTGATAGCGCCGCTCGCGAAATCCGCTGCCAGCCGGTCGATCTTAGCCGTCACCTTGTCCATGTATGCCCTAGGATCATCTAGGGCGGTGTGTTTTGCTGGCTCGCCGACTGCCTGCGTGAGAAAAGGAATCGGTGAAGGGGGTGGGGCAGTGGCCGAATCTTGATCGCTAGTCGGGCGTGATTTCCCGAACAATAATCGGCGCAGTTGGTCGATGAACGAAGACATTGAATGTGCTTTCCCTCGAGAGAGGTCCGCGGAGACGCCGTTTCCGAGGCGGTTGGTGTCGAAATCCACCCGTTCGCGATCCTCGCTCCGTCATGCAAAATTAGCATACTTTGGCTCTCATGTCGACAGAAGATGGTTCTAGCGGGCTTACAGGAGGCTTACATTTTGAGATCGGAAACCGGGCACGACCTATTCGGCTATAATGATCGGGACGATCTGAGGATGCTCGACCGGTTACCAGCCCAAGGCCCGCCGGTCCAATCGGAAGCCGTATGGAACCCGAATCTACTCAGCCGCATGTCCCACAAGAATATGACGGCTCGACGGTGCCTTCTGCCAGTCGGCCTGCAGGGCTGCCGGCAGCTCCGCCTGGCCGAAGCCCCTCTGGCGGGATTCGCTCGGATGGACCTCGAAAACAGCGCAATCGGAAACGCTTGGGACTCGCCGTGTGGGGACTCTCGATCGCACTGGTGGTTGCGATTCTGGTCAACAGCGCGGTGGTCTTCATCCTCGTACGTGACCTTACGGCCAGCTGGACGGGAAGGGGACTCAATCCATTCAGGCCGGTTGCTGGGGGATCGGTAGAGGTTCCGGATTTGCCTGTGGCGCCCACGCCCACACTCCAGCTTGACGTGACGCCGGTGCCGTGGTACGGCACTAGCCGCGTGACTGTGCTGGTGATGGGGCTGGACTTTCGCGATTGGCAGGCCGGGGTAGGAGCGCCTCGAAGCGACTCGATGATGCTGCTGACCATCGACCCGCTCACACGGCAGGCAGGGATGCTCTCCATTCCACGTGATCTCTGGGTAGAAATCCCTGGCTTTGGCCACCAGCGGATCAATACTGCCTATGCCTCAGGGGAGGGCAACCGGCTTCCGGGCGGAGGGCCTGGCCTCGCCTTGAAGACTGTGGAAGAGGTGATCGGAGTTCCAATCCAGTATTACGCCGTGATCGAATTCTCAGCCTTCGAACGTGTGATTGACGAGATTGGTGGAATCGATGTGCTTGTTAAGGAGCGGATCAAGATATCCCCCATTGGCAGAACCAGTCGCTGGCTTAAGGCGAAGCCCTACCACTTGGACGGACCGGATGCACTGGCTTATGCTCGCGTGCGCAAAGGAGGGGGCGGGGACTTTGGCCGCGCCGAACGTCAACAGCAGGTTGCAATGGCCATCGTCGATCGAGTGGTTGGCTTCGATATGCTACCCACACTAGTCACCAAATCGCCTGCCCTCTACCAGGAAGTGGCCTCCGGAATCCGCACCAACATGACTCTGCAAGAGATGGTCTCCCTGGCAGTCCTGGCATTTCAGATCCCCAAAGAGAACATCCGCAGAGGGGTGATCGCCCCGCCCAAAATGGTCGGCTTCCATACCACCGAGACCGGCGCACAGGTCCTCCGTCCCGTGCCGGACCAAATCCGTATTCTGCGCGATCACATCTTTGTTGAAACAAGCGCATTTGGGGTTTCTTCCCCCTGAGTCATCTTCCCCCAGCGGCAGCGATGGACTAGATGTGTTCCAGGTGGGCCTCCACCCACTTATCATAGGCGTGGCTGATATCCCGCGTGTGAGGCCCGGGTCTTCCATCCCCGACAACACTGTCGTCTATCTTGACAATGGAGATCACCCCGCGGCCGCTGCTGGTGAGAAAGGCCTCCTCGAGGGAATCGAGATCGTCCAGCCCAACGGGGCGCAGTGCGATGGGCAAAAGATGGATGGCAACCTTC
>CAYGCA010000071.1:0-6660 GCA_964348265.1 uncultured Anaerolineaceae bacterium | reverse complement strand
TTTCCCGAGCGATGCCCATTAGGACGTCTTTGTCTGAGGTGTGGAGTATCCCGTCTCGAACTGCGTAGAAGTTGCTGCTGAAGCCTTCCAGTAGTTCTCCTGCAGGATTGACCATGATGCCTTCGTACACACCGGGGGGAAGATGTTGCTGGGATTCCGTTCGCTGCTCGATCCAGTGGTTGGTCTTTGCCCGCGGATTTCGCCGGGTGAAGTTGAACACACCTATAGCCACACCTTGGCTCTTTACCGTGTAGGGCACTTCCTCGAGAGGTTCGAGAGTCAGGGTGATTTCCTTGGGTCGGTTGCGCGGGACGGTGATTCGGAAGCGGGCATTCTGGTAGCCGGCCCGGGCGACAAGTGAGCGCAGCGAAGATCGAAGCGCCTGCCTGTCTAGTTCAAGTGGAATGGACTCCAGCTTCGCCGATTCCTCCAGCCGATTAAGGTGGGCCTCGAGCATTACGGCCTGATCCCCGTGAAATGTCCGGGCGACGGTGTAGATGCCCTCTGGCTCTAGAGTTGCAGCTTCCGCCAACGAGGTGGCACGATAGGGTGGGTCCACCAAACCAAGGTCGGTATGAATTGCGATCGTCGCTGGCATCTGTGTGTCTTTCCCAGTGCTGGGTACTGAGGTGGAGCTAACCATAACACACAATCAACTCCGGGGATGCTGTCCCTCGCCACAATAGACGGGCTAGGGTGTCGATCATAACATGATATGATCCGCAGAATATCCATGAAGCATCTAGTCTCCTAAGCGGAAAAGAATTGGTTGCGGAAGATTCCTTAAGGGTCCACCTGCGGCCCTATGCTGCGCTAGCGACCGGGATCCTAAGCATAGGCTTTTCGCCGATCTTCATCCGCTGGGCGGGAGCTCCAGGGACGGTAGCCGCCTTCTATCGCGTGGCCGTTGCAGCCGTCCTGCTCGCCTGGCCATTCTTCCATCGCCGAAGACCACTCCGAACGCTGCCCCGAAGGGGTCTCCTTCTAGCTATCTTGGGTGGCTTCGCGTTCGCGCTCGATACCGGAACCTGGGCGACGGGTGTCGTGCTGAGTGGGGCCGTCAATCCTACCTTGATGGCAAACACGGCCCCCCTTTGGGTCGGACTGGGGGCCAGGCTCCTCTTCGGGGAACGCATGCGAGCGGCCTTTTGGATGGGTCTCGGCCTGACGTTGGCCGGAGCAAGCCTGGTCCTAGGCTTGGATGCTCTGCGCTCAGCGGCGGTGGGATTGGGGACCCTCCTCGGACTCGCAGCCGGGCTCTTCTATGCGGTCTACTTCCTTGTGACTCAGAGAGGTCGCGACCTGCTGGACGCGCTGGCATATTTCTGGCTTTCAACCGCCAGCGCGGCGGCTTTCCTCTTCGTCCTTAACGTTGCCCTCGACCATAGCCTGGGCGGTTATTCACAGCAAACCTATCTTAGTCTTCTCGGGCTTGGTGTCGTCTCCCAGGCCATCGGATGGTTGTCACTCAATTACGCACAGGGTCACCTACCCGCTTCGATAGTGGCACCCTCGGCCTTGGGACAGCCGGTTGTATCCGCTATGCTGGCCGGCCCACTGCTAGGTGAGCTGCTGGAAGGGTGGCAGATCGTGGGTGCGATTACGGTTCTGGTCGGCATGCTGATCGTCCACCGCAGCCGTCTGGCTGGTAATCGTGAACGGCTCACAAGCCCGGAGTCCGCCTCCAAGGCTTGAAGGCCACCCTGAGTCATCTGGAAAGATGTGGATGGACTCCTCTGACCGGCCACCGAGCGCCGGCCCCTTGTACTCCGGCATGCCCTTTGATTCCGCCCCTAGAGACAAGGCTAGGTGAACGTACAGCGAACTGGTTGCAGGCTAGTCTGGGGCGCGAATTGACCCGCACTTGGAGGTCCGAGAAGACGCGCTCTGGATTGTTCGGCTGGCCGCCTCACCCGGTGTTGATACGGTCATGTTCCAGGACCATCTCCATAACCCGAGCTTCTTCGCCAAGTGGAACTGCGCCCGCATACTTGGCCAAACCGCAGGGGGGGCCAAAACCTCCCGGTTCCCAGCGGGGATTGCGGCTGCCGGAAGGACTGTGGTGTTCGTCGCTTCGTTCCCAAGAATGGAATGAGCCCAGCCAAGCCGGGGGCATCACCTGGTATGCCCTTCTGAAGAGCGACCTAGGGTTCAGTTCTGCCCTGCGTATCGCCTGCCTCGTTGCCAGCTCAGGAAGGTTAGCAACACTCTTAGATTGATGCTGAAATCGGTGTCGTAGTGGTTTGTCAACTCCACGTCGATGGCGGCAATGCCGTTGGCTGCGGCCCAATCAGCCAGCTGACCAGTGTAAGTGCAGCCGCCGTCAAGCGGTGGGTAGGGGTAGTCAGTTACAGCCGCAACGGCCTCGGCGAGCCGCACGGAGGCCTCGTCGAGGGGTCGACCGCCGGCAAAGATGCCCAGTCCGGCGCTATGGTAGCTAATAAGCGCCTCAATCTGCTGCGATAGCAGAAAGCGTATCAGAGCTTGGGTCTCGGGTTCGGTGGCGGTAGGCGCACCGCCATGAATAGGACGGAAACTCCAACATCCGGTCTTGGGCCAGTTACCCTGCCAGCCATGGGGGAAGTTTCGGTTCAGGTCTACCCCGTTATCATTGGCTCGACCGTCATAGCCATGCGAACGAGCCTCTCCATCGGGATTTAGTGAGGGCAGAACATAGAGAGTCACCTCAGGGGGGATGAGGCCGGGCTCGGCCGCTATCAGGTTGATCAGTTCTTCCGCCAGCGCGATTGTATTCCACTCGTATCCGCCGTGGATGCCAGCTACGATCATGCGTCGGCTTGGGCCGTCCCCGAAGCGGTAAACCTCGAGTGGAAGTCCCCCAACGGAGGTGCCCACTACAATAGGACCGGCAACTGGCGGAAGAGCGGTTGTCGGGGTGGGGGTGGAGGTGGTAGGAGCGACATTCGGTGTTGCAGGGACCGGTGTCGAGAAGGCGGGGCGCGTTGGGGGGCTGTTTCGGGGTTCTGGGTTCTCCTGCGCGGGGCTGCTGCTACCCTCGCCGCAAGCCGTGGCCAGAAACGACATCACGCTCAGAAAGGCTAGGCTGAAGTAAACTTTCCGGTGATCCGCCATGTCATGGGCCCCAACGCGGTTGCCAGCCGCAGTACTCGTTGTTCGTCAGGCGGTAAACGAAACTCTCTTCCAAATGCATGACGTAGATTTGGTAGCCCCCCTCGTCTCCATATCGATCGCGATAGGATGTGAAGGTGATCCACCGGCCGTCGGGCGAGAAACTGGGGCCAGGTTATTTCTTCCGTTGGTGATCTGGCGCAGATTCGAGCCATCAGGCTCAAAGAGGAAGATCTCCCTCTGCCAGGAGGTGCCAAGGTAGGAAGCGAGGGTGTGCCCATCGGGGGACCAGTCGCTGCGGCCGCGCAGTCCTGGCAAATCGGTAACCCGCTTAAGCCCGGAGCCGTCGAGGTCCACGATATGGAGCTGGATCTCGCCAGAACGATCCGAGGCGTGCAAGATCTGTGATCCGTCGGGGGACCAGGCTGCATCCCAAGCGTTGCCGATGAGCGGACGCGAGTTGCTGCCATCTCGGTTCATTTGCCACAGGCTCCGGTTTTCGACATTGCTCACGGTGTAGACGATTAGGCTTCCGTCGGGTGAAATGGCGGGAGCGTAGGCGTTTCCAGACGTCGTAAGCTGGCGCCCTTCGCCACCGAGGCCCACCTCATAGATCTCATAGGTTCCGCTCTGGTTGGCGGCAAACACAACGCTTTCCCCCCCTGGCGAGAGAGATGGATAGAGGTGGTCGGCCCCTTCGGCGGTCGTCAATTGGATCCGGTCCGTTCCGTCGGCTTTCATCAGACAGATTTGGTTGCGACTCAATTCCCCGAAGACCTGACAGGTGTAGACGATCTTGCTGGCCGGCACGGGTTCGGTGGGGCGTGCGTACTGGGTGGGCGATGCATCCGCCGTTGGAGCCGGAGTGGGCCCCTTCCCGGCGGTCGGCGGTGGCATCGGGGTCAGCGGCGCGTTGCACGTCGGAAGGGCTGCTAGACCAGAATCCACAATGAAAGCCAGACGCAAGCCCAGTCGACGTTTGTCCTGTGTCATCTGGCCTATGTCAGACCTCCAAGGGCAGCAAGACAACCATTCTAACCCTTGGGCTCAGCGGCGCAAGCGACACAGGCAGAGTGTGAAGCCTACCGCAAGCCGTTGGTCGGAGAGAGCGCAAGGTTGTGAGATAATCGATGAAATCTCTCCAATTTGGACGGTTGCGTGAGGAGCGACAATGTCATGTTTGTGCAACGCTTGGAAAAGGTTCGCCATCAACTCGAGCTTCAAGGGATGGATTACCTGGCCCTAGTCCCTGGTTTCAATCTAAGGTACCTCACTGGACTGAACTACCATTTGATGGAGCGGCCGCTCATTGTTTTCATTCCGGCTGATGGAGTGAAGGAACCGGTCGTGCTCATCCCCGAACTCGAGCTGCCGGCGTGGGAGCAGGCGGCACCCTTTGAGGCGTTGAGATTCGCCTGGTCGGACGCAAGCGGCCCGGAGCGGGCCATGCAGCAGGCGGCAGACGCGCTGGGGTCGGTCCGCCGGCTGGCGGCCGAGCATCTGCGAATGCGCTTGCTGGAGTATGAGTTGATTCGACGCTACATGCCGGAAGTGAGCGTTGTGAAGGGCGAGACAGCACTCTCCCCAGTGCGCCTCCTCAAGGATCCCTCCGAGATCGAGGCACACCGGCGGGCAATTCGGGTCGCCGAGACGGCCCTGGGAGCGCTCATCCCGACATTGACCCCGGGCGTGACTGAGCGTGAGATCGCTGGCGAGCTAACAAGCGCCCTGTTGCTCGGCGGTGGCGAAAGCCTCCCTTTTGACCCGCTCGTGCTCAGTGGGCCTAAGTCGGCCATGCCTCATGGCACCACGGGGGACAGGTTGGTCGAATCCGGCGACATCCTGCTCATCGACTTCGGCACCAGCGTGGATGGATACCAATCTGACATCACACGCACCTTTGTTGTTGGTGGGGCGCCTAACGAGGATCTGAAAAGGGTGCACGCAGCGGTACTGGCTGCCAATCGGGCGGGTCGCGCCTCGGCCCGGCCTGGTGTCGCCTGCCAAGAGGTGGACCGCGCTGCGCGCCGGACGATCGCCGAGGCAGGCTACGCTCAAGGATTCATCCATCGAACGGGGCACGGGTTGGGTCTAGACATCCACGAGGATCCTAGCATCGTGGAGGGCAACGAGATGCCGCTTGAGCCAGGCATGGTCTTCACGATCGAACCCGGCGTCTACCGCGCAGGCTGGGGAGGCGTGCGCATCGAAGATGACGTCTTGATCACTCAGGATGGCTGCCAGAGCCTGACCACGCTGGATCGCACTCTCCGCGTGGTTGGGTCCTAGCCGGCATTGATTTGGGCCACCTGCCGGATGACGGAATTTGTCGTCTTGGGAGACCCCGCAGACAGCGAGACTTCTGAAGATATTTCTGCGGAATCATGGTCAAGAATTGTAGGGGATCCATGGCTCACTGAAGCCGAGTAAGGACTGGCAGCTGGTATATCTCTGCGGCTACCGGCATCCTGTTCTGTCTCCTCCCAAGTACGGGTGTCCTCAATGGGAGGCGCGTCTCCGGGTAGGCTTTCCTCGGAAACGATTCCTTCTTTCGGGCTGAGCTTGAAGGTCTCGCGGGCAGCCTCGGCGGGTCGATCGGGCAAGTTGGGCTAGGTTGTGCCAGGGGAGAGCAGGACCTGCATGGCCAGATGATCTATGTATCGCTGGCGCGTCATCCAAGTCTGCCAGCAAGAAATCTCATCAGAGCGCCGCATAAGGTCATGCAGCTGCCGGGGGTGCAGGAACATGCCGCGCACTCTAACCGCATCCCCCACTCGACCCTGCCAGCCTATCAGGCGGGCCGAGGAGCGCCCGCAAGGACAGGGCTTGAGGTTTGGGGTGGAGAGGTCGCCCATTCCGAAACGCACCAGTGCGTAGTCAGGATTGAAAAGGGTGACCACAATCTCTCCGGTCTCACCCCGGGGAAGGTGCCGGTCTGTGTTTATGTCCCAGATCTGAATTAGGCCGCCCTCGGGCAGGTGCCAGCCGCCCCTCTTCACACTCATTACCCTGATTGCCGCTTTCAGCTGTCCCATAGCCCTGGCGAATGCTGATGCCTCGCTCGTTGACGTCCTTTCTGAGTGAGGCGGGCAACGGTTCGGTTGTGACGAAGGCTTTCTCTACTCGGAGATCCGGCCCCAGGGACGCTGCCTTATCCAATAGGGCTTTCAGGTGGGACGCCAGCGCCGCATACCCGTAAACGCGCGTGTCATACAGGGCATATACTTGTTGCTCCTGCATGCCCACGGTCCCAGGTAGTACGGCGCAGCCGAGGCCCCATAGGTCTTCTTCGAGTATGGCTCTGGCATGGGTAGGATGGTAGCCGAAAGCGTTGAGAACCAAGTCTCCGGCGCGGACGCCGGCGGCCTCAAGCGCTGACGCCCATCGGCTCCAGTCCGGACACCGCGGTTCGAGTTCGTAGATGGGTCCGGGTGGCTGGGAGATTGGCTTCAAGTCGCCCGGTTGGTCCCCTGCGAAGCCACCAAAGGGAGGCTTGGCGGACTGGAGGTCGCCCGAATACTCTTTGTCAATAACGGGAGCGCGGTGAGGTCGTCGAGTGTGCGGATGCCC
>CAYGCA010000070.1:12392-15856 GCA_964348265.1 uncultured Anaerolineaceae bacterium | reverse complement strand
GCATACATAGGCCTATTGGGAAGGGAGATCACCCTCGAATCAGAGGTTGATCTCCCGGCCCAGCCTCGGGGGCAAGCCGCACACAACGAGATTACAGAACAAGGTAAACCTGAAGCGCGCATGTTTCGGGCCTGGGCGGATAGGTCGGATGCATGCGGGCTTTCTTGTGTGAGGGGATGCACGGAAGGGCGGTGTACCTGGCCCGACGTTTGGACACACCAAGCCCAGGCTTGGGAGCTATTGCGAACCCCCCACCTTTGGGGGCTGCGTGTGAGTGGGCAGAACAGGACTCGAGCCTGCGGTCTCTTCATGGTGAGACTTAGGGCAAACCTGTTTACCCTATGTATTCTGAGTCATTCCGGGTTCAGGTGGCGGCCGCTGCAAGGGCTAAATAGGCAGCGCCGCAAAGCTGCCTAAGCCTTCGGAAGAAACTTGCGAGATAAGGTCGTCCAGAAAATCAAATATCGCCCGAGTTGGAATGTGGTCAGGAAGAACACGAGTGGAGATAGGGAACTACACGTGGGTGTTTCTTTCGACTGACACCTTCCTATTTGTTCTTTCGAAGGGAGAGAAGCAGCATCACGACTGCCAACGGGACTAGGATGTAATCCCCGATTGCGCCGGGGGCCGTGCCGACTGTTTCAATTGGTTTCCAAGCGCCCAGAAAAATCCGCATCAGATACTCTGCCAGCAGCAATAGATACATGAGCGGGATGAACGCTTGATAACGCCAAAGGACGATCAGGTAGATAATCCCCAATAGTAATTGAGACAAGCCCCACAAGCCAAACACCAAGATGACAGAGGCTGCTCCATCAATAGTGAAGTCATCTAAGGGGATAGTGGCAATGCTCTGGGCGCCGCCATCTTGGGCAAACATATGCACCAAGCTCCTGGCGAGGGTGAGGAGGGTCACGAGAATGAAGAACCACTTTGCAGGGCTGTGCCCTTTGTAATCATTGGTTAATTGTCGTGGAAACATGGATTCAAGCATTGAGGTATTCCTCCGGAGTCAGATATCAGGTAAGGATTCGTAGGGGAATGATGTTGCCCATCTGTTGAGCCTAGCATATGGGTCAAGCGAATTCACTGAACAAACCATAGCTGACCAATCTCATTAATCCTGTCGCGCTGCCTTAGATAGGAATAATCCCGGGGGTGTTGATAGAACGCATTCAGAGCGCGATCGAAAAGACGGTGGGCGAAGTTCCGTTCGTAGCAGACTCCTGGCTTCGTCTCCTCCAATAGGTAAGCGTACTCAGTTAACGTTAATAGTGGGCATGCAGGGCTCGAACAGCCTTTTGGACAGCCAGCTGTTAGCCGAACCCTCGGCTCCTTGGTCAGGCAAGCGCCTTAACCTGCTGAGCCATCCGCCCGGCCGGATAGTGGCTTCTGCCCGGGAGGCTGTCAACGAAACCAGGAAGGAGGTGAGGCCTCCCGAAGCCGTAGGGCAGCCCCAGGCCTGACTTGACGCTTCACCAGGTTCAGTTGTACTCCTGGGCCGGTAGATTGACCGTGGAACGTCACCTGCATATAATCCATCTGGAGCTCTGCTAGTAGCGCACGTTCGTGTTGAGCTCCGACGGGGTGTTGAGGATTACGGGGCCTAGGGGACCAACCTGCGTGCCCTCGGCCATCCGTCGCACCAGTCTGCCCTCTTCGAAGGTATGCTTCAAGCCAACGACGAAGGACCACCTTCAAGGCAGCAGTAATCCCGGGCATGAGACCCAAAGTCGACTCAACAAACATCGAAAGGACATTGCGGCAATTCTTGCTCCTGGCGTGTATCGAGGGTCTGGCTGCGAGTTGGCTGACCCTTCTCATTCCTGCCGACCCCAAGAATGCCTGGTTTTTTGGCTTTTCTCTGAACCGCCTGATTCTCTTCTCGGGCACGCTAATTCTCAGTGGTGTGTTCTTGGCGACCTACCTGAGTGCCCGCGCGGAGAGGGAGTGGATACGACGCCTCACCGGTTTTCTTGTCCGACCGCGGAGAGACGGCGCCATGGAGGAGGGCCTCCTCAGCCTGTTGGTCGTGGTATTGGCCGGCGGGAGTTTCTTCCTGCTCAACGCCTGGTGGACACCCGACGAGTGGGTGAAGGGGTACCTTGTCCGTTTGTCGCCCTTCGTCTCCTGGGTTTGCCTGATTAGCCTGCAAACATGGATTGTGCTTCATCGGACAAGACCTGGAGGATTGATCCTCTATCGATCGGTCCGGATAGCGTCGATTCTCCTTGTACCCCTGTTGGCCATCATTATTCTGACGGTCATGTTTGCAAACCCATCCTACTACGCAGAGTTGGCTTTCGAAGACAGTCTCTTGAACTGGCTCACCTTCTGCGCATTGTCCGCTGCCGGGATTGCTGCTGCGATGACAGCTGCCAGGAGACGTGGATCAATTGACCGACGGTTCTGGTTCTTCGTGATACTTTCACTTTCGCTGTTCTTCTTTGCGCTGGAGGAGATCAGTTGGGGCCAGAGAATCCTTGGAATCGAATCCCCTGAGTTCTTCATGCGCTACAGCGACCAGCAAGAGATCAACGTTCACAACGTTCTTCAGAACCGGCTTCCGTTTGATACGGGGAGTGCTGTAGGCCTCGTCCTCTTTGTATTTGGGGTCATACTTCCGCTGCTTGGAAGAATCGGCAGGCTGCGGGCAGGACTGAATCGAATGGGATTGGTCCCTCCTCCCCTGAGAATGATGCACTCATTCTTCATTGGTTCGCTCTTCACGCTGGACTTGCGAAGTATGCGTGACGAAGAGGTTGGTGAGTTTCTGCTGGCGCTCTCTCTTCTGCTGTATCTTCTCTTGGAGTACCTGCGATCCTCCCAAGCAGTCAGTCCCAGGCGAGTCAGGACGGCGTTGGTCAGGGAAGTCGAATCCCCCGATTGATCAAGGAACAAACGAGCGGGCTTATCAGTGTGAGGTGGCGTGGGTCTCCATCTTCGTTTACTCATCCCTGTCGAACCGCGGACGCAGTTGAATTCAATATGGGCGGGGCTGGATCGGGTTCGGAGCTTGGCTAGCGTGTGATGGGCATGCCATTGCTCTTGCCCGCTTCGCCGGGGAGCGGCCACCAGCTGATCCAAGAGCGGCTGCGGTCAGCCTCGGGGGCGGTCTGGGAGGCACTCGCCATGACCGTGAAGATTCCTATCGCCTCGAGGTCTAAGCTGAGACGATCCTGCCTAGGCATCCTATGCTTCAGCTGCGAGCGCCCCCCGGCAGTATCGGAGGAGGGCTCATGCCAGCCTTGACTGTCAGCGCTGACTCAGATCTTTGGCTTCGCATAGTCATTCGTTCGTCGCGGCATCCTGGCGCGCTCTCAACGGCCCTTTCCGAACTTTGATGGGATATGATCGGCCTCTGCTGGTAACTGTGCCTGAGGATTCACCTGACTGTGAGGCCCCACCTCCTGGATCTTGATTAGGATTACGTTCAATGATTTCGTACGGCGGTAATTCCCCGG
>CAYGCA010000070.1:10992-12382 GCA_964348265.1 uncultured Anaerolineaceae bacterium | reverse complement strand
CTCTGCTGGTAATTGACAGCCCTATTGGGAGCATGATGAAGCTGCCTCCCGGGACGCTGTCAGCGGCGGATGCTTCGTCGCCCAGCCGAGGCTGGTATCCGTCTCCGGCAAGCCCGGGGGGCCGCATTCCACCCGCCTGCTGTGGAGATCAGAATGGCAATCGATAAGGAGCAAAGCACTGACCGGTCCACTGGTAAAGCAAGCTCCTTCCTGTCGCGCTCGCCGGTGGCATTATCCTGCCTAGGTTTGGCGCTGGGACTGTGTGTGGAGTTCCTCTTCCATGGCCAGGCGATTGGGATTTCCTTCCCACTCTGGGCGGGAATCGGAATCGCTGCGCTTTCAGGGGCGGCGGTGTTGGAGCGGGTGAGGCCTGCCAGGGGGGGTCTCTGGCTTGCGGTCCCCATTCTCTTTCTGGCGAGCTTTGTGGCTTGGCGCACGGAACCGCTGACTGTGTTCCTGGACATCCTGCTAACGCTGTCGCTCTTTGCCCTCTGGGTACGTACCTTTCGCACCGGACGCCTGCTGGATTTCGGCTGGCTGGACTTTGCAGTGGCTCAGCTGTGGGTGCCGCTGGAGGCCTGGATTCGACCGTGGGGCATCTTAGGCGCAAGCCAGCAGCGGCTGCTTCAAGGACGAGAACGACAAGGACGGATTCTGGCCATTCTTCGAGGTGGGTTGCTGGCTTTTCCAGTCCTCATCATCTTTGTGGCTCTTCTTAGTTCTGCCGATTTGGTGTTCGGTGATCTCGTTGAGAGGGCACTCGACTGGCTCGACCTTGAGAGGTTCTTTGAGTTCCTGGAAAGTGCGCTGGTTGTCCTTCTCAGCGCTGTGTTTCTTCTGGGCGCTCTTGTAGCCGCGCTGCGCGACCCGGGGGAGCACAACTTGATCGGCTATCGGAAACCCCTGGTCGTACCCTTTCTTGGCTTTACGGAGGCAGCCATTGTCTTGGCGGCCGTCGATATCCTCTTTGTCTCTTTTGTCGCCATCCAATTCAGGTACCTGTTTGGCGGCGAAGCCAATATCAGCGCGGCCGGTTACACCTATTCTGAATACGCGCGCCGCGGCTTTGGCGAATTGGTGGCCACTGCCATCTTGACTTTGGGGCTGGTTATGGCCTTGGCGAACTGGACGCAGCGTAGGGCCAAATCCAGACGGGCTTGGTTCAACGGTCTTAGCGGGCTCTTGGTTGGGATGATCAGTGTGATGCTGGCATCGGCGTTCCTGCGCCTACTTCTCTATGAGCACGCCTTCGGGTTCACCCGCTTGCGCATCTACACACATGTTGCCATTGTCTGGATGGGACTTCTCTTCCTGGTCTTCTTCGGGCTGCTTCTAAGAGAGGATTTGAGGCGGTTCGCCCCGGTGGACAGGTAGTTGAAGCGCAGCGCGG
>CAYGCA010000070.1:351-10982 GCA_964348265.1 uncultured Anaerolineaceae bacterium | reverse complement strand
TTCGCCCCGGCCGTCGCCCTGGGCACACTGGGTTTTGCTGCCACCCTCAATCTTCTCAAGGTTGACCAATTCATCGTTGACCAGAATGTCGCTCGCTGGGCTGAAACAGGAAAGATCGACGCACCGTACCTCACGACGCTCACGGATGAAGCCCTGCCGTCGATTGTGGCGTTTGCGGATAACGCCGCGGAAAAGGAGCAAGAGGTCCTTCTTCCCTGGCTGGCTTGTCGCCGGGCCCAGCTCAAGGATCGAAACCGGCGCTGCGGTTGTCGGTCGTGCCAGTTGGGTCACAGGCTGGCCCTAGATAGTCTGGAGGCTGTTCAAGATTCCTTAGCAGATTATTCGGTCGTAAGACGGGGGAGTGGCTCATTCGAGGTTCAGATAGACGGTGAGGCCCAGCCCTGCTCCATCGCTGGTTTCTGAGACCTTAAGGCTTGCAGGGCTTTGCCCTGAGATACAAGCCTGGAGGATCGAGCGGGGTGCGCAGTGAGTTACCAGCCGGGATGGGGGTACCCGGCCGGTGGTTTTCTGACATGGCCTGCGATCCCCGAAGGCCCGGGACAGTGCATGATTTGATCACGCTCCAGGCCTGTCACAAGTGCGCCCTGAGATCCCTAGGTCTGACTGAACTCCTAGATATCCAAGGATCCCTGTGCCTGACCTTGATCCGGTGACCTGCCGGCGCTCTGTTTCGGGGTAAGTCGAGAGGCAGGTAGACGCAGGAACTTGTGCAAGTTAGAATCCCCTGAAGAACCTCCCCCAAACCATATCGAGGTGCGCGATGGCACTGCCACGGCTTTCCGATCTTGGTCTGCAATCGCAGACCATCAAGTTCCTGGAGGATAGCCCCAAAAAGCTGCTCATCAACGGCGAGTGGAAGGAAGCGGTGAGCGGAAGGACGTTCGCGACCTACGATCCAGCGGCGGGCGAAGAGCTTGCCCATCTTGCCCTGGCTGATACTGCGGACGTCGACCTCGCTGTAGAAGTCGCCCGAGAAGCCTTTGAGTCTGGGTCGTGGTCAAAGATGAGAGGCGAGGAGCGGGGGCGCCTGCTCTGGGAGGTCGCCGATCTGATTGAAGCGCACGCCGACGAACTCGCTGAGTTGGACACCCTCGACAACGGCAAGCCCTTGCGCGTCTCGCGTCGCGGCGATGTTCCCCAAGCGGTCAAGCACTTCCGCTACTATGCCGGATGGGCGGGCAAGATCGAAGGCGCGACCATTCCGGTTTCAATTCCCAACGAAATGGTCTATACACTTCGCGAGCCAATGGGCGTGGTAGGCCTGATCACCCCCTGGAACTTTCCGCTGCTGATGGCGGCCTGGAAGCTGGCGCCGGCGCTGGCGTGTGGCAACACCGTCATACTCAAGCCGGCTGAGGAGACGCCGCTCAGCGCGCTTCGGCTGGGAGAACTGATGCTTGAGGCCGGCTTCCCCCCGGGTGTAGTCAACATCCTCACCGGACCTGGGGATCCCACGGGATCTGCCATTACTGCCCACATGGGCGTGGACAAGGTGGCCTTCACCGGGTCTACAGCCGTTGGACGCCTGATCATGGAAGCCGCTGCCAGGAGCAACCTGAAGCGGATCAGCCTCGAGTTGGGTGGCAAGTCGCCCAACGTTGTGTTCGCGGACGCTAATCTCGAGGGTGCGGTGAAGGGCGCCACCTGGGCCGCCTTCAGCTCCGCCGGACAGGAATGCGTGGCGGGGGCGCGGCTCTTTATCGAGGAACCGATCTTCGATAAGGTGCTGGAGGGGCTCGCGGAGCAGGCCCAGCGTCTGCGAGTCGATCACGGATTCGCCGAGAAAGTCCATCTGGGTCCCATCGTATCTGAGAAGCAGCTCCGGACCGTCATGGGCTACATCGAGGGCGGCAAGGGGGCTGGCGCCGAGATCGTCACGGGCGGTGAGCGGCTCGGAGGCACGCTGGCGAGCGGCTACTTCCTCAAACCGACGATTTTCACCCACCACGACGACTCCCTTGATCTGATAAATGAGGAAATCTTCGGGCCGGTTGTGGCGGCGACTTCGTTTGAGGATTGGGATGAGCTGATCCAGCGGGCCAACTCAACACGCTACGGCCTGGCGGCCGGCGTCTGGACGCAGGACGTCGGGAAGGCTCACCGCTTCGCCCAGCAAGTTCGCGCGGGAACTGTCTGGATCAACAACTACGGCCTCTTTGATGCAGCTGCCCCGTTCGGCGGCTACAAGGAAAGCGGCTTCGGGCGCGAGTTTGGTAAGGAGGGTCTGGACCTCTACACCCAGCTCAAAACAGTCTGGCTGAAGCTCTAGAGCAGGTCGTTCTGCCGTGCGCTAATCTGAATGCCAGGGGGGCATCCTTCCTGCTCCCCATGCCTCACTTCGGCTGGCGGGAAGGAACGCTCGCGCCATTAGATAGCCAGCAAGGCTTGGGCGGAAGAGGGTCGCTGGTGGGCTGGCAAGGTGAATCACGGACAAGAAAGATCTTCCAGCCTCCTGGCTCTCAGGAATTGCCTCAATCACCTTGTCAACGTAGAGCAGAATCAGCCGGACCGTCCAGGGAGGCTGGCGCCCCGTCGTCTTGGGGTAGCGCAGATCCTCGTTGGTTGCCAACAACCAGGGCGGGCGGATCAATTTGGCCAGTCGCTTCTGGAAGCGGCGCGCAAAGCCAGCCAACTCCCCGTCAGGATGTCTCCTGCGTTGGTCCCGCAAAGTCTCGTCCAACTCCAGGGCATCCAGGGCGCTTACGCTCATCCCCTGACCATACACCGGATTGAACGCACAGACCGCATCCCCCACCAGGCTGAATCCTTCTGGCCAGCGGCTCAGCCGCTCGAAGTGTCGCAGTCGATTCTCCGTGCGACGGTAGCCACGGATCGGCCCAAGTGGCTGTGCCTGCTTGATCGCCGAGTAGAGCCGTCGGGTCTCCAGGCTCCGGGCGAAGTCCAGGAAGCCCTCCTCGTCTGTGGGAGGATAGTCGCCCCCGATTCCCCCGAGTGTTACGATCCAAGTGCCCCCTTCCTCTCTGGACAGCACCGCACCTCGTCGACCTTCGGGAGGTGAGGGAAACACAACCAGCATCTTCCAATCCGGTCGGATACTCGAGTGAAGCCTGTAGCGGCGCGTGGCGTAGCCGAGGAAGGAGTTGACGCGGGTCTCCTTGGGTGGCTCATAGCCTAGTGCCTGGAGCCATTCCGGTGCGCGGGAACCACGTCCACTGGCGTCCACCACAAGATCGGCCTGCAGCGCGCCGTCACAATCAGGGGGAACATGGCTTCTTGGATCGATCCGAACTCCTGTCACCCGGCCTCGGTCAGCGTCGCTCGTCAGGCCGGCTACACGACAGCCTTCTCGAAGGTGCACCTTAGGGTTTGCGAGCAGCCGCTGGAGGAGGCACCCCTCAAGCAAGGCCCGGCTGGAGAGACGTGTCGTGAGACCCGTCGGGCTGCGTCTGGCCCAGCCATTTGGGAAGCGGTAGAGCGCGTCCTGTCCTGGGTCAAAAGAAGGAGCCTGCGCCGATTCGAGTTCACCGTCCAGGCCCGGGAAAAGGCGCTCCAGGATCCGATACCCGCCCGCCAGCAAAAGGTGAAGGTGGTGGGCCTGGGGCGTACCGCTCCGCGCTCCTGGTTCGGCGGGAAACCAGTCCCTTTCCAGTATCGTCACCCGGTCGAAGTGGTCTGTAAGTACGCGGGCGGCCAAGAGGCCGGCCATGCCGCCTCCGATCACGATAGCCGCTGAGCGCCGTTCAGCTGATGCTCCGCTCTGTCCGGCTTGAGGCGGCGTTCGATGATCCGAGGATTTCCTCTGGGATGTTCTGATGAGATGCATCCAGTCTCTAGGGGCCGATCTGCTCAAGCAGGGCAGCAATCGCCGCCTCGAGAACCGCGTCGACCCGTCCTAACGCACTGTCTTCGGTCACGGGTACCAAGATGTCGGGGATGACCCCAACACCCTCGAGCAGGAGTTCGCCGCTGGGGGTTTCCGGCCGACCCGTTGGAAACTGCATCGATAGATCTCCCGGCAGTTCATATTGTCCGCGTCCGACTTCTCCGAAGGCGCCAGAGGTCGGGGCGTGACCAACGACAAGGGACCGCCCTCCCACGGTGAGCGCGTGGGCGAAGCCTTCACAGGCGCTTACACAGTCGGGGCTTACGAGCACGGCGATCGGGCCTTCATAGAGCAGAGGCGCGGGCGTAATCTTCACCGGGATGCCTCGAACCTCGAACCGGTCCGTCAGTTCATTGAAGTACGAGCGCTGAAAGAGAACAGCCTCCTCATCGAAGAAGAAACCGGCGAAATCGTTTGCCAAGCCGCCGAAGCCGCCTCCGTTCTCCCTCAGATCGATGATCAGTCCCGGCACCTCAGACTCAATCAACGCCTTCAAGTACGCCTCCCAGAGGCGAGCAAGCAGATTGCTGTCTCCCCGGAAAGAAGAGATCTTGATATAGCCCAGGCCGATTTCATCCAACAATTCCCCTTGCACCGGCAGGGCCAACTCGTCCTCCTGGCCGCCGGGCAATGCCAACAAGAGCGAATCGTACTCGATTTCCGCCATCAGGATCTCCTCCCGAGGAGCCTGTCCGGGATTGCGGAACCTGACACTAATTGACTCGTTCGGTGGATAGCGTGTCAAGGAAATGAGCTGACCGATGCGGCGGTGATGATCGGTGGAGTAGGGGCCCAAATAGGGCTGCACCGCGTCCAGGGCCTGTCCGACAGGAACCCCATCCCATTCCAAGATCTCGGCTCCGACCTGTATGCCCACCCGCCCGGCGGGATAAGCGGGCAACACGTTGTTGACGATCACTCGGCCGTCGTTCATCTCGGCCAACAGCATGCCAAAGCTTCCGCCGTGTTCCTCGAAAAACACCTGCGCGTTGAAGGACACGCCAACGTGGGCATCCGGAATGGCGTAGGTGAAATCGCGCACCACTCGATAGAAGTCGTCGTCGTTGCGTGCGGATTGGGCGCGCGGGACAAACTGCTGTCGCAGCGCTGACCAGTCGATCCCCTTCTCACTGGTGAAGGGATACTCCCGGGAGGCTTTGTCGAACATTGCCAGAAATGCCTCACCGTAACTGAGGTTGGAAAAGTCGCTGACCGCGCCCGCGCCCTCGACCAGCGTGAGCTCGGGCGCCACCTCCTTGTAGATCCGGAATGGCTCCTGGTCCAGATTCACAAGACTGTAGCCTGCAGGGATGGTCGCTATGGGATCGTCCTCAGTGAAGAGCAGGTTGTCATCACCGAAACCGGTTGGAAAACCTTGACTGTCGTCCGGTGACCAAACGACCAGGGTTCCCCCCACGATCTCATCCTCACGGTTCGGGTCGATCAAGGCCGAGGTGTAGGCGTTCGACCAGCCCTGCCCATCTCTGGGTTCCAAGAAGGGGCCACCCCAGGTGTTCGACCAGTAGGCGACGGCGAAGACCATGACGCCGGTATCCTCCGCGCCGTCATTGTCCAGATCGACCAATGTGCCCTGAGGGACAGCCGGCAGGGAGAGGCTGAAGCTCAGCGTTGAGTCGTCAAGGAACTGAACTGGGCCAATCGTCTGTCCGTTGAGCGGGAATTCGAACTCAAGATCGCGGAGGACAAACCCGGCTTCGTCTTCCAACAGTACAAACGGTTCAGCCGTTGTATCCAGGAAGAAGGGTGAGGTGAAGGGTATGCGGCCTGTTATCAGAACCGGTTCATTTTGATCGGGCGTTTCCGGCTTGATCAGCACTGGTGTTGAGGCGGGAGATTCGGGTGGGCGTCTTGTCTCCCTCGGCGGGACGGGGGAAGTTGTGCATGCCCCCGCGAGGATGAGAACCAGGCACATGAGGCTAGGGAGAAGCAGCCTTCGCATTTCAGTCTCCTTGATCCGCGTGTAGTCAGATGGACTTCATTCAGACTATCGGTACGCTTCGAGTTCAACGCCCAACCCCTGCGCCAAGCGGTTGGCGTAGGCGAAGTAGCTGGCCGTTATGTTGGCATCCAGGATTTCCTCATCACTCAGTCCCGCTTCTCGCATCGGGACTAAGTCCTCTTCGGCCATGTCCCAGGGCGCAACTGTCAGTTTGTGGACGTAGTCGAGCAGCGCGCGTTCGCGGCGGGTGAGACCGGCCTGTCGATAACCAGCCTGCAATTGCGCGGCGAAATCGCTCGGATGGGTGCGGCGAGTCAGTCGGGCCAGACCGGCCGAGTGGTGAGTTATTCAGTAGTGGCAGCGATTGGCGCTTGAGACCACCACAGCGATCATCTCGCGCTCAGCCAGGCTGAGGTCGCTCGGACCGTGCATCGCGTCCGAGTAGAGTTCGGCATGGGTCTCAAGCGATCGGGGATGCAGGCTGTGGACCCTGAGGATGTTGTCGACCACACCATGTCTGCGATCTTTCCACCGGTCGTAGAGATCAGCCAGATAGCCTTCGGCCTGCTCTTCGGGTACCACATCGATCCAGGCTGGACGAGACATCGACAGTCCTTTCTGCTCAGAGGTGTGTAGCACTCCACCTACTTAGACCTCCAGCATTTTACTAGGTCCTTGCGCATGTTCTCCAGGGATCGGCCGGATGGCGTGTCGGTTGTCAGGGGATGTTGATCAATGTTGGGCGCATTTCAGGGGGTAGATCGCATGGTCAACGGGTTACCAGCCGGCGCGCGTAGCTGTCCTGACACGCTCTCCGGGGCGCCTGCGCTCACTCGTCTGGCGAGGGATCAGGCTCTAGGTGAGGTGCAAAGTGCCAGGCGTGCCTGCCTGCTCGATCCATCGCCTGGTTTGAGAGCTTCCATTGCCCGTTTTGGAGGATTCCCTTAAGGCCGGCAAAAGTGGACAAGATCGCGCTGCCTGCCGGCATGCTCCATGAGACCCCTAGACTCCTGCTGAGGGGTCAGCCTGCATGACGCCGAAGATGTTTCCTTCGGTGTCCTTGCAGTAGGCCAGGTAGCCAACGCCTGGGACAGGATGCTTCTCTCGAACGATCTGTCCTCCAGCCAGCATGACCTTGTCGGTTGCCTCATCCACAGAGGCGACGTCGACGGTGATATAGGTGCTTTCGAAGCCCGGAGATCGCTGGGAAATCCCTCCATCAATACCAGGCTCACTCTCCTCACCCGTTTTCACCAGCCAGTAGTCTACCGGCCCTTCCCACTTGGCCGTCTCCCAGCCGAAAACGCGCCGGTAGAACCTGGCGGACTGTTCAGGGTCATCGGCGGCTATTTCAAAGTGGACTACACGAGGCATGGGTCTTCCTTTCCTTAGAATGGTCCTGTCTCGAGGGTCTTTTGTACCTGGGGGCAGACCAACTCGGATGGGGAGTAATGGGGGAAACCTGCCAGTCTCTTCTTCCCTTGAGGCAATGACTGGCGACTTTTCGTTTTCCCTCACCGGGGGGATATCCTCTGGCTGTCATAAGGCCACCCAAGCATGCTATCACACACTCTGCCGATCACCCATCCCATCCTGGGCTGATTCTAGTCGCTATGCTGCTCCGAGATCATGATAGGGCGAGCCCCGCGAGGGCCTACCTGGCGTGATTTGCGATGGCCTCCACCAACTGCGGCCAGACGGCGGGAGGCAGCGCGTGTCCTAAACCGCGCACGATCATTAACTTGGCGCCCTCAATCGCATCGGCAGTGTCGATGCCGCATTCGACAGGCACCAGGGGATCTGCATCGCCGTGAATGACTAACGTTGGCAGTGAAACCGCCCTGAGGGCCTCTTTGCGACTGCCGGAGGCCAAGACCGCTGCCATCTGTCGGGCCTTTCCCTCTGGGTGGAGGCCTCGATCAAACATACGGGCAGCACGGGTCCGAATGCGCTCCTCATCGTCGCTGAATCCAGGCCCACTCAGCACCTTTCGCCATTCGACGGCGTGCTCGAGATAGGCCTCTCGTGAGCGTGGTGCGGGAGCGAGCAGCATCTTCAGCGCTTCCGGCCTAGGGGGTGGAAGGTTCGGATCGCTGGTAGTCGACATAATGGAGATGAGCGTGCGGACACGTTCGGGTTTCCGGATCGCCATCGTTTGAGCGATCATCCCCCCGAGTGACATCCCTAGCACGTGAGCGGCGACAATTCCCAACGCATCGAGCAACCCAAAGGCATCCTGCGCCATATCATCCAAGGTGTAGGGAGCCCGAATCCGCTTCTTTTGGCTGAGTGTCTCGAACAGCACCAGGGGGTCTGGCACCTCGGCCCCCTCGAGCTTGGTGGACAAACCGGCGTCGCGGTTGTCAAAACGGATCACGCGGTAGCCTCGGGAGGCTAGAAGGCGACAAAGGGGATCATCCCAGGAGATCATCTGTCCGCCCAGACCTGATATGAGGAGCATGGGTGCAGAGTCAGCATCGCCGAAGGTATCGAAGGTGATTTCTAGCCCGTTGGCTTTCACGCTTGCCTGATTGCTGTGCGGAACCTTTTCGATCATGAACACCCTCTTTTCCGTTCTGCCTCAGCCCCCCTTTTCTTCCAAGAGGCTACCTAATCGATCCTGTTTGAGTTTGCCCTGACTCGGGCTAGGCATATAGGCTTACAAGTAGGGCGATCAATACGAACCGCAGGGTCTTGCCAAAGAAGCAGGCGATGAAAAAACGCCAGGCAGGCATGCCCATGGCACCGGCCATGATCCCCACTGCATCGAAGGCCGGATTTGGCACAAACGCCGTAATGAACACGATCAGCGTTCCGGATCTTTCCATTAGCTCTTGAACTCGCTTGTATATCGGTCGCCGATCGAAGATTCCTTGTCCGCTGATGCCGGCCAGGTATCCGGTTGTCTCTCCCATTGCTGAGCCAAGGCCGGCGGCGATCCCAACCCCGAACGGATTAAGCTTGGCTGCAGTAACCAGCACAACCGCCAAGCCGGTGGGAACTGGTACAAACACTGTCGCGTTGCTCAAGAGATTCACCAGGAAACTGGCTGGGTAGCCGTAGATTGCGAAACTCTCGATTTGATTTCGGCTCAGGATAACGCCCACGGTGATGCCGAGCGCAAGCAAAAAAGCAGCCGCGCGTCCAACTTTCTCCCACGCGTCTTTGTTCAGAGAGAGTTTGATACTGTTGCTGCGATTCTTCTGCCGTCTTTGCGTCATTCTGAGGGTGCGCTTTTCAGGAAAAGCCCTTCATCGGAACCGCCTTCCAGGACCTGCACTTCCCGGCTGGTTCACAGGGAGAACGCTGGGCCTAAAGCCGTGGGCGAACTGGAAGCTCACCGATCACCTGACCTCGGCCAAGTGGCTGAAATGGCACTGGGTGCGATTACCATCCTCAGGAAGTGCGAGGGAGAGGATGCCGGTGTTTCCGTTTGATTATTCCTGAGGATGATCACATTGGTAGCCTTGGGAGTGTAGCGGCCCGCCAGGCAAACGACCTCTGGGTTGATAGTGGCGTGGCCCTCTTTGGAAGCTCGCGCGCCCGAGACAGGTGGGAGGGTAAGTGAAAAGGGTGGCCGGCGCGTGATTCTCCTCTGAGTACGGACTCTACCATTGAGCTCAAGGCGAGCGGGATTGTTGCCTTCTGGTTGATGGCTGACCGGTTTGCCTGCCAATTCTGGCCTCGGTGGTCACTATCTTGGTTGGCTGTAATCCCTGGCTCATAATGCGGCTCATTCCTCCTTCTCCAGGCGCAGAAGGAGTCGCTTCAAGCCCAGCTCAACTTCGGACCTGGGCAGGCCACCCGCCGACAATTCCTCATCGGACTTGCTGAGAAGCCGACGGTAGAAAGCAACGCAGTGCCTGAGAATCTCGTCCGGCGTTTTGCTCTTCTGGATGTAATCGAGTATCTCATCTCTGGCCCGGGCAAATTGGCCACTATCTTCGTAGAAGAAGAACAATCCTGCCTGGGTTTCGGGCGGAAGGCCGGCCTCTCGGAGATCTTCGACGAGGTTCTCAATGGCGGTGGCGATGCTGGGCGATACAGCTTCGCGGTGAACCGCTGCAATCTCCAGCAGCACGTTGAGTGCCTTCAGGTGACGCCTATTGCCCTCGCCTATATCACCCTTTGCGAGGTTGATCTTGCCTTCAAGAATGAGGAGTTCGGCGAGAACTCGTAGTCTTTCGGTGTCGACCTCTCCAGCGAAAGTCAGCATTTCGACAAGTTCCGCCTCAGGTAGATAGAGAATCGAAGATGAATTTAGGCCGAATAGATCCCGGTAGACCTCGTGAATGGCTGCCTGCGCCTGGGAATAGTTCTGGTGATCTACGAGGCCTAGGATCCTGGCGAGCGCCTGGGTGAACATCCGTATCATTCTGAGGACGTAGTCTTCCTGGTACATTTCGCCAGATCAGGGATAAGGAGACAGGTGGCGCGGCTCGCATAGGGAGTGCTCAGAGCGCCACTCACCCTCCGCCCCGCAGCCGCCAGTCGGGCTCGGATCAAGCCAGATCTGCTTGGGGAGGGAAATGTTTTTGGGGTTCGAGGTGGTCAGGTCGAAGGGACGCAAGAGTGCACCCTAGGGCGCCCAGCTGCTGCCAATCCTGGGTCAAAATCGAGGCCCATGGATCGCCGCGCTGGGAAGCTGGCGGTAAAACGGTTGGCTAGGGAGTCAGGCGTCGCGACAGCGCATGACAGGAATCCCGTCGAAGGCCTAATCTGATCCCAACAGGCCTCCCAGCCCCTTCGTGATGTCGGCAGCGAAGGTCTGCCCGGTCATGCGGACGAGGGCATCGTGGGCGGCGC
>CAYGCA010000070.1:0-341 GCA_964348265.1 uncultured Anaerolineaceae bacterium | reverse complement strand
GAGGATTTGCCTCCCAGCAGGTCATCAATCTGGCCGGCAATTGGGTCGGGCAGTCTGTCCCTTACGTAGTTGAGAACGACCTCCACGGCTTTTTCGGCTATTTCATCCGAAACGCCGGTCTTCTGTGTGACCAACTGGATCAGTTCCTCCATCAGTCTATTCTCCCTGCTCTAGATTCAGCCTGGGTCGCTTCAGAAAGTGATCCCCCGGTCGCGCCCTACGCGGTCAGCGTGAGTTTCTTCACAATCCGGTGGATGTCTTCAACAGGATCCCACTTTGGAGAGCAAAGTGTGCGCCGTGCAGGACTCGAACCTGCAACCTTGGGCTTAAAAGGCCCCTGC
>CAYGCA010000069.1:4495-16380 GCA_964348265.1 uncultured Anaerolineaceae bacterium | reverse complement strand
CGGCGGGATGAAGAGAATCCGTACCATCCGCGGATCACGGAGGACCTGTCGGAACTCCTTGCGAACCATCTCCAGAATCCGGCTCCAGCGTTCACGGTATCTCATTGCAACTCCTTCCGGTCAGGATGACCGGCCCGCGGCCCCAGGTGTCGACCAGCCATCCCGTGAGCAGTGAGAAGGCGAACATCCCGAGCGTGTGGGCGGACACCACAATGGAGATACCAGAGAGAGCATGCTGATGATCGCGCATGTGCAGTGAGGTGATGACCATCAGCATGACCATCACCACCTGGGCGAACACCATTGCCAGAATGGCCACGATCACAGTCCGTTGAAGCAGGATCTGGGATAAGGCTCGCTCGCGCCCCATCCTCAAGTCCCCTTCGGGGAAGAGTGCGGCCACCTCCCGGCCAAGATCGCGCGGATCGGGTCTCAGCCCGAGCGCGACCACAACCGCCGCCAGAGCAAAAAGCACGATGGCCGCCAGATAGGGTCCAGATAGCTCCTCCAGGCCGACGGCCTGTGCCCAGCTGCCCGTCGGCCCGACCAGAAGCGGTCCAAAAACCGCACCCACGGTCCCTCCAATCACCACTCTTGAGACCGCTTTCCCCCTTGCATCGGGTGCGTGCACCTCGGCCGCAAAAAAACGACTTAGTTCAAGCACGGCACGCGCGACCCCCATCAGCACCAGACCGCCAAGGAAAACCGCAAAAGAACGCGCCACAATCGAGTAGGCGGCGAAGACCGCTCCGCCGAGGCCCACGACGAGAGCGGTTTGCAGCCCGGCGCGGCGACCGAAACGGTCCAGGATGTAGCCCCAAGAATAGGCCGCGCCTGCCTTTCCGAGGAGATGGAGCGTGGCAGGTACCCCTGCCCATAGGGGGTTACCGCTGAGTTCAGCGCCTGCGATTGAGAGCACCGTGGTGGTCGCAATGAGTCCGGCGGAGCCCAGACTTCCAGCCGCAAACAGGGTCCAAGTGATTCGGGCCGCCTGGGCGGCGTGGGTCTGGGGGGAAAGCGGACTTCGCATGCGCAGGAGTGTATCACGGAACCCATCCGTTCATCTGTCCCAGGAATGAGGCCGCTTTGAGGCCCCTTCGAACCCTTTGGGGGCCGGGCCCCTGGGATGTGACGCCCTGTGAAATATGTTACAATTGCCGCGCTGTTCGGACTGGCGGGCTCTCTCGTCGACAGTGCGGGGAAACAACCAAGTGCAAATCCTCAAGCTAACGCGCGACTTCCTCGAACTCATAAAGTTCGAGCATACGGTCTTCGCCCTTCCCTTTGCCTACCTGGGGATGTTGCTTGCTGCCGACGGTTGGCCCTCCTGGCCCCAGTTCATCTGGATCACGATTGCCATGGCTGCGGCACGTACGTTGGCGATGAGCAGCAACCGACTGGCAGATCGCCGGATCGATGCCCGCAATCCGCGCACGGCGCATCGCCCCCTGATCACCGGAACAGTCGCACCCAGCACAGTATGGATAGGTGCAATCCTTTCCACCGGGATCTTGGCCCTCGCCGCGTTCGCCCTGGGTCCCCTTCCCTTCCGCCTGCTTCCTGGCGCCCTGGTTTTTCTGATCGGCTACCCATTTACCAAGCGTTTTACCATCCTGTCCCATTTCATCTTGGGCTTCACCGATGGGTTGGCGCCGATGGGCGCTTGGGCCGCCATACGCGGGAGCCTATTCTCGTCCACCGATCTGCCGGCTTGGTTCCTGCTGGCCATCGTCACCCTGTGGATTGGGGGCTTCGACCTGATGTACGCCTGCCTGGATGTGGAATTCGACCAACGCGAGGGGCTGCACGCCATCCCGGCTCGCTACGGGGTGGGCCTGGCGCTGCGCCTTTCTGCGGCCAGTCACGCCCTAACAACCGTGCTTCTCCTGTTGCTCGGCCTCCTGATGGGTTTGAGTTGGCCCTATTGGGCGGGAACCGTCCTGGTCGGCTTCCTGTTGGCCTATGAGCACGCCATCATCTTCCCGCACGACCTTTCCAGACTGGATTTGGCTTTCTTCAATATCAATGGAATCATCAGCCTGACCCTTTTTGCCGCTACCGTCGCAGCTTTAGTGCTGTGAGCTAACCAGAGGAGGAGACGGAGATATGCGTCGTCTAAAGAAGCTTACGCTCTTCCTGGCGCTGGCAGGTACCGTTCTGCTGACGGCGTGCACGGGAGGGAGGGTGGAGCCCGTGACAATCAGGATTGGGGTGCTCCCTATCTTGGATGCCCTTCCCATGTACGTCGCGGATGAGCAGGGGTATTTCGAAGAAGAGGGGATTTCGGTTGAATTCATCCCTGTTTCATCGGCGGCTGAACGCGACCAGTTGATGCAGGCCGGCCAAATCGACGCCATGATCAACGAGATGATCTCCACAATGTTCTACAACGAGAATGAGGCCCAGATCGTGGTTGTCCGCTTTGCGCGCGTGCCGACCGCCGCCTATCCACAGTTCCGGATCCTTGCGGCCGAGACGAGCGGGGTCCTAAGCGTTGACGATCTCAAGGGAGTCGAAATCGGGATTTCGGAGGGAACGATCATTGAGTACACCACCGAACGCATGCTACAAGCCGAGGGGTTCTCACCCGGTGAAATCAGGACCGTAGCCGTCCCCAGGATTCCGGATCGGCTGGCGCTGTTGCAGTCCGGCGAGCTGCCGGCCGCAAACCTCCCTGACCCGCTCGCCTCTCTCGCCATTCAGGGCGGCGCCCGGGTCATCCTGGACGATACGCGCCATCTGCAGTTCAGCCATAGCGTGATCTCTTTTTCGGCTCGTTTTGTCGAGCAGAACGGCGAGGCCGTACGGGCCTTCCTGGCCGCCGTGGAGCAGGCTGTTGGCGACATCAACGCGGACAAGGAGCGCTGGAGTGAGGTATTGACCGAGCGGAATCTGGTTCCGGCCCCGCTCATCGGGGCATACACTGTCCCTGACTTCCCCGCCGCCTCCGTTCCAAGCCAAAGTCTATATGAGGATTCGCTTGCCTGGGTGCGCGGCAAGGGGCTGATCACAGACCAGGTTCCTTATTCCGAATCTGTCGATGCCTCCTTCCTGCCGTAGCGTGAAAGCCTGCAGGGAAGAGCCCAAATGTCAAGCTGGACTGGTGGGAAGCACCGCTCCTCACTGGCGGCCCAGCACGGAATCTACGCCTCTAGGTGCTGCCCGGCCTTGAGACCTGGATCAGAGATGCACCTCGTGGCATATAATCTTGGTGGTGATTACCTTTCAGAGAGTTACGTTTGCCTACCCAAACGGCCCGGAAATCTTCAAGGGGTTTGACTGGCACGTCCAACCTGGAGAAGCATGGGCTGTCCTTGGTCCGTCTGGCTGCGGCAAGACGACTCTGCTGTATCTGCTGGCTGGATTGCGTCTGCCTACCTCCGGCGCGGTCTTGGTGGCGGGCGAACAGCTCGAGCGCCCCCGACCACGCACCGGCCTAATCCTCCAGACTTATGGTCTGCTACCGTGGGCGACGGTGCGAGAAAACGCCGCGCTTGGGCTCCAGGTGCGCGGCTTCTACGGCCCAGATGGCACGCACGCGCCGAGTGACGAAGTGATCGAGGATGCCAACGAGAGGGTCGATCGATGGCTTGAACGCCTCGGCCTTGCAGCGGTCTCCAATCATTATCCGAGCCAGATATCCGGAGGCCAGCGCCAGCGGACTGCCATCGCCCGCACGCTGGCACTGAATCCTGACCTGCTCCTTATGGATGAACCCTTTGGATCACTCGATGCGCCCACCCGCGAGTCCCTTCAGGACTTGACCCTGCAGTTGCGCGCCGAGCGTGGGCTCACGACGGTTGTCGTCACTCACGCCATCGAAGAGGCCGCGCTGCTTGGTCAGAAGGTGCTGCTGCTGGGAAGCATACCGAATCGTAAGGCACTTGCCCTCGACAACCCGGAAGCCGGACGAGGAGAGTACCGAAACACTACCTCCTACACCGGGACGGTCACACGTCTGCGCCGCGCGCTCGAGGCAGTCCCGTGAAGCGTGGCCAGCTGCTCTGGGCGGTGCTGGCGATCGGGATCATGTGGCAGCTGGCATCCCTGGCTGTCAACCGCCCAATTCTTCCTGGCCCAGTGGTCGTTCTGCGGACGTTCATCGCAGAAATCGGCCAAGACCTGGGGAGCCACTTCATAGCCAGCCTGTGGCGTGTCGTGGCCTCGATGTCCCTCTCGATTGCTCTGGCCGTGCCTGCCGGACTTGTCCTGGGCCAGTCGGACCGGCTCAACCGCGCCCTGTCCCCCCTGGTGTACCTGCTTTACCCAATCCCAAAGGTTGTGCTCGTGCCGGTCGTGCTCCTGTTCCTCGGCATCGGCGATCTGCCCAAGATCTTCATCATTTTCCTTATTCTCTTCTTTCAGATTCTGGTCCTGGTTCGCGACCAGGCCGCTGGCCTGCGACCGGAGCTCCTCCACTCCGTCCGAAGCCTGGGGGCGGGACGGCGGGCTCTATTTCGGTTCGTCTATCTGCCAGCCAGCTTCCCGGCCATTCTGACCGCTCTGCGGCAGTCGGTCGGGACGGCGGTAGCCGTGCTCTACGTTGCCGAGCTGTTTGCCACCCAACGCGGCCTCGGATACTACATCTACCTCAACGGCAGCACCCTCCTGAACTACCCCAATATGTACGCTGGGGTCCTGGCCATGAGCCTGCTCGGCCTGGGCCTGTATTTCAGCGTCGACTGGCTCCAACAGCGTCTATGCCGCTGGCAATTCGTTGGTTAGCGGATGAGCCACCTGAGGGGAGTTGATCGCTCCCGGTACGTACGAAGGATGTTTGGCCGCATTGCCGGCCGTTATGATCTGCTCAACTCGCTCATGACCCTGGGTCTGGATCGCCGCTGGCGCAAGGAAGCTATCCGCCGCCTCGAAGTTACCGGGCCAGCGCGCCTGCTTGATCTGGGCACCGGTACGGCTGCCCTAGCGGAGGGTATCCTCGCTCAGAGCACCAACGTTCAGGTCATAGGCGCCGATTTCTCTCATGAAATGCTGGCCGTCGGCCGGCAGCGCGGCCTAGGCACGAGGGTCGCCTGGGTCTTGGCTGACGCGCTGCACCTCCCTTTTGCCGACGGGACCTTCGATGGCGTCGTCTCGGGATTCCTCCTGCGAAACGTTGCTGACGTCGACCTGTCCCTAGCGGAGCAGTATCGCGTTCTACGCAGCCCAAGGGCGAATGGTCCCGGTGGCAGGATCGTGTGCCTTGAGACCACGCCTCCAAAGAGAAGTGCGCTAAGGCCCTTTCTTGACCTGCATTTGCACCTAATCATTCCCACTTTAGGAAGATGGCTGGCCGGGGATGTTGAGGCCTATCGCTACCTACCTATCTCAACCGAGGACTTCTTCAGCGCCGAGGCACTGGCAGCGCGTTTGGCAGGTGCAGGTTTCACCGGCATCGGATTCGTCCGCCGGATGTTCGGTACGGTGGCCATTCACTGGGGGCAAAAAGGCCGCTGAAGCCACGGCACACGGGGTGGCCTGAGCCGATCCTTCGGGGACCGCTGACGCCTATTGCTGGGCTGCTCATTGGTTTGAAGCTACTCAACTGAGGTGCCGAGAATGATGCCTAGTGCCAGCAGCAGGCCGCAGAGGAGCAGTAGCTTCGCCGAATCAGCCAGCGCTCGGTTAAGGGTCGGACCATCCTCGCTGACGGCGACTGTCCGCGCAAGCCGGAGGGCACGCGGCAGGCTCAGGTACGTCAGCAACGCCCAGGGAGAGGCCAGACCCACCCAAACCATTTGCAATGGAGCAAAGAAGGCCAGCCCCAACAGGACTACAAGTTCGATGACCCCAGCTTGGCGCCCGAGCACCACGGGCAAACTCCGGCGGCCAGCCCGCCGATCTGTCTCCACGTCGCGCAGGTTGTTGACCCCCAAAACCACCGTCGCCAAGGATCCTATGGACAGCGCAGCGGGCCAGGCTGCTTGGGGCACGCTTCCTACCTGGACATAGACTGTGGCGGGCACAGCCACGAAACCAAAGAACACCATGACGAATAGATCGCCGAGCCCCGCAGATGAGAGAGGCAAGGGCCCTGTGCTGTAGGCTAAACCCGCCAGCAGGGAAACAAGTCCAATGACGACCACTGGCCAGCCGGCGAGCCATGTAAGATAGACGCCGGCGAGCCCGGCCAAACCATAGGCCAGCGCCAATCCACGCCTGACTTGACCAGGCTGCAACAAGCCCGCCTGGGTTACTCGAGTCGGACCTAATCGAAAGGCCGAATCCACGCCCCTTTCAAAGTCGAAGACGTCATTGGCTAGGTTCGTACCGACCTGAATCATCACCGCCCCGAAAAGGGCTGCCAACGCAGCACCAAGTCGAAAACCGTCCGCCGCGATCGCAACCCCGCTTCCCACCATCACCGGCGTAATGGCAGCCGTGAGCGTCTTGGGCCTGGTGGCGAGGATCCAGGCTCGCCAGAAGCCGATTCCCTTGGGTCCCGATTCCTCGCCCTCTATTTCAGCCTCCATGCCCGCCCTCGAGGCCCGCCGAGGCTAGACCGTCCGAAAAGGCCAGACGGCGAGGGACGACCGCTCTCGGAACACCTCATTTCAACGTCACAATGGTGATACACTTGTGGCCTCCAGCGGACAAAAGAATTGTATCAGCCGGCCCACACCCAAGATGCTCAAAACACGCTTGCTGGCGATAGACAGGAGTCAGTCGATTGGCTTCGCTCTGGACAACCCCGAAGATCGGCGTCCTCGCCTCGCGCCCAAGACTCCCAGCAAGTCCGCGCAGGCTCCAGAACGGTCGCCGGTAGTCTCGTGAACACTTCCGCGTTTGAAGACGATTCTGCAAAGGCCGCCCGGCTTGGCGAAACCTCCAGCATCTGGCGCGCCGGTCAGGCCAGGCGACTGCAGTTGATGCTCGAGGCTGCTCAGGCCAGGCATGATGAATGGGTCCTGGATATCGGTTGTGGGATCGGCCTATACCTGGAGCGCTTGGCAGGGAGCCCGGAGCGAGCCTTTGGCGTCGAATACGATGCCGGGCGCGCCGCAGAGGCCGGGCGCCGGCTGAAGAGCGTCGTCCGCGCCGCGGCGGAGAGCCTTCCCTTCCCATCCGCGTCATTCGACTTGGTGCTGTCCCATGAAGTCCTCGAACATGTGGTGGACGATCAAGCCGCAGTCCAGGAGATGACGCGGGTGCTGCGGCCTCCAGATCCCCACATGGGGCAGCGTGGTGGACGCCTGCTGCTGTTCGTTCCAAACCGCGGCTACCCCTTTGAAACCCATGGAATTTTCTGGCGTCGGCATTACTACTTCGGAAACATTCCCCTCGTCAACTACCTGCCTCGACGCTGGAGGGACAGGCTAGCGCCCCATGTCAGGGCCTATTCTTCATCTGATCTAGACCGGCTCTTCGAAGGACTTCCAGTCCGGATCGTGAAACGGACCGTGATTTTCGGCGCCTACGACAACATCATTGCACGCTGGCCGACGGTCGGTCGCCTCCTACGAGCTCTGCTGCAAAGCTTGGAAGTCACTCCGCTGCGCGCATTCGGCCTGTCTCACTTCTGGGTTTTGGAGAGAACCTAGAACCCGAGTGCCACAGCGCAGGGCCGACTGGCGTCCATTCCTGCCTTGCCAAGACCTTTCAACCGGGGTTCATCTCCCGGATCTACACCGGGATCGCTCAGCCAATCGCTGCAGACGGAGTTCAGCTCCAGCCCGGATCGCGGTGAGGTTTTTCCGCGAGACAAGGCGCCCGGTCGGAGACGCCTTGTCGCAATTGATCTCGTATGTTCTCAGTGAGGTTCTTGCCGACCCTTGATCGGCGAAGCTTCGATCCTATGACTCCAGTGTTGTGATGAACCCCTACACCACTTCGCTGCCAAGACCTAGCACTCTGTCTTAGCGCAGACGATAGCCTGTTATCCCTTCCCTGACACTGTTCGAGGAGCCTCGGGCTGGTCCACGGGGCCCGGGCCCGACTAGCTCCCTCTCCCGGCCCACGATATGTCCTCCGAATCGATCTTCAGCCCGCCGCCTCTCGAAGTCTGGCAGCGCAGGATGATCCTGCCAGCATTGCCCCCATCGTAATCATCCACCACATTCTGGGGGCAGGTAAGCGTCTCAACATGCAGGTAGACGTCCACCGGAGTACCATCGACGCCAAGGGCCTCCGATCGGGTCCACATGCGTGTGGATATCGACAAACCGGCCTCTCGAGCCAGATCGGCCGGATAGAAGGTGATCTCAACCAGCTTGACCAGTTCATCCTCCGTCCACGGCCCGACCTTCGAATCAAACAGGGTGACGATGAGGGTTCCTTCGTTGGCCCTTATGTTCATGACGTCGAGCCTGCTCAACTCCGCCTCCATGCGCAGGGCGAGCTCGTGCTCAGCGCTTTCGGCGGCCGTCGGTGCCGCCTTAAGAAGCTCAGCTCCTCCGAATCGGCCAAGCGCCTTTGGACCGTAAAAGACGAGGCCTGCCAGGAGGAAGCCCACGCCCACCACCGACTTCAATACGTCATCTATTCGTACACCTTCAAACATGAGCCACCACCTTCCTAGTGCAATGCTTCAACGGCAGACTCTTGGACATTTCCATTGTGTCTTATGTTCCGCGGCCTTCGGCTTACAATGCACATACGAAAGTAGCAGAAGCAGCTCCACCCCGAAGAAAGCCTCAATGCTGAGTCAGCGCAGAACCACCCAGTCCCAGGGCAAGACTTGACCCTCGAGGGCCGGTAAGCCAGGGAAGAGGGGAGGAATTGACCCCCGAAGGGTCCCCTTCGACCCAAAAGGACGTCCGGCTGCGTTGATACCAGCCGGACGGAGTGAACCAGTCAATCAGCAGTGGATCTGTGAAACTTGCTAGGCAGCTACCTTTCTTCCAGCGGAACCCATTTGCGATCCAGCTCACCTACGTACTTCGCCCGCGGCCGGATCAAAATGTTGTCCTCGATCTGCTCCAGCACGTGGGAAGTCCAGCCCCCGACCCTTGACAGGGCGAAGATGGAGGAGAAAAGGTCCGAGTGGAGACCCACGCCGTGAAGGACGAGCGCCGTGTAGAACTCCACATTGGTCTGCAAGCCGCGGCCGGGCTTGAGCTCTTCAAGCACCCGAACGAAGACATCCTCGCAGGCTCGGGCGTCTTCATTGAGCTTTGTATCTCCGGCGCGCTCGAACAAGCGGGTAGCTGCAGCCCCCAAGACCTCAGCGCGCGGGTCACGAACCTTGTATACGCGGTGTCCAAAGCCCATGATTCGACCGCCGCCATTCACAAATTCACGCGCCCAATCCTCGGCTTCCTCACGAATATCCCGACCTGACTCGGCAGATCGTTCCTGCATAAGATAAACTGTATCCAGTGCCGGACCGGGCGCGCCGCCGTGGAGTGGCCCTTTGAGAGCTCCGATGGCTCCGACGATGGCCGAAACCATATCTGATTGGGTGCTGACAATCACCCTGGAGGTGAAGGTCGAAGCATTCATCCCATGATCAACGACGGTGTTCACATAAGTCTGCAAGCCTCGCACTTCCGCCGGGTGAGGATCCTCGCCGTTCATCATATACAGGAAATTGGCGACGTGTCCGAGTTCGGCCTTGGGTTCGATTGGTTCCTGACCCTTCAGCAGCCACCAGTAGGTTGCGACGATGGTTGGGATGTGAGCGACCAGTCCAATCGCCCGCCTGAGGTTGGCCTCCTTCGAGTTATCCGCCGGATCGGGGTCGACGAGGCTCAGCGTGTCGACCCCCATGCGCAGACCATCCATCGGCGGTAGCTGCCGCTCAGCGGCAGCCTGCAGGATAGCCATAGTTGCCTCGGGCAGAGCCCGGTTTTCGACCATTTGGGCGCGGAGTGCATCCAGCTCGTCCTTCTTGGGAAGACGGTCGTACCACAGCAGGTACAAGACCTCTTCGTAGGTGGCATTTGGCGCCAGCTCTTCCACAGGGAAACCGCCGATAGTCAATCTCCCCGCATGCCCTTCAACTTTGCTGAGACGAGTCTCTGTCAGGACAATGCCTTCCAGCCCGCGTGCGATTTCATTTCCACCTGCGATGTCAGTCATTGGTTCAGCTCCTCATAGGATTCAAGCATCGTATCTATCTACTTAATGTGATCCGCCGATCAGACAGCCGCAGTCAGGGCCTTTTTAGATGTGGATCGAGTGTCCTTCGGCAGCGTGGGCGGCCTCCATCAGCGCTTCGCTCAGGGTCGGATGAATGTGAACATTGCGGGCAATCTCCGCCGGCGTGAGCTCCATCATTTGAGAAATGGTAAGCTCCGGCAGCAACTCCGTCACTTCCGGACCGACCAGATGGGCCCCCAGGATTTCACCGTACTTGGCATCGGTGATCAGCTTGACCCAGCCGCCGCTTTCTCCCGTTCCCAGCGCCTTGCCGTTCGCCTGGAAGGGAAACCGACCTACTTTGACCTCATAGCCCCGGTCGGTCGCCTGCGCTTCGGTCAGACCAAACGAAGCGATCTGCGGCTGAGAAAATGTGCCTTTGGGCATCATTTCATAGTTAATTGTAACCGTCTCTACCCCGCCGATATTCTCGGCACACACGATGCCCATCGCCATGGCTACATGTGCTAGAGCAAGCTCACCGGTTACATCCCCAATTGCCCATACACCCGAGACGTTTGTGGCCATGCGATCGTCGATTTGAATCCATCCCTTGTCCTTGACGACCAAGCCGGCGGCCTCAAGGTCCAACGAGTCCGTGTTCGGCGTCCAGCCGATCGCGATCAGGGCTTGTTCAGCCTCAACGACCCTCTCTCCTTCCGCTCCCTTAACGCGAACCTTCACCTTTGTCTTGAGTACCTCAATGTCCTCGACCTTTGTGTCGGCGTGGACTTTGATCCCGCGTCTTTCAAAAGCCTTCGAAACTTCCTTGCTCACCTCTGCGTCTTCATTGGGCGCGATGCGGGGCAGCATCTCGATCAGCGTTACTTCGACCCCATACGAATTCCAAATGGTTGCGAACTCAAGGCCGATCGGGCCAGCGCCGACAATGACCACAGACTTCGGCAGCCGCTCCTGCTGAATCGCTTCAAGATAGGTCACAACTCGTTGGCCGTCGACTTCGACACCAGGGATGAGAGCCGCCTTAGCGCCAGTAGCGACGACGATATGTTCAGCGGTCAGCTCCTCAGTCGAGCCGGTTTCGTCCGTCACCGCAAGGCGGTGAGCCTCTTTGAACCTGGCGGTCCCCATTCGGACGTCTATGCCGTTCTTTTTCATCAGGAACCCTACGCCCTTCACCAGCCTATCGGCGACACGCCGGCTGCGCAGGACTGCCACACCATAATCCAATTTGAGTCCATCGAATGAAAAACCATACTCCTTGCCGCGCTCACGCAAGGTATGGGCCAGGTGCGCGCTGTCAAGCAGCGCCTTGGAGGGGATACAACCCACATTTAGGCAAACGCCGCCCAACCATTGCTTTTCCACAATGGCGGTCTTCAGGCCGAGTTGGGAGGCCCGAATAGCACAAACGTAACCTCCAGGTCCAGCGCCGATAACGATCACGTCGTAGTCTGGCATAGACGGCACCTCCTACTGCTCGCTGCCGGTGGCGCAGCCCTGGGGCCACTCCACGGGAGCACATTCACCAACCCGGGGGGGGCTCCAAGGTTCAGGACCAGCGTTCCAGACCATGGGTCGGATGGCAATGACGTCCGCAGCATCCCCGACGTCGGTCCGGGCTTCGACGACCACGACCCGCTTTTGAACGGCCCCCACCCCCAAAATGGCGCACTGCGGTTGGTTGATGATCGGCGTGGCGAAGAGTGAACCGCTCACCCCGTGGTTGGTGATCGTGAATGTGCCGTTCTGGACCTCGTCGGGTTTGAGTTGATGATTGCGCGCCCGCTCAGCCAGATCACCGATCTCCCGCGCCACACCGCGCAGTGACTTATGAGCGGCATCCT
>CAYGCA010000069.1:0-4485 GCA_964348265.1 uncultured Anaerolineaceae bacterium | reverse complement strand
AGGAACGATCAAGCCTTCCTCACCAAGCGAAACTGCGATCCCAATGTTCACATCGGGGTGGAGGGTGATACCTTCCTCGCTCCAGGAAGAATTAACAATGGGGACTTCTTTCAAGGCTTCAATGGCCGCCATCGCAAAGTAGGCCGTATAGGTCAGGCTCACCCCATCGCGCTCAAAGGAGCTTTTGTGATCTTCCCGGTGGGCCCGGACACGGCTCAGATCCGCTTCCATGACGGTGGTGACGTGTGGGCTGGTGCGCCGCGACCGAACCATGTGCTCGGCGATCGCCTTGCGGACGGCATTGAGCGGTTGAACGCTGGCTGGCTGGGCCGTGGGCCGCGTGGCCTCGGCCTTGGCAAGCGCTCCAAAGATCTCCTCGGTCGGTCGGAACAACTCCCCAGAGGCAGGCTCCTCCCACGGGGATACGGCGGGCTCTAGCTTGGGCGGCCCGGATTCGAGATAGGCCAGGACATCTTTCTTCGTGATCCGTCCATCTCGCCCCGTGCCTTGAATCTGGTTCAGATCGACATCGTGCTCAGACGCGATACGGGCCACAATTGGCGAGATGAAACCCAGCCCTCCCTTCCGACCAGCTCTGGCCGATACCGGCGCGGGCGCAGCGGGGGCCTCCTTTGGAACGGCCAGTTCGGCTGCCTGCCTGGCAGGCGCCATCTGGGGCACTTCCTCCCCTTCTTCCCCAACCATCGCCAGCAGCGTTCCGGCGTCCACGGTTTCGCCCTCCGAAACGTACACGCCGAGCAGGAAGCCGCTGGCCGGCGATGGGATCTCAGTATCGACCTTGTCAGTATTGACTTCGAGCAGAGGTTCGAATTCCTCGACTTGGTCGCCCAGTTTCTTCAGCCACTTCGTGACGGTCCCCTCAACCACCGATTCGCCCAGCTGCGGCATCTTGACCTCGGTTGCCATAGTGCGCTCCGTTCTATCTCCCTTCGTGCCCCGGGTGGGGAGAAAACAATGATCATGTCAGCGGCGATCTCTGCCAGCTGTCAGCTAGGGATCAGTAGGCGACTAGATCCCGAATGGCGGTGGCAATCTTGTCTGGATTAGGCATGAACCAATCCTGCAGCGGATGGCTATAGGGCATGGCCGGGACGTCGGGACCGCCCAGCCGCCGGACCGGCCCGTCTAGGTCTGTAAAGGCCTTTTCTGCTATGACCGCTGCCACCTCGGCTCCGTAGCCTCCGGTCAGATTGTCCTCATACACGATGAGTGCTTTGCCGGTCTTCCGGACTGAGTTGAGAACCGTTGACTTGTCCAGCGGCAACAGTGTCCGCAGGTCGACGACTTCAACCTCGATTCCTTCTTCGGCGACCATTTCGGCCGCCTGTAAACAGTAATGATGCATCATGCCGTAGGCGAAGAGACTGAGATCGGTCCCCGGGCGCGACACTTGGGCTTCCCCAATGGGGACAAGCAGTCCTTCGTCCTCCGGTATCTGTCCACGGATGAGTCGATAGCCTTTCTTGGGCTCAAAATACAGCACGGGGTTTGGATCTCGCACTGCCGACTTGAGGAGGCCCTTCGCGTCGTACGGGTTCGAGGGGATGACCACTTTCAGGCCCGGGATATGCGCAAAGAAAGCCTCCACCGACTGTGAGTGGTAGAGGCCCCCACCAATGCCGCCCCCGTAGGGTGCCCGGATAACTAGAGGAACCGTCCACTGGCCGTTGGAACGATAGCACATCTTGGCAGCTTCGTTGATGATCTGATTGAACGCCGGGTGGATGAAGTCTGCAAATTGGATCTCGCAAATCGGCCGCATGCCATAAAGCGCTGCACCGATGCCCACCCCAACGATGGACAGCTCGGCCAAAGGCGAATCTATCACTCTCTGCTCGCCGTACTTTTCGAACAGCCCCTGCGTGACGCGAAAGACACCACCGCGTGGGCCTACATCTTCGCCGACAATAAAGACGCGTTCATCACGTTCTAGCTCTTCGTCCATCGCTTGGCGGATGCCTTCGATAAGAGCGACCTCAGCCATGCTGCAGCGCCTCCTTTATGTCCTCTATGTCCTCGGCGTAGACAGGATGGTCGGCATCTCCTTCATCTGGATAGGGGGCTTCTTCAGCGAAGCGCACGGCATCTTCAACCTCATCCTTGACGCGCGCTTGCAGCTTGGCCTCGATCTCATCGGTCAGGATAGCTTGGTCCATCAGCAGGTCCTGGAAACGCTTGAGTGGATCATTGGCCTTCAAGGCTTCTACCTCTTCTCGCGGCCGATACGTCCGGTCATCGTCATCCGATGAATGGGGCGTCATTCGCTCGACCTTGGCCTCCACTAACGTTGGGCCTTCACCGCCGCGGGCGCGGTCGATGGCCGCTTTCACGGCTTGGTGAACTTCGATCACGTCCGTGCCATCCACTGTAACTCCCGGCAAACCGAGCCCGTGAGCCTTGTCGGCGACGTTCGCCACGGCCATCTGACGCTCCTGACGTACCGAGATGGCGTAGGAGTTGTTTTCCACCAGGAAGATGACCGGAAGTTTATGGACCGCAGCCCAATTTACCCCCTCATACCATTCACCTTGTGACGTGGAGCCCTCCCCGACCGTCGTGAGGACCACAGCTTCGTCACCCCGCATTTTGATGGCCAGACCGATGCCGGCAGCATGTGTGGTCTGAGTTGCGACTGGAGATGAGTGACTTACAACGTTGGCGCGCCGCAAACTCCAATGGCTCGGCATCTGACGTCCCCCCGAGTTGGGATCATCTCTCTTGCCCATGAGGCCAAGCACAAATTCGCGCGGCGTCATGCCCAGGCACATCATCAGCGCCAGATCCCGGTAGTAGGGGACGATCCAATCCACGCCGCGCTCAAGCGCAAAGGCCGTCCCTACCTGCGTCGCCTCGTGACCGATTGCCGAGATGTGGAACGCTATCTTTCCCTGGCGGTGGAGGATCCACGCTCGCTCGTCGAGTCGACGCGAGAGCAGGATGAACCAGTACATTTGCAGTAAGTCTTGTTCACCTAGCGCCATGAATTGGCCTCCTTATCCAGAGGGTAGGCTGGCCATTGAAAGATGAAACCGATCCGGTGAAGCGCCCGTCTCCCCTCACGGAAGTGCCGCCAAGTCCGACCTGCCAAGCCCCAATTGCCGCCCAGCCGCAACCACCAATTACAGCTCTTGGAGGACAGGTTGAGTTTCAGCTTACGGGAATCATCGAGGCAAATCATTGCAGGAGCAAAGGCACGGAGGCAGGCGCCTAACTTCAAGGCCGGGTAGGATTCGGCCAAGCGTACGGTCATGTACGGATAGCTCTCCTTCAGCGAGACCGTTCAGACTGCGCGGTACTTTCATCTTATCCTAGTCGAGGCCAAATCTCAAATTGGCCGAGGCTCCAAATGCGTCGATCCACCCAACTCGCAGTCGCTCCGAAATCACTTGGAGGGGATCGTCATGGGGTATTGATTATGATCGAGGAACCTAGACTGTCTTTGTACACCCGTTCCTAGGCCATCTCACACCTATTCAAGCTGGTCGGCCACAAATTCCACGACATCCCTAATCTGCAATGGATCATCGGAGGTTTGGGAGGATCCCAGCATGATCATGCAGAAGGGGCAACCGACAGCCAGGGTCTCAGCGCCTGTGCGTCGCGCTTCTCGCAGTCGCTCCTCGCTCACCCGCAGCTCCCCCTCCTCCTCTTCCTTCCACATTTGAGCACCGCCGGCGCCGCAGCAGAATGAGCTGCGTCCCCTCCGAGGCATTTCCCTGATCGGCAGGCCGGCTAGCTTTAGGCTATCGCGTGGAGCCTCGACGATCCCGTTCTGCCTACCCAGATAGCACGGGTCATGGAACGTCACATTAGGCGCGGCCCCATCCCTGAATCTCAATCGATCGGTAGAGATCAGCTCCTGCAGCAATTCGGTATGGTGGATGACGGCGTAGTGTCCCCCAAAATCCGGGTACTCGTTGCGCAGCGTATGCAGGCAGTGGGGGCAGGTCGTTACGATGCGTTTCGGGGCGATTCCATTCAGCATCTCGACATTTGCCTTCGCCAACTCGGAGAAGAGGTATTCGTTCCCCGAGCGACGAGCTGCGTCGCCGGTACACACCTCCTTTGTCCCCAAGACTGCGAAGTTTACCTCTGCCGCGGCTAGAACCCTGGCAAAAGCACGGGCGGTTTTCTGGGCTTTGGCGTCAGTGGCCGGAGCACAACCCACCCACCATAGGATCTCGGCGTCCGGGGCCTCTTCGAAGGTTCGTACTTCCAGTCCCTTCGCCCAGTCCAGGCGCCTTTCGGGTGGGATATTCCAAGGGTTGAAGGCTCGCTCCATGCCCCGATAGGCAGTTTGTAGCTCCTCAGGAAAACTGTTATCCATCAGCACCAGGCTGCGGCGAATCTCAAGGATGTCGCGCATCGGTTCATTTCCCACAGGACACACCTGGTTGCAGGCACCGCAGGCAGTACAGGCCCACACCGCTTCAGGAGAGATAGCGAACTCAATCATAGCCTGAC
>CAYGCA010000068.1:15471-16498 GCA_964348265.1 uncultured Anaerolineaceae bacterium | reverse complement strand
TCACTCCGACCAACTCCGGCTCATCGATCGTCAAGGAGACGCCGGCCAGGGCCTACAGTCTTGCGAAGTTCTTGTGGACATTCTTGAGCTCAAGCTCCACTCGATTCTCCTCTTTAGTCAGCGCCTCAACACAGCCCCCAGAAGCTCAAAACAGTTCTAGCTCAAGGCGACCGGGCTAACCCGCCTCGCTTTCTGAAGGAAGTTCACGTTTCGCCACAGTTTCGGCGAGCTCCTCTCGGCGTCGAAACAGGAACTGAAGTATGGGATGCAGCAGGCCGTTCTGGAAGAAGCGAAGAGTCAGCATCAACAGCAGCCCGAAAGCCACCAGTCGCCAATTCTGCAAAGGGCGCATCAACTCGAGGCTGAAGTGAATTGCCATTGCCCCTATCGCTGACGCAAACAGACTTTCGATGCCTCCAATCACAGCCATGGTGATCACAATACTCATCTGAAGGATCAAGATGACGTTTGGCGTGATGATTTCCACATAATGAAAATGAACCGCTCCGGCAAGACCTGCGATCATGGAAGTGATTACGAAAACGAAGATCTTGTAGCGGACGACATGCACTCCCATGGCTGCTGCCGCCTCCTCATCCTCGCGGATCGACCGGAAGAACAGGCCAAAGCGAGAGGTCGCCAGCCAGTACATGAGAGCCAGGGCGCCGACGAGCAGCGCCAGGTGGATGTAGTAAGCGGGCACTTTGGAAGTCGTCGCCACCAACGGTTTCATCGGCAGGCCATCCGGACCTTCTGTGATTGCATGCTCGGCCATAAGTCCCAGCCGGAGGATCTCGGAAAACGCAATGGTGAACAGCGCCAAGTAGGTGCGCCGCAGACGCAAGCATAGGACCCCTATGACCAGCCCAAAGACGCCGGCCAGGGCCGTGCCGGCAATGATGCCCGGCAGAACATCCGCCGCCAGATACCTCCCCAACAAGCCGGAGGTGTAGGCGCCCACTCCCATGAAAGCCATGTGTGCGAACGAGAACTGCCCGGCGTATCCGGCCAGGAGTGACCAGCTGGA
>CAYGCA010000068.1:5959-15461 GCA_964348265.1 uncultured Anaerolineaceae bacterium | reverse complement strand
TACATGGCCACAATAGAGATGTGCAGCCAGTAAGGAGGAGCTCCGAAATAGGTCATCGCCAGCGGCGCGGCCGCCGCCGCCGCCACGACAGCGACGGTCGGTACGACGCGCCGGGCATCCAAATCGCGGATCCAACTCATAGCTTCCTCCCAAATAGGCCTTGAGGGCGAAGCAAAAGGATAATCGCCAGGATAAGCACCCCAAAGGCGTTCTGATAGGCCAAGCCGCGGTTCGGGTCTGGGAAGCAGCCCGTACCCAAGGACTCCACTATCCCAACAATGACCCCGCCAAGCATTGCGCCCGGGATCGATCCCATCCCTCCCAGAACGATGATGACAAACGACTTGGCCGAAGCCGGTACGCCAACGTCAAAGGTCCATGAGAAGACCTGCACCAAGGTGGCCCCTGACATACCAGCCAACATTGTCCCCAGGCCAAAAGCCATACTATTCATGGTGTGTGGATTGATGCCCGCCACCGCGGCTGCATCCCTGTCCTGGCTGACGGCACGCAGGGCACGCCCGGTCCACGTTCGATAGACGAACCATAAGACAACCCCCACCAGGATGAGCGCCAGAGCCGCAGCCGTCACCCGGGTGGAATACAGGGTGATCACCCCGAAGAGGGGCTCGAATCGGATGTCAAAAAAGCGCTGGGCTTTGAAGGGGAATGGGCCAATGATGGCCAGCGTCAGATACTGGAGGAAGAATGCAAAGCCAAAGGTTACCAGTATGGCGTACTCGCCCGGCCGTTCCACCCGGCCGAGGTGCATCGGACGCAGAAACAGCCGCTCAAAGACCGCCCCGATGAGGAATGTTGCCACTCCCGCCAGGATGACGGCCAGGACGGGATGGAGACCGTGGATTGTGTTCAGCAAGAAGTAGGCGACGAAACCCCCGATCATGTAGTGTTCTCCGTGGGCAAAGCTGACGATCCCAAGCACAGAGAAGATCAGGGTGAGCCCTAAGCCCATTAAGGCATAAATGACCCCGATGATCAGTCCATTGACGATCAGACCAGCCACATAGGGGGTGGACTGTACACATTGATCAAAGATAAGCATCCTCAACTCCCTCGAGGGCGATGGAAGAGGAAGACCAGGGGCGGAGCACACTGGACTCCGCCCGCTGGGTGGTTCAGGCTATAGGGTCATTGACCCGGTCGCACAATCGGCCCCTCCGAGGTCCGGTAAGTTTCCGGCCATATGACCTGGACGTTGTCTGAGTGCTGATTGGGCTCCGTATACTGAAGGAAGAGCAGGGGAACCTCCGGCCACTGGTGCCACATGAAGGCCGGCTGGTCGTCCGCCTCCGGCGGATTCTCAAGCCCGTACGGGAAGTAGTAGCGACCCGCGGCCCCCTCGAAGTCCGTCGCTTCGAGTGCAGCAATGATTTCATCCGGATCGAGCGAACCGGCCCGATCGATTGCATCCGCCATCAGCCACAGGGAGTCGTAGGCCTCAAAGGCGTAAGCCTCAGGGAAACGTCCCATTACGGCGCGGTACTTCTCGGCGAAGTCCAGCCCTGTCTGCGTGGCCGAAGAGGCCCAAGGCCCGATCCTTGGGATTACGGCATAGTTTCCATCCGGAACGTTCTCCCAGAACTCTTCATGATTCAGCGCGACCTGATTGGCAACGACGATGGTTTGGTTGACGTCGATTCCGCCTTCATAGAGCTGCTGCTGAAGGTTGTATGACGTCTCACCGGTGACCTTGATCAGGATGGCATCGGGGCTCCTATCCAGGGCAACGATCCGAGCGATGATCGGCGCGAAGTCCTGCGTCGGCAGATCTGCGAAGAACGTCTCCAGGCTGATGTCGAACTCTGGGAACCAGGTCTCCGCCCGCTCCACCTGACCTGTTCCATAGCCCGTGTTCTCGGCAACGATGACAACGAATAGTTCGCCGTCCCCGTTGTAGTCACCGACCTCGGTCAGCCATTTGGCGTCCATTTGCGCTGTGAAAGTCGAGGTAGGGGCGATCCGGAAGACCTCGGGATACTTCACTCCGGTGATATCGTCGTTGTAGGTCTCGGCGAAGATAATCGGCACGTGGTACTTGTTGGCCACCTCCTTCATCGTCAGACCAACGGCACTGTGATACTCCCCTACTATGGCAGCGACGCAGTCCTGCGTGATCAGGCGCTCGGCGACCGCTGTGCCGCGCTCAGGCAGACCCTCAGTATCGTTGAGGATCACTCGCACAGGCTTACCGAGCACGCCGCCAGCCTCGTTTATGTCATCGACGGCAATATTGAAGGCGGTCTGCATCACAATACCGCCCGTTACGGAGCCGGGCTTGGAGAGCGGCGCGGCCGCGCCAATTACGATCTCCTCCAGATCGCCAGCCTCCGTCGGGGCACAACGGCCGGGTACAGGCGTGACTTCGACCTCAACAACCCTCTCGACCTCAACCTGCTCGGTGACGACCCGCTCAACTTCTCGCGTTACGATCACAGGTTCAGGGGTACACGCCGCAACGACAAGCAGCAGAATGCTTGAGGCCAGCAACCATTTCGGTAGTCGTCGCATCTCACTCCTCCTTAGCTAGTGGCGGGACCTTTTGCTCGTGTTAGGCCTAACCGGTCGGGAAGACTGATCCTTCATTCCACCATAGACACCCTCCTGCTAATTCCCCCCTCATGCCTCGACCGTCACTTGACCCTCTTGAACGACAATCCGGTCGTCCAGCTTTACAGTTGGATGGTACAAGACCATGTCAATATGAATCGGACTTTTGACGTCACCTCCATAGAAAACGTTGTCGCCAAGAGCGATGTGAACATTGCCCCTCGCCTTCTTCTCCTCCTCAAAGTCGCCATTGCGGCGGCAGGCTGGGTTCAGGCCGATGCCGACTTCTGCAATGTTGTCGGCGTTTTCAACGTTGTCCAGAATCTGCCGCAGCCTAGAGGCTTGTTCCGAGTCGCCCTCCATCAATACAACTCGCCCATGCTCAACCCGAAGCGTAATCGGGCTATCCGGAACTCCGAGGTGGGCGATCGGGCCGTCGACAACGATGACCCCTTCGCTGCTGCCCCGGTTCGGCATCTGGGAAACCTCGCCGTCCGAGAAGGCGGCTTCCTGACCGGGCTCAGTTGCGAAACCACACTCAACGAATACCGATTCGCCCGCAATCGTTCCTCTCAAATCCGTCCCGGCCCTGGAAGTCACGTGGATCCGCGCGGCCTTGCGCCACAAACCGGCCAATCGCTGGCCCTCGGCGTACAAAAGGTCATAGTCGGCCAGGGCCCCGCCCCCGGTGAAGTTGTCCAGCCTTCGCATGACCATGGAGATTCCGCGTAAGTCCTTTGCATTGTAAAGGGATTTCACGACCGACGAATAGGTAGGGGCGCCCGATGCGCCGGTCAGGCCGATGAGGCAGTCGGCACCAGCCAAGCCGTGTTCGACTACCGGAGTCAGGTCGTTATTGCGCTCGGTGGCGCGCGCGGGCATGATCATGATCGTGTACTCTCCACCCAGCCGTTCAACCACTTCGGCGAGCGCATAAGCCATGCCCATCTCAGACTGTGGATCACACACAATTGCGACCTGTTCACCTGGCTTAAGGGACAGCAGTCGGCGAACGATGAGCTCGGCCTGTTCCATTACAACTTCGACCGAACCAGCACCTGCGCGGTGCCTTCTGAACAGACGGCGAGCGAGCCCCTTTGCCTGCTCGTTGGAGTCAGCGTGATCTGAATGCACCGAGATTTGTCTCTCCTGGTTCCTTCAACTCAGCAATCGTCCGGCAGATCAGGCCTGCACCCGGCACCTAGATCACCCCATCCTCGCGCAACAGGAGGGGCGGCGCCTTCCGGATGGTGGCGGGCGTATGGCTCAGTTTCGGCACTGGACCGAGCTGCTGCTGGTCGCCTAGAATCGAGTGGGATATCGTTTGTACCATCTGCCGAGCTTGCACTTGAGGGTGACCCAATACGGTCGGTATGTCGTTGACCGGGCCCACTGGAATATGACTTTCTGCCAGTAGATCGATCCACTCCTTTGTTCCCCGGCTGTTGGGGTGGGAGTTTCCATATCGGGCGGGCGGAGTACCGGTTGCGAAGTAGTTGTGGGCGACATTCGCCAGCCATGCAATCTGAGTATCGAGGAGTGCGATGTCGATGTATTGGCCCTGCCCCGTCCGATCACGGTGTCGAAGCGCGGCGAGGACGGCTACGCCAGCAAAAAGGCCGGCTGTAATATCCACGATTGCCACACCGACCTTGTAGGGCTCACCATCCTGTGGACCGGTTATAGACATAATACCCCCTTCGGCCTGAATCACAAAGTCATAGCCCGGACGATCACGATCCGGACCAGTTTGTCCGTAGCCGGTCAGGCTGCAGTATACCAAGCCTGGATTCTGGGCCGACAGGCTATCATAGTCAAGACCCATCTTCGCCAGCCAGCCCACCCTAAAGTTCTCTATGAACACGTCCGAGTTGGCCGCCAACCGCGTGAGCAGCTTTCTCCCAGTGGGATGCTTCAGGTTTAGGGTCAGGCTCTTCTTGTTGCGATTAACACTCAAGAAATACGCGCTCTGCCTCTCCCCCAGATCCGCGCCAACCCACGGCGGACCCCATTCACGTGTTCCATCTCCCCTGGCCGGTTCTTCCACCTTGATGACTTCTGCCCCCAGGTCCCCCAACACCATGCTGCAATAGGGTCCGGCCAGAACGCGGGAGACATCCAGGACACGAATTCCGGAAAGGGCGCCCTCAGACAAGTGGATCCTCCTGTCACTGACGGATGCAAATGACTCGAGCCCGGATGGGCCGAGCAAGCATCCGGGTTTCCGATCTACCGTGGGGATTATCGATCTTCTTCAGCCGAAAAGGCGGGATCAAAAGGTTCCACTCCAAGTCACGGAGAGTATCGGGCACGCTCCCTTGTAAGGGGGACTGCTCAACCACCGGCGATCCATTGCTGCCCTGGACGGCCGAAAGGCCGCCTTAGATTGCCAGGCTTGAAGCGCGGGCTCCTAGCAGAGGCTGAGGCATTCCTCAGGAGGGGTTACGACCAAACTGGAGCCGACGCATGGGTCCTGCCCTTTGAGTATCAAGCCGATACAATGAGTGTATAGCCGAAAGCGGGCAATGCCAAATCCGATCCCGGTAGTGGAGTCTGGGTAAATCCAGGTTACTGACAAATCCCAATCAGGTCGAAGGCCCAGGATTCCGGTTTCCACGGCTGGCCCCAGGAGTTGCGCCGCTTGGGCAGCCCACATCCCCAGCACAAGGAATCCGCCGCGTTTCAGTCCCGCGCCCCACCTCCATCTTCCGTTTTCGAGCTTTGCCGTCAAGCGCCAATCGATGGTCCACAGCCAGGAGGCAGGCCCGATAGCGGAGGCAAAGCTGGCAGCACGTGCAACCTTGCCGAGGGTGGACGAGGTGTTCGGGCCAGCGCGCTCTGGCCAGGTCGGATTGCCTGTGTCCCCTTGATGCCGGCGGACTCAGCTAGGATTTCTCGGCCCGCGCGACGTCGTAGACCCAGTCAAGCCTGCGACTCATCAGTGCCCTGAAATCCATCCGGATCTCCTCCACCGTTGGCCTGCCGACGTACCACCAGCCGTTGTAGACCTTGTAGATCGTGCGATCCCTGTCCAGCAGGAAGGTGTATGGGATATAGATCTCCCCATGTAGAGGGTCGGTCCTATCGGCCATTTCAAGTTCATGAAGGAGTTTGCGGTCAGGATCGCACAAGAACGGCCATGTTGCACCCAGTGAATCCCGTACCTCCGTGGTCGTTGTCTGGTCATCCACGGAAACTGTAATCATCTTGCAGTAGTTGACCCGGAGTTCAGGCTGGAGGTGAGTGACATAGTTCGTCAACTGACGACGATCTTTTGGTCAGAAGAAGCCGCGGGAGAAGACCAATGCGCCAGGGAATCCGTGCAGCAGCTGGGAGAGCTTCTGGACTTCCCCCGTATGGTCGGGGAGCTCGAAATCGGGAAACTGCCTCTCTACCTTGAGACCGGCTCGCATAGGATAGGCCTGACCTTCCATAGTTTCTCCTCTCCTCGATCCCGGTTCTCCTCAGGCATTCTGGCGCGAAACTGCAAGTCTCCGCCAGAAACCTGGAAGCCAGGACGCGACCCGGCAAACCAGTCACGAAGCCGCTGCCTCTCACTCGGGAGATCCCCCCGAAACAGGCTTGAGGCGTCCGCGAGGAATCATAACGTCCCCCTACTATATAGCAGACCTTTCCGGAATAGTCTCTTGGGGCCGCGTACTTTCTCTTCCTGGCCCCCTAGTCAGTGTGGACCAAGCCGCGCATGCCGCCGAAGGCTGAAGGGCCTAGACAAGCCTCTGCTCATGGCGGCCCACCGCAAGCCCGGCGTTCTCACACACCCAGCGGTCCCCGACATGGCCGACCGATTGGCCAAGCCCCCCTAGTCGTTGTGTGAAGGGACGATGAGAAGGGAACAGCCCCCCGCACGGAGAACCTTCTCGGTCACACTGCCGTAAACCCAGCGCCGAGCCCCTGTCCTGCCATGCGTCGCCATCGCAATCAGGTCTATTTTGCGTAATTCAGCCATGTCGAGAATGCTCTCGGCTGCCGGTTCCATCGTGACGCCTGTCCGGATATCCAAGTCATCGGTCGCATATTGCAGGGCAATCCCATCCAGATAGGCTCTGGCCTGCTGGAAGGCTTCGTCAAGCATTCGGCGGCTAAGCCCGTTACCCGGGCTCCCACTTGGGAGGCCAGTTCGAGGCCGGGCTTCAGAGCAAGCTCCCCCAAGTGTGAGCCGTCCAGGGTGATCATGATGCTGTCCAGAGGCCTATCGTCGCGCATGACGAGTACCGGACAAGGCGCCCCGCGCAGGACCTTTTCGGTGACGCTACCCAAGACCCAGCGCGTGAATCCGGAATACCCGTGCGTCGACATGAGAATGAGATCGACACCTTGTTCCCGGGCAAAATCCTGAATTACCGAGGCAGGGTCGCCCAGTGCGACCTCAATGCGCAGCACAGCCTTCAAAGGGCTGATTCTGTCGCGAATTGACTCCAGATACGCCACTGAGTCTGCCCTGGAACGTTCCAATGCTTGGTCGGGCCAGAGCAGCCCATAGGGACCGGTCTCCTCCGGGATTGGGATGAACATGTGTTCGAGAACCGGGATCCGCAGGAGGATGAGTTCCTTTCCGGCATCCTGCGCCAGCTGGCAGGCCAATGGGAGGGCAAGCTCAGACAAACTGGAACCATCCAAAGGCACCAGCAGTTTCTTAATCATGGCAACCTCCACATTCAGCTTCGGAAAATGGGGCTGCGGTCTTGATTTAGAATTCGCCTCTCAGCTACGTGGCAGCTCCGATTCTTTCATCAACTTCCCAGGTCTCCACAAGCATGCGAAAGATATCTGACTCGGTGATGATGCCAACAAGACGTTCGTTGGCCATCACGGGCAGTCCTGCGATCTTGTTTTCCAGCATGATGCGGGCCGCTTCCCGGACGGTCATCTCGGGAGCTGCAACCTTCACAGGCGCGCTCATGATGCTTTTTACTTTGAGTCTACTGAGCAAGTAATTCAGCTCCCAGACATTGAGGGAAGTCGCCTCGGACGCCTGGGCCCCCCGAACGTCACCACGGGTGACTATGCCCACAAGCCTGTTGCCGGCCATGATCGGAAGCCGGCGGATGTTGAATTCCATCATAATCTTGTGGGCCTCGAGGACTGGTGTGTCTTCGGCGATTGTCACTGGATCAGGCGTCATCCAGTCTTGAACAAGGACATCTTTTTCCATTCTCTATCTCCGATGTGATCGTGCCCTCAGATCAGTCTGGAAGAGCAGTCCCTCCCCCGCGCCCTACTCTTCCCGGGCTAACAATAGAAGAAGTAGTGTAGGCCATCAAGTGAGTGACGTCACAATCCGTGTCGACTAAACTCATCAAGCATTCCTTACTCTATCAGGGAGCAGCAGAACGCTTATAATGACAGGATGCGGGCCCCGAAGGTCTTTTTTGGATAACGGTTTTCCAATCCATCCCCAGAGGATATACTTGCAAGCATGACCCACGTCCGCATATTGGTCGTCGACGATCATGAAGTCGTCCGACTTGGACTAAAAAGCCTGCTCGATAATCGGCCCGAATTTGAGGTCGTAGCGGACGTCGGCAGTGCGGAGGAAGCGGTCCAGATGGCACACGCCCACCGGCCCGACATCGTGCTTATGGACATACGTCTTCCTGGTCAGAGCGGCGTTGAGGCCTGTGATCAGATCACGAAACAGCTTCCCGATACCAAAGTGATCATGCTCACCTCCTACGCCGAGGATGAGATGCTCTTCTCAGCGATCCGAGCAGGCGCCTCCGGCTACGTACTTAAGCAGGTCGGGAGTGACGATCTTATCCGGGCTGTCGAGGCAACTGCTCGTGGTCAGGGTTCTCTCGACCCGGCGTTGACCCAAAAGGTCTTCTCAGAGGTCCGTAGATCGATCCGCCAACAAGACGCTTCGGCGTTCTCAGAACTGACCGATCAAGAATTCCGGGTTTTGGCCCTCGTGGCGGAAGGTAAGACGAATCGAGAGATCGCCGAAGCTCTCTATTTGGGCCAGGGAACCGTCCGGAACTACGTAAGCAATATTCTCTCCAAGCTTGAGGTTTCAAACCGTGCCGAAGCGGCCGCCTACGCCGTGAGAAACAATATCAAAGATTTCTTGAACGGTGAGTAAAGACACTTCTTCCGCGGATAGTCTCCATTCCAAAGCGCTGCGAGCCCTCAACCAGGCTGCCCTGGCGATAGGCAGCGACCTCGCTCTCGAAAAGACGCTCCAACACATTGTCGAATCGGCGAGCGAACTAGCCTCTGCTCGCTATGCTGCGCTCGGCGTCTTCGATGCTGAAGGTCAGCTTGAACGGTTCATCTATACAGGGACCAGTGCCGAAGAAGCCCTGGAGATCGACAGCTGTCCCAGGGGCGAAGGTTTGCTGGGCGCACTTGTCGAAGAGCGAGAGGCCATCCGCCTCCAGGACATCTCGTCCCATCCCAAGTCGGTTGGATTCCCCAGCGGTCACCCCGTAATGAAGACCTTCTTGGGTGTGCCCATTGTGGCCGGTGAAGAAGTTCTCGGGAACCTCTACATGACGGACAAGCGCGACGGCGGCGAATTCACCTCGGGTGACGAAGAACTCATGCTGATCTTTGCGGCGCATGCCGCCGTAGCCATTAAGAACGCCCTACTTTATGAAGAAGTCGGCCGGCTGGCAGTCATCGAGGAGAGATCCCGGATTGGGATGGACCTGCACGATGGTGTCATCCAATCCATTTATGCCGTCGGACTAACTCTTGAGACCGTCGCTCTGCTGCTGGGGAAAGATCCCAGTCAGGCCAAGAATATGTTGGACACGGCCATCACCAGCCTCAACGAGGCTATCGGAGATATCCGCAATTTCATATTCGATCTGCGACCGCGGCAATTCGAGGGCGACCTAAACGAAGGATTTGCCCGTTTGCTGCGCGAGTTTCAGGCAAATGCAATGGTAGAAGTCCATATGGACGCCGAGCC
>CAYGCA010000068.1:0-5949 GCA_964348265.1 uncultured Anaerolineaceae bacterium | reverse complement strand
CCGCCTTGACTGCAGCGCTGGACTCTTCCGCCGCCAGAGCCGTCTTCCTCACTACTCAGGAAGCCCTGGCCAACATCGCTCGCCATGCACGAGCTTCCAACGTCCACATCGATTTGAACCGGGCCGACGATTCTGTAATCTTGGTCGTGTCAGACGATGGCACGGGATTTGACCCTCAGGAAGCCCTGCGGACGGTCGGCCACGGCCTGGCCAACATGCGCGCCAGGGCAGAAGACTTGGGCGGCAGCTTTGACATCCAATCCGGGCCCGGCGAAGGTACGACGATCAGACTGTCCCTACCCCTCAGCCCCTAGGAAGCGCGCCGTCCCCTCGATGGGTCACCTACAAATGCATGGCTCTGAGAGGCGAGGTTGATTCTGCGCCTCCCGCAGGAGATCTTGGCCCTGCCCGGCTCACACCGCCTGGCGGCCAGCCAGAGCCCAACGGGTGGATCATCCGGCCTCGAGGGTCTCTTCGGCCCGGTCTGAATGCTCCTGTGCGAACCAGTCCAGAAAATCGGTCGTGGTTAGAATGCCAACCAGTTCATCCCCCTCCACAACAGGCAGTGCGCCGATTTTGTAGGCGCTCAGCATGTCAGCGGCTTTCCCCGCAGATGTGCTGGGCGACACCGTAATCGGATTTCTTGTCATGACGGTCTCTACCAGAGAGGTGCTCAACAAGGCCTCATCCTGCCAGCGCTCGTGGAGAAGGATGGGTGAGTGCATCACCAAGCGTATGTCGCGGTCCGTCACGATACCCACAAGTTGTTCTTCCTTGTCAAGCACAGGCATGTGTCTGAAGGCCTCGGCTCTCATCTTCTCAACGACTTCGCGGAGCGTTGCATCAATGCTGACGGTCTGAACCTCCACCGTCATGAGATCGGCTACCCTTAGCATATCGCATTCCCCTCGAGACAAAGTCTAAAGAACTGAAGGTTTGATTTCGTGTGCCGAATGTCATGAATCATGTGGGAGCTTACTCCTTTGAGTAGGAGCCACGGCGCTTCGATGCGCCCAAGCTCAGGGCCTGATGTGATGACGCTGACATTGTGAAGGAAGTCAGGCGATTAAAGGAAGAAGGGCACTAGTGAGGTTCATGAGGGACACCTATGCTCAGTCTATGCCTTTTCGACTTCAAGGCCATGTCCTGCTCGGAGAGGCAATCCAATGGTCCACAATCCTGCCTGATGACCAAGATCCGAGTCCTGATCGTCGATAATCATCCAGTCGTGCGCGAAGCCCTAGCGGCCAGATTGAGTTCCTCACCTAACATCGAGGTATTGGCCACAGCGCCCGATGTTCAAGAGTCCCTGTGTCATGCAACAGACATAACCACAGACGTCATACTGCTGGATGGTAGACTTGTGCGCGGCGCAGATCGGGCCAACGTGTACGGTCAAATGATCCGGCAGCTTGGCACAGATCAGACAGCGATCATTGTTCTTTCGACCTATGCGGATGACAAGGAACGCGAAGCCGTTCTGCGAGCCGGAGCCAAACGCTATCTGCTGAAGGATCTCGATTCGGCCGGCCTGATAGCCGAAATCGAAGCGGTGGCTTCGGAGCAGTCCGGGTGATCCGCAGCTTCCTTTCGGGCGGCGACTCAACCATCCCTGAGCTGGAGAAACCGAACGCAAGCCAAAAACCGCCGGCTGATCGGGCTGTCCGTGCCCGGCCTGTCACCCACCTAAGGAGCAGGCCGATCGACGCCTCCGGTGCTGCCGGCAATCACGGCAGGGGCCGCGGAGGCTCTCCACTGCTCCCTCCAGCTTACCTGCGCGACTGTTCAGGGAATCATTGATCCTGGGCCAAAGATGGGGCAGAATCCCAGGGGCACCTTGCCGGACAAGTTCAGCTCGGAAGAGAGGATAGGCAAATGGGGTATCAACCCATTGAGAACTACGGAATCATCGGTGATCTGCACACGGTGGCCCTGGTTGGGATGGATGGCTCAATCGATTTCATGTGCCTGCCTGAATTTGACTCCCCCTCCCTCTTTGCCCGAATCCTTGATCGTGAGAAGGGCGGTTTCTTCCAGATTGCTCCTGTTTTGGGAGATGCACACCAACGGCAGATCTACCTTCCCGACACGGCGGTGCTTCTGTCCCGGTTCCTTTCCAGCTCAGGCGTCGCCGAGGTTTCAGACTTCATGCCTGTCGGCGAGGGCATTCACGCCTGCACGCTTGTCAGGCGCGCTAAGACTGTACGCGGCGAAGTCTCCTTTCGCATGACTTGTAGGCCAGCATTCGATTACGGCCGAGCGGAACATCGCGTCGAGGTTCGGGATGGCGAAGTTTTGTTTTTGTCTGAGGCCAATGACGGCCTGGCAATCCGGTTGCGATCAGACTTGCCGGTGGAGGTTCGGAATGGAGGGGTAGTCGCAGAATTCACCCTCGGCACTGGACAGACCGCCACTTTCATCCTTGAGGAGGCGAAACCTCGAGTCGCTTCCCAATCTGTCCAACTTGGCTTTGGCTCAGAGATGTTCCGGAATACCGTGAACTACTGGCGAACCTGGATCGGCGCCTCGAAGTACAAGGGTCGATGGCGTGAGGAGGTTAACCGCTCTGCTCTGACCCTCAAGCTTCTCACCTCCGATCCGAATGGCTCCTTGGTTGCGGCCCCGACCTTTGGATTGCCGGAAGAGATTGGGGGGGAGCGCAACTGGGATTATCGCTACACCTGGATCCGCGACGCTTCTTTTACACTTTATGCCCTCATCCGGCTCGGGTATACCCAGGAGATGGGCGCCTTCATGAAGTGGATTGAGGCTCGCGCTGGCGATCCCAATCCTGATGGCTCACTCCAGATCATGTATGGGATCGATGGCCGGAAGGAGCTCACGGAGGAGGTTCTGCACCATTTTGAGGGCTACAGAGGTTCGGTCCCGGTCCGGATTGGGAACGGAGCCCAAGATCAGCTTCAGCTCGATATTTATGGCGAACTGATGGACTCCGTCTATCTCTTCAACAAGTATGGCGAGCCGATTTCCCACGATTTCTGGAAGAACCTTTCGTTGCTCATCGACTGGGTAACGGAAAACTGGCAGCAACCTGACGAGGGAATCTGGGAGGTCCGAGGCGGCCGCAAGCACTTTCTCTTTTCTCGCCTTATGTCCTGGGTTGCGCTCGATCGTGCCCTCAGGCTCGCGACCAAGCGCTCGTTCCCCGCTCCCATCAATCGGTGGCGTGAAGTTCGCGACCGGATCTTCCGGGAGATCTTCGAATTGTTCTGGAATGACAGGAAGAAGGCCTTCGTCCAGCACAAGGACACTTCCATCCTGGACGCCTCAAGCCTCCTCATGCCGCTGGTCAAATTCATCAGCCCCACCGATCCGCGCTGGCTTCAACACCTGAAGGCCATCGAAGCCGAGCTCGTTAACGATTCCCTGGTCTACCGCTACCATCCCGAGCTCGCGGCTCCCGATGGACTTCGCGGCCGCGAAGGCACCTTTAGCATTTGCTCGTTCTGGTATGTCGAGAATCTATCGCGGGCCGGCGAGGTTCAGAAGGCCCGCTTCTTCTTCGAGAAGATGCTCGGGTATGCAAATCACCTGGGCCTGTTTGCCGAGGAACTCGGACCTCGCGGCGACCAACTGGGGAATTTCCCCCAAGCCTTCACCCACCTGGCCCTCATCAGCGCGGCCTACGACCTCGACCGCAGACTGTCGGAAGCCGGCTGGAGCGCCTAGAGAGGATTGAGCCAGCCACGCCCCCAGTAGTAGAGGAGGGCCAAGTACTCCCGAAGCGCGGCCTGGCTGGCGCGCAGAGCGTCCAAGGAGGGTATGAAACGGGAAGCCTCCCCTCCGGAATCACCTGAGTGATCGTCGGCGGCGGAAGCGATGGGATGTAGACCCTGAGCCTCAAATGTCTCCATTGAGCGCCACATATGACTTCGAGATGTGACCAGAACAAAAGTGTCAATCCCATGACGCTGGAGGAATTGGCGAAGGAAGAGAGCCTGCTCACGGGTGTTTTGAGATTGGGACTCGATGAGGATTCGATCTCCCGGCACTCCGAGGTCCACTAGACTGTGTCGCAGGACCAGACTGTCCGGATTCTGATCCCCGTCTCGAGCGCCTGCGCCTCCCGAAACGACAATCCTAGGCTCGCCCAGCAATCGAAATAGTCTTGCGGCCTCCAAGGCGCGCAGGGCACTGGCATCACTCGGCACATCGAGTTCGAGCTCGGCGGATCGGTAAGTTGCAGCACCGCCCCCCAAGACAACGATGGCGTCCACCTGGGGCAGCTGCTGCACGGCCGAAAGCGAGCCAAAACCTCTGTCAAGCCCGGCCTCCAGATTTCCCGAAACAGCGGGTGTAGCGAGCGTCCAATACAGGCCAAAAAGGCCGAGAGATACCCAAAGCCATGTCCGGCTCCGGGGTCCCTCAACGAACCTCACAAGCAATACAAGCCCAAGGCCAGCCAGCAAGAAGGAGATGCTGCCTGGTATGAGATAAACCTTAATGAGTTCGGCCAGGGCATCTACAAGCATGATCGCGCTAACGGCATGAAGCAGGTCATAACGGAAATTGGCAGGACGCGACTTAGGCGGTTGGCCGGCTTCGCAGCCCCCGGCTAGGCGGGCTTATCCATCAGGGACTCGTACAGTTCGATGATTCGATCCGCGATGATTGACCAAGCATAGCCTTTTGCGTAACGTGCAGCTTGAGATCCGAGCTGCTTCCGTAAGGCGGAATCCCCGAGCAGCATGCCAAGTCGCTCAGCCAAGGCTGAGGAATCGCCTGCGGGCACATGGAAGCCTGTCTCCCCGTCACGAACCAGAAAGGCCAATCCCCCAGTCTCTGAGGCCACTACCGGTGAACCGCAAGCCATTGCCTCGAGTGCAACCATCCCAAAGGATTCATAATGGGAGGGAACGACGACCACCTCTGCCGCTGAATAGTAATACTGCAAGGTATCCTGATCGCGCTTCCCCAAGAAGACAACAATGTTGTGAATCCCTAGGGAATCCCGAATCGCCTGCAGCCGGGCCATTTCGGCGCTGAGGTCATCCGGATCCAAGTGCGGGTCGCCGCCAATCACAACCATGCACAAGGGGTTCTCCGAAAACATGCTCTCCCCTTCCAGCCTGGCTGCGGCCTGCATCAGCGTTTCGATTCCCTTCAGCGACTCAATTCGCCCGACGAAGAGGAGCAACCGGAGGTCTGGTCTGACCCCAACGAACTCTCTGGCTTCGTCCTCCGGGATGGGATAGAAGCGGCCGGTGTCAACCCCGGGTGGAATGACAACCACCCGCTCGGTGTCGAGCTTATAGAGCCACTGGAACTGGGCCATCTCCGCTTGGGTTGCGGCCACGACTACGTCGGCTGCAATCAGTAATTGCTTCTCACTTTCTATTCGAAAGGGCGAGGCCTCTTCCTCCGGCCTCCGAGCGACGCGGTTCTTCATGAGGCCCAGCGTATGAAACATATGAATCTGAGGGATTCCCCAGGTCTTCCGAAGCTCCAACGCAGCCAATCCGGAAAGCCAGTAATGACTATGTATGATGTCGTAGCGCATCCCCTTGGCTTGGGTGAACTCCAAGATACCGGCCACGAATTCCGGCAGATGTTCGGCCAGTCGGATCTTGGAGATCGGATGCTCGCGACCAGCGGGCACATGGACGACGCGATTCCCGAAACCCAGATCGTGTAGGACGTGAGGCACATGTTCGTCCTGTGAGCGCGTGAATACGTCCACTCCGACGCCCAGCCTGCCCAGCTCCCGACTCAGGTCGCGCACATAGACATTCATCCCGCCCGTATCCTTGCCTCCGAGCGTCGCCAGGGGACAAGTATGGTACGAAATCATCGCGATTCGCATGGGGTCATTATCCCGCCAGCCTCAATAATTGCCAAGGCTCATTCGGGGCTGATATAATGACCTGACCGGCCACCGTAGCTCAGGGGTAGAGCAGGCGTTTCGTAAACGTCAGGCCGAGGGTTCGA
>CAYGCA010000067.1:16653-16900 GCA_964348265.1 uncultured Anaerolineaceae bacterium | reverse complement strand
GAGATTCAGGTGTCAACAGCTTCCCAGGGTTATCTCTACCGGGTAACCGGTCTCAGGATCGTTGAGCCCACCGAAGTGAGTGTCATGGATCCGACTGAGAAGCCGACCATCACCTTGATCTCATGCTATCCTTACCTGGTGGATAACAAACGCATCGTCGTGTTCGGCGAACTCGTCGAGGGTTGATGGGCTCCTCGGGATGGGCATCGAGGTTAGCAGGCGCTGACCATCCCAGGCTATGCGGGCG
>CAYGCA010000067.1:15274-16643 GCA_964348265.1 uncultured Anaerolineaceae bacterium | reverse complement strand
TCCACAATGCTCGAGCGGCGTCTGCATCACGGAGGGCCCAGGTCAGGAGGCGCGAGTGAGTAGGCACACACGAAGACCCAAGCGATCGAAATCCCGGACACCCGCAAGGGGATTCGAGCCCGACTATAGCGAAAACGTCAAGGATTTGAAGCGTATCGGCGCTCTTGCTGCGGTCTTCATCACGCTGCTGGTGATCCTGTCTTTCATCCTTCGCTGAGACGCACCCCGCTCCCAACCCATAGAGACGGGCAGAACCCTGTCGATAGGACGGCTTCCAGGAGCTGCTTGCCGGGTATTTCGCCCTCCTTCTCGATCTTGATCAGGCTGGACGCTTGCGCACTGCGAGCGGAATGAAGGCCACACCCAAGAGGATTGCCAGCCCCGAACAGATCTGTGTCGGCGAACGCTGGCCTCCTAGAAACCCATCCGCTCCCGCAGGATCGGATGGGCCGGGGAGGAGAGCTTCAGGTTGGCCTTCGTCGTCTCCATCCAGAGGGAATTCATCCCCGGTATCTTCGGGCCCGATTACCTCATAAGCTGTACCGTCATGCATCACAACAACCCGCGGGCCAAGGGCAAAGCTGGATGCCAATACCTGGCTGGCATCGGCCAAGGCGAAGTAGTCATTCGAGAGGAAAGGCACCTTAGCCGTCTTCATAGTCTGCGGGTCGAAGGCGGTGTCGATCCAGACTCCGTCTAGGAGCCGGAAGGCCCGCGCCCCAACGACCCGCACAACCTTGGCCGCCTCGCCGGAAACCTCCACTGGAATCTCAGCTCCGCTCAGGTCGGACTCGGCCTGGGCTCGAGCTACTGCAGCTTGGCCGGATACCTGGGGCGGCACAGCCTGGAATTCGGCAAAGGCCTCTGCGGCAACACCCTCCTCGGCAGCCCGACCAAGGATAGAGGGCTCTGTGACCAGGTAGGAGGTGTAAGGTGTCACAATTCCGAAGCGAATGCTCAGATGCACGACTTGCTGAATCAGCTCTTCCTGAGGGCCTTCCAGGCGGATCTGGTTCAGCAGATCGGCGATCTTTCGAGTTGCCCAGAGGCGGGGCAGGAATTCAGGTCCACCGCTCCGCCTGAATATCCTCTCTGGATGGCCGAATTCCTGGAGGGCACCCTCGACGGTTCCGCGAAGTACGATGGTCGTCGTGCCGGGATTCCGGTAGCGTCCGACGAGGATCAGTTGACTGCCGGCAAAGAGATCAGGAAGTGGGTCCGGATGGAGGTCAAAGGCTCGGACCTCGCCTAGATCGATTACCAGGTCGGTCAACACTGGCGTGCTCACCTTGGCGTAGAAACTCGAAATTGCCTCGTCGATGGCTTGGTTCGGAGAAACATAGCTGGTCGCGCCATGGTGGTTGCGAGC
>CAYGCA010000067.1:11567-15263 GCA_964348265.1 uncultured Anaerolineaceae bacterium | reverse complement strand
GAAGGTGGGGCGCTCCCCGCCTGCCTGGGACACTGCCTCGAGCAGTGCCAGGTTTATGTCGGTTGCACCCTGGGCGGAGAGCGAGTCCACCCAGCGACTGGCGTCGGAAGCCTCTTCTGCGGGTCGAAGGTTCCTGGCGTATGAACGAGCGCCAGTGCTAAAGGCGATGATGTTGAAGCGGTCGTCTGGATTGAGATTCTGGAGGACGTAGTTCAAGGCGGCTTGTGCTTGGCGGAATTTCATCCCGTCCATGCTGCCTGATTGGTCCAGCACGAGCAGCACATCCTTCGGAAGGGCCTTACCATCCTCAACTTCCACTCCGGGAGCCGCCAGGAGCAGAAAATAGCCGTCGCTGTCTTCTGCGCCCGGATCCCGGTAGGTTAGTAGGCTAAGCCCGATCGCCTCTGAGGCGACAGAGTAGTAGAGCTCGAAATCCTTCTCCGGCCGCACTTCCTCCTCTTCGTAGCCAACCCGAAAGGCAAAGTCGCCTTCACGCTGGATCGCAATTGGATGCGAGGGCGAATAGATAGCGCGGATAGGCTCCTGCGACTCCACCTCAACACTGACGCTCACCGCCTCGATGAGCTCCGTCGAGAATTTCTCTGTATTGAGCGGGTAGAGATAGTGGATGAGACCGTTATCTGATTCCAGGACCTGTGTGTACTCAAGTTCAATTCGTCGCTCTCCACCCGGGGGGATTGGAAAAATGGATGCCTTGACAGCACCGCGATCAACATATTCGAGCAGGGCTGGATCCTGAAGGCTCCGCACAATTTCCTCGTACGTTCGTCGCGCCTCTTCTTTTTTGAGGACTTCGCCCTCAACTGGTTTGCCATCGATCCACAACGTGAAGCTGGTTACCGCGGCACCTTCGGGCAGTGGGAAAATGTAGATGCCCTCCAGGGTCCAATCGTTGTCGTTGCGGAAAACCTGGTCAATGTGGGTGGTTGCCACCTGATCCTTGATCGCGACTTGGACCCGGTGATACTGAATGGCAAGTTGGGAAATCGGGAATGGCATGGGGCAGGGTCCGTCTTCGCAGATCGGAGGTTCAGGGATGATGATGCCATCCGCATCGGCAGGCTGAGTGAAGAAGCTGGCGAGCAGCAAGAGCAAAGCGGTCAGCAGGACAGGTTTCAGGCGTCGCATTGAGTTCCTCCCGGATCGGACAGAGCAAACGGCCAATCCCTATTCACTAGACGATGAAGAGCAGTTCGCGGTTCCCATTTGGCAGGCGCAGGAGGAAGCAGGCTCGCTGGAAATGAGCCGGGTGGTGTATAATGAATTGGCGCCTCCCACGAGTCCGGTGGGAGTTTATTGTGTGTAGGTAGAGAATGTTCGAGAAGCTAAAAGGAATTGAAGAGCGCTTCGAAGAGCTTGACCGCGAAATCGCGTCCGCCGGTGAAGATTATCTCAAGGTGGCCGAGCTGGCGCAGGAGCGGTCCGAGCTTGAGCCGATTGTTACGGCTTTCCGCCGGTATGGGCAGGAGCTGGATGAGCTTGAGGGGGCCCGGAGCGTGATCGAGGAAGCCCAGGATCCGGAGCTGCGGGAGCTGGCCCTGGCGGAAGTGGCCGAGCTCGAATCGTCCGTGGAGGCCTTGGAGCAGGAGCTTAAAGGCATGCTTCTGCCACGTGACCCGCGCGATAGACGAAATGTGATCATGGAGATTCGGGCAGGCGCCGGCGGCGATGAGGCCACCCTCTTCGCAGCTGATCTGTATCGTATGTACGCCCGTCATGCCGAGGCCAAGGGCTGGAGTGCGGAGGTCCTCTCTCAGAACGACACTGGTGTAGGAGGCTTCAAGGAGATCACCTTTCAGATCAGGGGAGAGGGCGCGTTCTCCAGGCTCAAGTACGAGTCGGGTGTCCACAGGGTTCAGCGTGTTCCTGTGACCGAGTCACAAGGGCGTATCCATACCTCGACCGCGACGGTCGCAGTCTTGGCGGAGGCTGATGAGGTCGAGATAAAGATCCCGGAGAAGGACATCCGGATGGACGTCTTCAGGTCGGCCGGCGCCGGGGGCCAGAGCGTGCAGAAGAATGCCACCGCAGTGCGCCTCACTCATCTGCCAACAGGGATTGTCGTCCAGTGTCAGGATGAGCGCTCCCAACTCCAGAATCGCCAACGTGCAATGCGAATTCTGCGCGCCCGATTGTATGAGCGAGCCCTCGAAGAGCAGCAGGCACAGGAAGCGGCCGTGCGGCGTTCACAGGTAGGTACCGGAGATCGCTCCGAGAAGATCCGCACCTATAACTTTCCCCAGAATCGTGTTACTGAGCACCGCATCGGCCTCTCATCCCACAATCTGCAAGCCGTGCTGGATGGGGATCTCGATCAGATCATCGACGAGTTGGCGACTCGTGATGAGGCGGAACGCCTGCAGGCGGCTCAAGCCTGAGCTTTGATTGAATCGTCGACGATCGGCTCGATCCTAAAACGCGCTCGCAAGATTCTGGAACCTCACAGCGAAACTCCCTGCCTCGATGCACAACTGCTTCTGTCAGACACTATCCGCCGAGAGCGGGCCTGGATGCTCGGTCACCCTGAGGAAGGGATCCAGGATGACCACCTGGCTGACTTCATGCAGAAAGTCGAACGTGTGCGAGCAGGAGAGGCGTTGCCCTATGTGCTCGGCTGGTGGGAATTCTTCGGACGCCGCTTCTATCTCAATCCAGCTGTGCTGATCCCGCGCCCGGAGACCGAGCTGCTCATCGAGACCGCCCTTTCCTACCTAAACGCTTTCCCTGGACGCAGGAGCCTAATGGACGTAGGGACAGGATCTGGTTGCATCGCGGTCACCTTAGCTGCTGAAGTTGGGTCAGCCCACGTGCTGGCCAGTGACTCTTCTCATGCCGCGCTGTTGCAGGCAAAGGCCAATGCGGTTTTGCATGGGGTCGAGCAGTATATTCATTTTGTCCAGGCGGATCTCCTAAGCGGAATTTCCGGGCGCTTCGATTTGGTGTGTGCAAACTTGCCCTACGTTCCAACCGACGCTCTGCGCGCCTTGCCGGTGAGCGAGCGAGAGCCTGGCCTGGCGCTTGATGGCGGAGCCGAAGGTTTGTCTCTCATCGAACGTCTCTTACGACAACTGCCGGGGGCGCTCTCTGTAGGCGGACGGGCGCTGTTGGAAATCGATGCAAGCCATGGTCAGAAAGCTATGGATTGCGCTAGCCGGGCCTTCCCCAAGGCCGAGCTCAAGGTGATCCCGGATTTGGCGGGGCGCGATCGGCTATTGTTGGTTGACCTAGGCTGAGGATAAGGTGATAACGGAAGTCTTGCCCGTCAAGGACCGTGAGACTCTTCTTCGAGCCGTACGGATCCTGCGGAGAGGCGGTCTGGTGGCATTCCCGACAGACACCGTCTACGGAGTGGGCGCGGTCGCCTTCGACAGGGACGCGGTGGCCCGGATATATCATGTCAAGAGCCGCGGTCCGGACAAACCCCTGCCAGTGCTGATAGCCTCAGTGGATGAGCTGCACCGGGTAGCCGGTGAGGTACCCGCCGTAGCGCGGCGTTTGGCGGGAAGGTTCTGGCCGGGACCACTGACCCTCATAGTTTGGCGCAATCCTCAACTACCTGAAGAGATCAGCCATGGACCCACGGTGGGCGTGCGAGTGCCGGATCATGGCTTCGCCCGACAGCTTCTCGCAAGTGCTGGGCCACTTGCGGCGACCTCCGCCAACCGCTCTGGGGGG
>CAYGCA010000067.1:5021-11553 GCA_964348265.1 uncultured Anaerolineaceae bacterium | reverse complement strand
CGCGGACTGCTGCAGAGGTCCTTTCTTCCCTTGGAGGCAGCCTTGAGCTGGTGGTAGATGGCGGGACGACCCCAGGGGGTAGGCCTTCTACTGTGGTTGATTGCACCGTGGACAGACCGCGGGTGCTGCGCGCAGGACCGATCGCCGAGCCCGAGATCGAAGCGGCTTTGTCTTGAGGCGACCCGGGCCAAGGTTGGCTAGTTATGGGTTGGCCCCCGTTCACCCTCGACCTTGGTCTTCCAGCCTTCAGCATACCAGCGCAGATACATTTCAACGTTCTCCTTCCAGTAATCGGGGGCATGGTCGCCTGCTTGGAGTTTCAAGGTAAACACGACTCCCTGCTCTTCCAGCATGGCTACCAACGCTTCGGTGGAGGCGAGTAAGGTGTCGTGATCTCCAATGTCGATCCAGACGCGAGGCAATTCAGAAGCCGGCAGGTCCTTGGTCCAAAAGTAGAAGTAAGTTCGGTCGACTTCAGGTACTGCCGGGCTGTGCAGGCCGACTGCCTTGAAGGTTGCTGGATGCCTGAACCCAATTCTGAACGCCCATCCGCCGCCGCGTGATATCCCTCCGATAGCACGCCTCGATGCTTCCAGGTTGCCTGAGTAGGCGCTCTCTACATACGGGACAAGGACTTCGACAAGCGCCTCCTCGAGGTCTAGTCCTGGGCGGGCCCACGGCATGATCATTAAAAACGGCGCAATCTGACCGCTGCTTATCAATCTGTCGGCCGCCTCACCCACGCCTAGGTCGTCCCACTGGGCGTCATCGGTGGCGAGGCCGTGCAGGAGGTACAAGGTCGGGTAGCCAGCGAGCAGCATGGGGGTGTAGCATGGCGGGAGGTAGATCCGGATCGGCAGGCTCCGGCTGAGCTCGGGGGAGCGAACCTCGTCGTGGACGATCCTGCCGCTAAGCTGCGTGCAAGGCGTCGCTTTCGGAGATAGTCGCTGGGGCGCCGGGAGGCTTGGGGAGGGGGATGGTGTGGTCGGCGCGCGGTCTTGAGCAGTCGGCGCGCTTGGTAAAAGCCTGACTCGTGCGGTCGGTCCTCCGACTTGGCTTTTCGGCGGGGAGACCATACAGGCGCCGATCAGTAGGGGGAGCGTCAAGGCAGGGAGGCGCCTGATTCGGAAAAGAAACCCGCCGGCCGTGCGGTTTACCGCAGGTCGACGGGAGGCGCCTGTTGATTCCAGTGTAGTCGTGAACGGGATTTTCGTCAAGCTGGCGTGTTCTGCCTGCATCCTTTCGGAACACCAACGTTCGGGTATCGGCAAATCTAGCCAAAGCGACCTTGGACATAGTCCTCGGTTCGCCTGTCCTGGGGATTAGTGAAAAGCTTGGTGCCCGGGGCGTATTCGATCAGTTCGCCGTTCAGGAGAAATGCGGCAAAGTCAGCCGCGCGGGCGGCTTGCTGAACGGAGTGAGGCACAAGGACGATCGTGTATTCCTCCTTCAGGGCCTGAAGAGAGGCTTCGACTCGACCCGTGGAGATTGGATCTAGGCCGGAGGTTGGCTCGTCAAGCAGAATAATGTCGGGCTCGAGTGCCAGCACACGGGCGAGGCACAGCCGTTGTTGCTGTCCCCCCGATAGCGCCACCGCGGGCTCGTCCAGGCGATTGTAGACCTCGTCCCAAAGGGCCGCCGCATGTAGGCTTCGTTCGACAGCCTGGTTCAGACGGTCTCGGCTTCGTTCACCCTCCAATTCAAGGCCATAGGTCAGATTCTCCCGGATCGTCATCGGCAGGACGACCGGGCGGGCGAAAACCATGCCAACCTTTCTGCGCAGACCAATAGGGTCGGTCTGCGGGGAAAGAACGTCCTGGTCATCGAGAAGGACCCGGCCGGAAAGTTCCACCACATCTGCCAGGTCGTTCAAGCGATTGATGGTCCGCAAAAGCGAGGATTTTCCACTTCCGGCAGGCCCAAGAATGACTGTGATAGCCTTCTCAATGATCTTCAGATTGACGTCTCGCAGGGATTCGGTTCCGTCCGAGTAGGCCAAGCTGAGGTGTTCGATAGCGATCTTGGCTCTGGGCTCCCTGCGGGAGGCTAGGTCGTGCCTATTCGCCCCGACATGAGCGGAAGCGGAATTGGGCTCTTGGGCCGGATCGATACTCACCACTGTCTCCTGGCTCTGGCGCGAGAGCGAATGACGGTGGCAATCGTGTTCATGGTGACCACGAAAACTAGCAGGACGAGGGCCGTGCCATACTGTATCTTGATTGGCATCCCGGGTACCTGCGTGGAGATTACGAACAAATGATAGGGGAGGGCCATCGTGGGGTCGAAGGCCGAGGCCGGCAGTCTAGGCAGGAAGAATGCGGCCGCAGTGAATAGGATCGGCGCAGTCTCGCCCGCGGCGCGTTCCAGGCCCAGGATCACACCGGTCAGAATCCCCGGCAGGGCCTGAGGCAGAACGATGCGGCGAATCGTCTGCCATTGAGTCCCGCCCATCGATATGCTGACGACGCGAAAGCTGAAAGGCACCGCACGCAGGGCCTGTTCCGTTGTGCTGATGATCACAGGCAGAGTCATGATGGCCAAGGTCAGTGAACCTGCAAGAATGCTCGTGCCTAGATTGAGGAACAGCACGAAGAGTCCCAACCCGAACAGACCGTAGACCACGGAGGGGATACCGGCGAGGTTTATGATTGCGACCCGAATTGCCTGCGTCCAGCGGTTTTCCGGCGCGTACTCTGCCAAGTAAATAGCGGCTCCCAACCCCAAAGGTACTGCCACTGCGCCGGTTCCAACAGTGAGCCAGAAGGTCCCCACAATGGCGGGCCAGATTCCGCCTGCTCGCATCCCGTCCCTGGGCATTTCAGTGATGAATTCGATAGAGATTGCCGGAGACCCCTGGTAGAGAATAAAGAAGATCACAAGCAGGATTGGAGCCACGGTAAGCGTGGCTGCCAGAGTCAGGCCGGAGAAGCCGATCCGCTGGACAGCTCTCTGACGATTGAAAGACCGGAGCGTAGCTCTGCGAATCACGACAAGACCTTCTCAGCGCGCGCTCGGGAGCGGAAGACGAAACTTGCGGCCGTCAAGTTTATTGCCAGCGAGATTGCGAAGAGCAGGATGCCTATGAAGAACAGCGTATGATAGTGGATGCTGCCGTTGGCTACCTCACCCATTTCTGCCGCAATTGTGGCGGTCATTGTCCTGGCAGGCCGGAACAAGGCCAGGGGACTGATTGGAAGGACGGGGGCGTTTCCGGTCACCATCATGACAGTCATCGTTTCACCGATAGCCCGTCCGATGCCCAGCATGACCGCCGTCAGCACCCCCGACCGCGCGGCTGGCAAGGTGACGCGCCAGACCGTCTGCCAGCGAGTTGCGCCTAGGGCCAGACTTGCATCTCGATAAGTCTTAGGTACAGCGTCGAGGGCATCCTCGGCCACGCTGACGATTGTTGGTATGGCAATCCCGCCCAGGAGGAGGGCGCCGGTAAATGCGGTCAGTCCGGTGGGCAAGTTGAAGAACCTACGTATGAAAGGGGCGACGACCAGGATTCCGAAGAAGCCCAGGAGCACCGACGGGAGGCCGCCCAAGAGCTCGACCAGTGGCTTTAACAGCTCCCGCATCCAACGAGGTGCGATCTCGGCAATGTAGACTGCGGATAGGAGGCCAAACGGCACGGCAATCAGCCCTGCCCCCAGGGTCACAACCAACGATCCTCCCAACAAGGGCAGTACACCGAAGTAATTGTCCTCTATCGGGTACCAGCGCAACCCGAAGAGAGCGCTGAGCGGAACCTCCACCAATGCTGGAGAGCCTTCACGCAGCAAGAAGACGAAGATCAGGCCGACGAAAAGGATCGAAGAGTAGCCAGCCGTCTTAATCAGGCTGGTAACGATGGCATCACGCCACTTCATTGTGCGCGTCTCTTCTCAGGGAGCAACGGGGACAAATCCCAGATCCAGGACGATTCTCTGAGCCTCCGGAGAGCCGATCCAAGCCAGATACTCGTTTACGGAGCCAAGAGGCTCACCTGCTGTATACATATAAAGATCTCGCGCGATCGGGTATTCCCCGCTGTTAACGGTCTCGACAGATGGCAGGACGTAGTTTCCAGCCGAGGTGCGGGCCACCGCTATGAGCTTCACTTCCTCGGTCACGTAGCCCAATCCGTCGTAGCCGATTGCATTTGGATTGTCTCGAACCTCGGCCGTGATACCCTCGGAAGATGGCAGGAGCAGAGTATCGGTTGAAAACAGCGTTTTGTCACTGTCCTGTCCTTTGCGCAGAACCTGCTCCAAAAAGTAGACATGCGTTCCGGAGTTTGTCTCGCGCGACAGGCGAACGATAGGGCGATTCTGCCCGCCCACCTCGGACCAGTTGCTTATCTTCCCACTATAGATATCGGAGAGCTCGTCGATGCTCAGACGATCAACGGGGTTCTCATGATTGATGATTATGGCAATGGCGTCACGCGAAACGACGAACTCTACCGGGATCACTCCATTTGCCTCAGCGTTGGCTCTCTCTTCGGCCTTGATCTGTCTCGAAGCGTTGGCGATATCTACAGTGCCGTTGATGAGGGCCGCAATGCCCGTTCCCGAACCACCACCGGTGACTGAGATCCTGCTTTCTGGGTTGAGATTCTGGTACGTCTCAGCCCAGGCGAGGGCCAAGTTTACCATTGTATCGGAGCCCTTGTTCTCAATGGTTTCTCTTGAAGCGGCGGAACTCTGGCCACTTGACGGGGACCGCTGGCAGGCACATAAGCCGAGGCCGAGGGTCAAGAGGACGGTGGAAACGAGGATGAGCCGCAGGCCGGTCACATTAGGGATTATATTCTGCGACACCGCCGTGTTCAAGAGTTCGACCGGGTTTCTGGTGTAGAATTCATCGCATGACTGAACACCCGAAAACTGTCAAGATCATCGTACAGGACCTGGACTTCTACTATGGTCCTATTCGAGCGCTCAGCAAGATATCGATCGATATCCTCGAAAGGGAGATTACCGCCCTCATCGGGCCGTCTGGTTGTGGGAAATCGACTTTCCTGCGTTGCTTGAACCGCATGAATGACACCATTCCCAACACGCGGATCGAGGGGACGGTCCTAATTGACGGCCTGGACATTTATGGGGAAGATGTCGATCTTCCCGACCTCAGAAGACGCGTCGGTTTGGTTTTTCAGAAGCCTAACCCTTTCCCCAAATCTGTGTTCGACAATGTGGCTTTTGGCCCGAGAGCATTGGGTGTCGCGAGCAGCAGAGAGGACCTCCAGGAAATCGTAGTGACTTCCCTGAAACGAGCCGCTCTGTGGGAGGATGTCACGGGCAAACTTGATCAAGATGCTTTGGGACTATCCCTAGGCCAGCAGCAACGCCTGTGCATAGCACGTGTCCTGGCAGTTCAGCCGGACATCATCTTGATGGACGAGCCATGCTCGGCGCTGGATCCCATTGCGACTCTGCGGATTGAGGAACTAATGCAGACATTGAAGGAGCGCTACACGATTGTAATCGTGACTCACAACATGCAGCAGGCGGCCCGAGTCTCGCAAAAGACCGGGCTGTTCTGGCTGGGGGAATTGGTGGAATTTGGCCCGACGTCTAGGATTTTCACCCGCCCCCACATGCAGAGGACGGAGGACTATATTACTGGGCGAGAGGGCTGAGGAGCGAGTCCGGGGGAGGTGAGCCATGACTCAACCACTGCGATCGGCCTATGACCGTGAGTTTGCCTCGATTCGAGAGGATGTCTTGCGATTGGGAGGTCTTGTCGATCACGCCATTGCTCGGTCGCTGGAGAGCCTGGAGAAGCGGGACCGGGATCTCGCTCGACAGATTATCGATGATGACTCCAAGATCAATGAACTCAGGTTTGACATCGAGGAGGCCTGCCTGGCGCTCATCGCCACCCAGCAGCCAGCCGCCAGCGATCTCCGTGCAGTCGTGGCCGCTATGAACATCGTGGTTGAGATTGAAAGGATGGGGGATCACGCTACCGGCATCGCCAAGACGGTTTTGCGAATGGGGGATGAACCGCTGCTCAAGCCGTTGATCGATATTCCCCGGATGACGCAGATTTCGCGCGAGATGCTGCGCGACAGCCTAAATGCCTACGTTGAGCGCGACGCGATCAAAGCCAAAGAAATCGCCACACGGGATGATGAGCTCGACCATCTCTACAAGGCGATCTTTGACGAGCTAGTGGAGATCATGGCTGGCGATATCAGCACTGTCACGAGGGCCACCTACCTGTTGTGGTCCGCCCACAATCTGGAGCGCATCGGCGATCGTATAACGAACATCGCCGAGCGAATCGTCTTTGCTTCCACAGGTGATTTGAAAGAGCTGAACGTGTGATTGTCTTCTCCGACAGGTCCACTGCCCTAGGCTTGGCGATGGTATAATCCCACCAATTGAAAACAATGCCTTCGGGGCGAGGTGAGGGTAGGCATACCCAACTCCTGACCGGCGGTAAAGCCCGCGAGCGCGTGATGCGCATGACCCGGTGAGATTCCGGGGCCGACGGTAAAGTCCGGATGGGAGAAGGCAATGAACGTCGGGAGTTCTTTCCC
>CAYGCA010000067.1:3524-4914 GCA_964348265.1 uncultured Anaerolineaceae bacterium | reverse complement strand
TAGGAGCAAGGCAGGAATCATGGCTGAAGACCGGTTTTCGATGAGAAGAGGTTCGTCGGGGCCGCTTATTGGGACTGGGCGCAGGAGCCTCAACATTTCGCAAGCCCTTGCGCTCCCAGGGGCCCTCCTTATGGGTTTATTGGGGTGGGAGGTCCTCTCCCGGCTGACTGATTTTCCGACGTTTATCCTGCCTGCTCCGGCGACTGTGTGGAGTCGTTTCCTGGTCCTGGCAGAAGACGGAAGCCTGATCAGGCATCTTGCCGCCACCATCTCGGAGGTCGCTGGCGGTCTGGCGATTGGTCTCACTTTGGCTATCGGCCTTGGGTACGCTCTTGCAAAGTCTCGGCTGGTCGAAAGGTTTTTGGCGCCCTACATCGTGGCCTCACAGTCGATTCCGGTAGTCGCTATTGCTCCGCTTCTGGTGATCTGGTTCGGCCCGGGGAGATTGTCCAAGGTCCTCATAGCGGCACTCATCATCTTCTTTCCTGTCTTGGTAAACATTGTGGTCGGTGTGCGCTCCGTCCCGCGCGAACTTTACGATCTCATGCGCTCTCTGCGAGCCACCCCATGGCAGATCTTCAGCAAGCTAGAGGTGCCAGCGGCCCTACCTGTCTTGCTGGGCGGACTCAAAGTCGGGGCTACTCTGTCTGTGATCGGGGCGATTGTGGGCGAATTCGTGGGGGCAGAAGAGGGGATTGGCTTCCTAATCAACCTCGGCCGCGGCCTCTACGACACGCCACTGGTCTTTGCAGGCATCATTATGCTTATGGTATTGGCGCTGTCCCTCTACGGACTCGTGGCTGGGCTGGAGCGTTGGCTCTTGGCTTGGCGCGAGGTCTGACAGGGGTTCTAAAGGGAGGATATGGCAAGTGATCCAGAGGCGAAGCTTGCTCTTCATGATCCTTGCTTTGGCGATAGGCGCCTGTGGAGGAGCAGTAGGCAACCCTGAGATGGGCCAAGGGGACGGGCTATTGCCAATTCGGCTCCCGATGGGCTTCATTCCTAACGTGCAATACGCGCCATTCTATGTGGCGGTTGACCGAGGCTACTATCGTGAGGCCGGCCTTGAAATCGAATTCGATTACTCCTTTGAAACGGATGGAGTTGCGCTGGTCGGCTCTGATGAGCTTCAGTTTGCGCTAGCTTCCGGCGAACAAGTTTTGCTTGCTCGCGAGCAAGGCATTCCGATAGTCTATATCATGGCCTGGTTCCAGCAGTTTCCCATCGCGGTGGCGGCGCCTGTCGGGAGCGGCATCGAGTCCCCAGAGGACCTGGAAGGGAAGCGGATCGGAATTCCCGGCCTCTTCGGCGCCTCCTATATCGGATATCGAGCTCTTTTGAGCGCAGCCGGGCTGCCCGAGGGGGGCCCAAACGGGCCACCGCCGCAGCT
>CAYGCA010000067.1:391-3514 GCA_964348265.1 uncultured Anaerolineaceae bacterium | reverse complement strand
CCGGGCTGCCCGAGGAGGTAGCTTCACTTGATTCCATAGGTTTCAATCAGGTTGAAGCAATGGCAAGCGGCAGAGCAGATGCGGTTGTGATCTACGCCAACAACGAGCCGCTCCAGCTTGAAGCACTCGGAATCAAAGTCAATATCCTTCGGGTCTCAGATTATGTAGAGTTGGCCTCGAACGGACTGATCACCAACGAAAGGACGATTGCAGAGCGCCCAGAACTAGTGGAGAAGATGGTTATGGCCACCCTGCGCGGCATTCGGGACACGATAAACGATCCAGACTCGGCCTACGAGGTCTCCAAGAAGTATGTGGAAGGTCTGGCTGAAACCGACCAAGCCGTTCAGCAGAAGGTCCTGGCCGAAAGCATTGACATGTGGCGAGCGGATCGATTAGGAGCCATCAGTCCTGAAGCATGGCAAAACATGCAGCAAGTACTCTTGAAGATGGGCCTGTTGGATGAAGCGACCCAGGTTGAGGTAGCCTATACAAATGAGTTCATTCCCTAGTAGTCAGCCACTGCTGGAAGTACACGATCTAACAATGATCTATCCGAATGGAAGCGGGGGCCTGCGCGCGCTGGACAAGGTTTGCTTCGAGGTCCAAGACAAAGAATTCGTCTGCCTTGTCGGCCCATCCGGAAGCGGCAAGACAACTCTGTTGCGCCTGATCGCGGGCCTCACATCTCCTACCAGCGGCGAGGTGCGAATGGGTGGCACGCTGGTGGAGCGCCAGCCTCGGAAGATCGGCTTCGTCTTCCAGGAGATCAGCCTGATGCCCTGGCGAACTGTGCTGGAGAATATCGGCCTACCACTTGAGCTGGAGGGAAGACCCGCCGAGGAACTAGATCGACGGGCACGGGCGCTGATGGATCTGGTCGGCCTGGAGGGATTCGCAGCGAGCTACCCGAAGGCCCTCTCAGGGGGCATGGGACAGAGAGTGGCGATTGCGCGGGCGCTCGTTCACAACCCGGACTTACTTTTACTGGACGAACCATTTGGAGCCCTGGACGCGCTGACACGTGAGCGGATGGCCTTTGAATTGATGCGCATTTGGCAGGCGAGGGTTGCGACTGTGCTGATGGTAACGCATTCGATACCTGAAGCCCTATTACTGGCTGACCGGGTTCTTGTACTGGGTGCACGTCCTGGAAAGATCAAGCTAGACGTGGAAATACCTTTGGGACGGCCACGTACACAGGATATGACCTACTCACCCGAGTTCGGGGAGCTTGCCTCCCGGATTCGTTCCTCAATCGAGTCGGATGCCTAACAGGGGGGGAGAGGCCCCAGCCGTATGGGGGTGCTCAAGGGAGCGGTGCAGCGAAAGGGCTTGGTCCTGTGGGGGAGGGGAAGGTGTCGGGAGGCTTGTGGCGCAGCTAGGCCGAATACTGGTCTCCGCTGCTGCACCTGAACTCCTGCAGCGGACCGTCTACTGCGTGTCGACCAGAACGCGATAGGTCTCCTTGTCCAGCGAAGCTATCACCGCCTCCTCAAGCTGTTCCAAAGGATATCGGGCGGTGATGAAAGGCCCAACATCTATCAACCGTCGTGAAAGCAATTCGGCCGCCTGATAGAAATCCTCGCGACTCTGGGACAGCGTCCCGGTGAGTCTGATTTCCTTGTCGTGGAACAGATTCGGGTTTACCCTGATGGTTGTGTCCTGCGGGTGCACCGCCGCATAGATTTGAACCTGCCCGTTCTTGGCGGCGGCCTGTAAAGCGTCCTCGATGGCGTCCGCGACACCGGCGGTGATGAACGTCTTTTCGGCGCCGTGACCATCTGTGATTTCCATAATCCGCTGGATGTAGTCCTCCTTCTTGGGGTTGATGAGGTGGTCTGCGCCGAGGGCCTTGGCCTTGGTGCCGCGCGCTCCGTCGATTTCGGCTACGATGGTCGTGGCACCCCGCCCGCTTGCTAGCACGAGGTGGAGCACGCCCATAATGCCGGCCCCGATGACCACGACATGATCGGCTGGCTGAATGCTGCCGCGCTTGATGCTCCTTAGCACGCATGCCAGAGGCTCGCAGAGCGCGGCCTCCTGGAAGGAGAGCGTTTCGTCAACCTTGTAAACTTGGTAGTCCTTGGCGACGAGGTAGTCGCCAAACCCTCCCGGTCCCCACGGCTCACCCTCTCCTGAGCGAAGGGAACGCAGGTTGTCGCACAGATTGTCGTAGCCGCGCCGGCAGGAGTAGCACTGCCCGCAGCGCAGGAGGCCAGCCACCGCGACGTGATCGCCCGGTCTGACGTCATTGAGGACCTCGCGCCCAACTTCTTCGACAACCCCACCGATTTCGTGTCCGCCAAGTAGGGGATAGGCGCGCGGGTCGACGCCCGTGTACGTGCGCTGTTCCCATGTGCAGACTGCGCAGGATCGTACTCGGACCAGAATCTCGCTCGGTCCAGGGGGCCTGATTTCGACAGTCTGAAACTCAATGGTATGCGGCGCTGTGATGACTGCTCGGCGCATCTTGTTGGTGCCTGCCATGCGATCCCTCCGCTGAAGCGAAATCGAAGAATCCTACTTCAGATTCTTTAGCGCCGTTTCGACGCTGGCGTCATTATGGATCACAGCGGCCACTGCAGCTGTGATCGCCTCCGGGTCGTCGTGTCCCCAGATATTTCGGCCCATGGCTACGCCAACCGCCCCGGCGGTCAACGCGCCCCGAACAGATTCGAGCAGGCGGCGTTCGTCGCCCATCTTGCTCCCTCCCAGAATGACGACCGGGACGGAGCTGTTCTCTACCACCATCCTGAAGCTCTCGGGGTCACCGGTGTAGAATGTCTTAATATAGTCCGCCCCGGCTTCGGCGCCCACGCGGGCTCCAGCAGCGATCCTCTCAGGCGAACGCATCTCTTCCTCCGCCGCGAATCCTCCGGGGACGGTTTCCGCCAGAAGCGGCATGCCCCACTTCTGGCACTCGGCCGCCAAGCAGGCGCAGTCGCGCAATGTATCGGGGGCAGCATCCCACCATGGATAAACCATGTTCTTTACGCCATCGGCGCCGATGCGGAGCGCCGTTTCAACAGCATAAGCGGCGGTCGCAGCAGTTGCATCCACGCTCAGGAGCAGGCCTGCCCCGCCGAGAGCGTCGTCGCACCTCCGGGCGGGTCCGTGCGT
>CAYGCA010000067.1:0-381 GCA_964348265.1 uncultured Anaerolineaceae bacterium | reverse complement strand
GAGGCGATTCATCCTTCGAGTCTTATCTGGAAGCATCGATCTCTCCTCGATGAATCTCAATTCTGTCTAGTGACTTAGTCCTACTGTTGTCTGCACTCCCTGACCTCGCTAGGCTGACCAGAGGCCTTTTTGCCTTGGGTCCAAGCTGTCTCGCAACCAGTCCCCGAAGAGGTTAATGCCAATTACCGTAAACATGATCGCTAAACCGGGGAAGAGCGAGATCCACCATGCAAAGGCGATGTGTTCCCGGCCATCAGCGACCATTCTGCCCCAAGTAGGGGTGGGGGGCGAAACCCCGAGACCTAGGAAGCTCAAGGAGGCTTCAAACAGGATCACGTTGGCCACCAACAGGGTTGCTATGACGATGATGGAGGCAGCTAC
>CAYGCA010000066.1:0-17158 GCA_964348265.1 uncultured Anaerolineaceae bacterium | reverse complement strand
TCCGGCAGGCAGCCGCCGTATCTCCGGCCAGGTCCTGAGCCATTCCCAAGTTCATTGCGGCGATACAGCCCCACATCGAGCTCTTATCCGGCAGGAGCTCAAGCGCCCGGTTCGAATTTCGGAAAATGGCTGGTGCCTCACCTTTCCGGAAGGCGATGGCCGCTCGGATGGTTGCCATCCGAGCCTGCTGTTCCCGAGCGTCATGCTGGCTTCGCTGATTTCTAGGTTTCGCCAAATCCTCCATTGGACCTTCGCCAGCCTGGCGAAGGGCGCGATCCGCCGCCTCAAGCATGTGCTTAGCCGCATCGTTCTGACCGTTCATGAATAGGACCCAGGCGTAGTGAACCAGGAGACCGGGTCTGGACTCAAGCTGAGCCTCCGGCAGACCTTCAACCCATCGCATGAGCGTCGTCGGTTCACCGCGCTCCCAATACGCCTCGGCCAGCTCTTCGATCATAGCGCTCGCGCGTTCGAACGCACCGGCGGACAAGGCATGTTCTGCTGCCTCTTCGATGAGGCCTCTGCCCTGGAACCATTCGCTTGCGTGACGATGCAAATCCCGGATCGCATCAGGCGCCAGTTCGTATAGCCGTTGCCTGAGAAACTCGGCGAAGAGATGATGGTAGCGATACCAACGGCGTTCATCGTCCAGCGGGATCAGGAATAAGTTGGCGCGTTCGATTTGCTGCAGGATCTGGCCGCTGCCCGAGATCTGGAGCGTCGCATCGCACAGCGGAGCGCTGAATCGGTCCAAGATCGAAGTCCGGCGTAGGAAATGCTGAATCCCTTCTTCTTGACGCGACATGACTTCATCGACCAGGAAGTCGAGGATGAAATGATGGCTGCCGGAGAAGGATCTGACAAAGGCTTCCTTATCCTCGCGACCTTGCATGGACAACGCCGCGAGCTGCAAACCCGCGATCCAGCCTTCGGTGCGGGCTTCCAGGGCGGAAACGTCCCTGGGAGACAGGTCGAGGCCCATGAGATCGTTGAGAAAAGCGGTCGCTTCTTTTGTGCTGAAGCGGAGATCCACCGCGCGCACCTCTGTCAAGTGTCCCTGGACTCGGAGATGTGACAGCGGCAACGGCGGGTCAACCCGCCCGCTGATAACCAGATGCATCTCCGGCGGCAGGTAATCCAGAAGGAACGTGAGGGAGTCGTAAACCCGTTGTTCTTCGACAAGGTGGCTGTCGTCGAGGACCAGGCTGAAGCTGCCGGCCTTCTCCGCGATCTCGTTGATCAGGGTTGCAAGCACCGACTCCAGCGGTGGCGGCTGAGGGGATTGAAGCAGGCTACGTGTTCCAACCCCGACACCCTCTCTGATCACCTGCAGAGCGGCGATGACGTGAGCCAGGAAGCGGGCCGGATCATTGTCGCCAGCGTCCACTGACAACCAGGCGACGCGCCGATCGCTGCTCGCGATCCATTCGCTCAACAAGGTTGTCTTTCCGAATCCGGCGGGAGCGGAGATGAGGGTGAGCTTGCCCTGCGCTGCCTCACTTAGCTTGTCAACAAGGTGCGGTCGGGGAACAAGGTCAGGGCGGGGAGATGGGATGTGGAGTTTGGTCCTCAGGAGTGGGCTGATCATCCGTGATGTTGCTCCCTTCTTGGACGCCTAACACGCAATTTCAGGGAGGGCGGCAAGCGATTCCAGACTGGTCCACGCCGCAACCGGCAATGTTTGTTTCTATTGATTGTAGGGCAAATCGCCTCGTTGTGGGATGGGACTGGTGCTGAGTGCTTCAGCATTAGGGCATATGGTCAGAGGTTATGGATCAGCCGTTTCAGGCGGCCTTCCCGAAGGGCTCATCCATGTCTACCAACTGCGCCTGCTCCGGAAAGCGGCGAGCGCAGACCCAGCCGTCTGCGCTCGCTTTACCGGGCTGAAGACCCATCCTAAGAACTGATCAAACAAGGTGAAGAATGGGTGGGCGACCTCGGTCTGCTGCGCAAGATCCACAGGCTCACCTCCGGGTTTCTCTGGCAAGATACCATTTTGGTGAGCAGGCTGACCGGCTGCGTCAGCTCATTTGCGCACACCCCTCGGTTGGTTGGACCCGATTGCCTCCCTTAGACACAGCGCGGTAAAACCTGTCCCGATCGGTCTTTGCATTCCTCAACAGCCGCGGTCTTCGTTTTCGATGGCAAAAGGGCGCCGACGAGCACGCCCGCCAACACCAGCCCCGCGCCAATCAGGAAGTTGACCGTTATCCTTTCTCCAGCCAAGGCGGAGGCCACAACAATCGTGATGAGGGGAACGAGCACGAAGCCGTAGGAGGTACCTGAGGCCGTCCAGTTGCCTAGCACGAACATGTAGAGCACAAAAGCGAGAATGGTCACGAAAATGACCAGATAGAGGAAAGCAACCCAGGTGTTTATCTGGGTAGGGATGATCCATTCTTCACCCCGGGAGAGCGAGGCGGATCCCAGGATGATCGCGCCAACCGTCATGCCGATGGCGTTCGTCATGATCGGGGGATTGGGTGGAAAGGTCTTGATAAGCACCCCGCCTTCGGCGACAAAAATGGCCGCAATAATGATTGCGGCAATATGGGGCAGAGAAATATCCGCGGCTGAAGCTCCGCCAACGGTGAAAGCAATGCCCAGGACCGCCAGGAAAGAGCCAAATAAACCGCGCCGGGTGATCCCTTCGACCCCGTGCAGGGCGGAGAGGAACAGAGTCAGAAGCGGCACCAATGCCATCAGAATCTGGTACAGACTGGCCGGGGTAGCAACCAGGCCCCAGCCGATCAGCAGAAACGCCAGCCCAACGGTTAGGGTGCCGAAAATGATCGCACCTAACAAAGCGCGCCCTTTGGGCATCGGGATCTTCTGGATCAAAACGATAGCCCAGAACGCCAGCGCGGCCAGCGTGAAACGGGAAGCGGCCGCCCAGAAAGGTGCCAATTCCGCGTAGCTGATGCGGATGGCGACCGAGGCCCCTCCGCCGACAAGCACGAAAAGCATGAAGGCGATCAAGACCCGGCGATCTGGTAGAGCGGGGGTGAGGGTTTGCGTCGTCATAAGCTAGTTTCCCCATTCGGTTGAATTGTGATCTTGACCATGAGGTAAAAAACAGGCTTCAGTACGATGAGTTTCAGGCTTCTACGCTCCCGGATTCCGCCGCTGATGGTCGTAGGGCTATTCCAATCGAGAAGCAGAGGTCGAGGAGATTTGGGGTGGATCTATCGAGCCCGCTCGTTTGTGCCTTGCGGTTTTGTGCCTGTAAGTCCGAAAGTATAACATCCCGAGCAGCGGCATACGCTGCCTCTGAAGCTCTCCCAGAAGGGGCGGGTCGTCATCCCGGTCGAACTGCGAAGGAAATATGATCTGAAACCCGGCGAGGTAGTCCATGGCGTCGATACTGGCGGCACACTCTCCACAATCCCTGCCAAGGTGGATCCCTTGGAGCGCGCCGCAGGGATGCTTGGAGGAAAAGGGTCGCTCACCCAGGCGCTTGCCGATGAACCTGAACGAGAGCGAGCGCCTGAACCGTGGGCAGGAAATCTACGTCCCGGACAGCTTCGCGCTGCTGGCGTACTTGGGAGGTGAGAAGGAGGGAGGCAGCGTGAAGGCTATTCTCGCAGAGGTCGCCCGGGGAGATCGCCGGGCCTTGCCGTCACCGATCAACCTGGGAGAAGTCGCCTACATCGCAAGGAGGGCGTGCGGGTTAAAGAAAGCCTGGGAGGTCCTGGCGGTCATTGAGCAGCTGCCGATCGAGATCCTTCCAGTCGATGGCCTGGACGGAGGCATTTGTCGGGGCGGCCGCTGGAGCACGAAGCGCTGAGCCTGTAACCGGCGATCCGGAAGTCAAGCCCCTGAGGGATCACTATCAGGTTGAGGTGGTGGGAGCGCTTACCGCCCTGCGTCCAAACAACCGGAAGAGCGCCGGATGAAAGAACGGCTTCGGGAGCTGGCGGAACGGCAGCCCCTCTGGGCACCTTGGAAGCTTTGAGCCGAGTGGAGCCTCGCACGTGCGGGGTGCCGCGGCACCCCGCATTTAGGGCGGAAGGGACAGCGAGGGATTAGGTTGCGATCCCGATGGTGTCATGACCCGTGCTCCCTCGATCGCACGATACGCGGGAGCAATCGGCCGGTCCTCTGCATATACACGCGATACTCGTCACCAAACTGCGAGAGCATCAGCGCCTCCTCCGTCATGATTCGAGAGGTGACATCCAGTGCCGTCGTGCCGATCCACAGGCACCCGATGAACCAGTTGGAAGCGATGAGAAGGGGTGCGCTCAAAATGAGGAGGAAGGCGGCATAGATGGGATGCCTGATCCAGCGGTAGGGCCCGCCGCTGACCAACTTCTGCCCCTTGATCAGCCTTGGTTCAGCGCTCCAGTTCTGTCCAAGGGCCTGATGCGACCACTGGAGCAGGACGAAGCCGATCAAGGCCATGCCCACTCCGAGCCAGCGCACCGGGCTGGACAACGGAAGGGATGACCAGGACATCCAGGTCGGATTGACGATATAGACCACCACGGCGATCAGTGCCGGAAGGGCGATGAGGTTGGCCACACTGGACGCGGCTCCCGCTTCCTTCTCCTCGAGGATGGCATCCACCGAGGGGGCCAGTTTTCGGTGATAGTAGCCCCGATGCGCCACAAACACGATGAAAAGCAACGCCAGAGTAAGTCTGAAGGTGACCGGATCGTCCACAGGTCTGCTGATTCAGAGCGAAAAGCGACGTTTGGGGCCAGCTGTCCGGCTCCGGCGGGAGACCATTCGACCGCTTCTGCGCTTCCTTCTCAAGCAGGGGACTCTGCGCAGCCTGATAGAGGAGCTGCGGGGGGTTGGCCCGCCTGTTCGCTCAGAGCCGGGTTCCGATTATGGGATGTCCCTCGGCTTGGCTCACGTGGAGGCCGGCTTCAAAAACTGGAAGTATCCGAATCCCACCGCCAGAAGCAAATAGACCGCAACCGTAGTCCAGCCGAGGGCGTTAACGACGCCGCCGAGCTGGCCAACCAAGGCCAGGATGAAGCCGAGGGCATCGCCGATGAAGAGCGCCAGTACGATGGACCGGCGCGCCTCGGAGTCGGGGGCGTTTCGGGCCGACCAGGTCAGCACGGCAAATGAGATGAGCGCGGCACCGAACAGCTGTCCAGTGTACCGCAACGGGGCGTCGACCGTGAGGCCATACAGGGAAATCAGCTGCGTCGGAACGAGGACGAAGGCGAGGCCGTAAAGGGCTGCGAGGACGGTGTTGATGACCATGAGTGTGCCAAGTTTCATCGGGTGCTCTCCTCTCTCAATCTTGCGATTGATTGTACAGGGAACGGCGCTGATCCGCTACAGTGATGGCAACGCGGCGCGCGGCCTGCGTCCACCGAGAACGCTTTGTGAGCCCAACCTGGATAAGGCCTGACATTTCATCCCGACAGCCTGCCCTTCATGGGACCTGAGCTCCAGGGCCGGAAGCCTCCGCCAATTCGGGGGGCAGGCCAAAAAAGGAGAAGAGCTGCGGGTAGCCAAAGGTCGTCACGTCGGCGACCAGGTTGTCGTCAATCGTGACCACCTGCAGGGCGAAGGCGCGATAGGCGTCATCCCCGGCCTCCCGTCGATACCAGCCGAAAGCGGGACGGCCGCTGGCGCGCGTGGGTACCAGCCGCCAGCGGCCTCGGGCCTCGCCGTCCAGGATGAACCCGGCGATGAAGGCTCGGATGGCCGATCGGCCCCGGTACCAGGCAGAGAGCGGGGGCATGCCAAAGGTGGCCTCCTCTTTGAGCAGCAGGATCAAGCCGTCGATGTCGGCCGCCTCCCACGCGCTGACATAACGGTCGAGAAGATCGCGCTGATCGGCGTTCTGGGCGTCGGCGCGAAGCATCGAGAGGTCATGCTGGCTGTACGCACGAGAAAGCGCGCTGCGCGCCCGATAGAGGGCGCTGTGAACGGCGGAAGGGCTGGCGTCGAGCAGCGCGCCGACCTCCTCCGTGCCCCAGCCGAGCACGTCCCGCAGAATGAGGATCGCCCGCTGCCGAGGCGGAAGCGACTGCAGGGCGACCACAAAAGCCAGTGTAATTGCCTCCCGCTGATCGTAGCGCGCTTCCGGGTTGCTCTGCACGGCCGAAAGCCACCCGTCCGGGAAGGGCTCGACCCAGACCGGCTCCACGACCGGAGGGCGGCCCGCGTCACTGAGTTCGGCTTCTGGGAAGAGATCGGCCGGCAGAGCGCGGCGGGGTCGCCGGGCGAGCTCGTCCAGGCAGGCGTTTGTGGCGATCTTGTACAACCAGGCCCGAAAGGAGGCGCGGGCCTGATACGTGCCGAGCCCTTTCCACGCCTTGAGCAGCGTCTCCTGAACGAGATCCTCCGCGTCCATCATCGAACCCAGCATGCGATAGCAGTGAACGTGAAGCTCGCGGCGATAGGGCTTGGCGAGCTGGGCGAATGCTTCCCGGTCGCCTGCCTTGGCGGCTTCTAGGCTCTGCCGGAGAGTCTCATCAAGCAAGTCTGTTCTTACCATCCGTTGGTCTCTCGAACTTTCCCCAGGGGCGTCTTCCGTCATGGTACCAGAAGTATACAGCCTAGCATCCGGCCCTTGCCTTCCGCCGCAGGGGGGAGCCATCCCGGAGAGCGCGAGGTTCTGGCTGAGAAAACCGTCATATGAGGGAATCCTAGAAAAAGAGGAGGCTGTCATGCGGTACATCGTCACCGTGCGCGGGAGGCTCAAGGGCGACAAGGCGGAAGCTCAGAAGGTACACGACGCCACCGTCGCCCAGATCTCACCCCGCGGGAAGGCCATGGGCAGCACCGGACATCAGGCCTATCTCAACACCCAGGATGAGCAGGAGTTCTTCGCCGTCGACTTCTGGGACAACATCGAGGCGATCCAGCAGCTCTACAGCGATCCAGACTTGGCGGCGGAGTTCGCTAAGCTGTTCGACGGTGAGCCGGAGATCAACATCTGGGGCCAGGCTGGTTGGATGGAATACTGACCGTCGGCGGGGTCACCGCCGACCCGAGCGGTGCTCCTGGCACCAGACGCATTCGCCGCCCCGGCCAAGCCAGGGCGGCGTTTCCTGCTCCAACGCCTGTCGCCTCCATCCGATCGACTGAGGGTTGGCCCGGCCTAACGGCCGCTGGGACGCCGGCTGCGAGGGCTCAGCTCACCGGAGAGCGATGTAGGAGAGAAATCAAAGCAGAAACGGGATGAACATCTTGCTCTTCTGCATGTAAGCGGCGTAGCTCTGGCCAAACTTCTGGAGGTTCTCCCGCTCTTCCGCCCGGGCAGTTAGATACAGCGCGAGGGCGATCGCGCCTCCCAAGAACCCGCCGACCCAAGAAGGATCCTTGAGAAAGGCGCCCCCTGCCAGGAGGAGCAGGGAGGTATAGAGCGGGTGTCGTACGTATTCATAAGCGCCCAGGATAACGAGCACGGTCGTGGTTTCGATGCCCTGGCTCGGCTTTCCGAGCAGCTTGAGAAGTCTGAAGCCATGAGCCGCCAGGAGAGCCGAAGAGAGAAGCAGGCCCCAGGATATGAGCTGTGCCGGTGAGAAAGGGTCCCTGAACCAGACGGGCAGATTCAGGAGGATAAGGGCCAGGATGAATTCAAAGGCAAAGAATCGAAAGAACCCGTGGGATTGCGGGTGGCGCAGGGAATGCCATGAAAAAGCAATCCATCCGATGGACGCCAAGGTGAAAACCATAAGTCGAAGCAAGAGCGTTCTATCCAGCCGATTTGTGTCCGGCTCCAGGCTTGGAGAAGAGAACGAGACAAACCACTGCGCCTGCTAACCCCCGGATGGACCTTCCTCGCGGGCGGTGGCTTCCGCCAGGCTGCGGATGTGACCGTTTGAGCCGTCAAATTCAGCCGGCTGCCCAGCTTGTCAGGTCGAAGGGGGTCCTTTGCGGGCCCCAAACGTGGGGGGCCCCATGCTCTTAGGTGACCACCGCCGCGTGCTGCAAGGCGCTGCCTGCCGCCAAAATGAGGCCTCCGGCGTAATCCCACCGCGGAGCCCGGCCTGGCTCCTTGGCTCCGGCCACCAGGATTTCGCCTGGAAGCAGCTTCTCTTTCCTTCGGCGGGCCCAGCACTTTAACTTTACCCTGAAAGACTCCCGGTGAGATCGCCTCAGCGAGGCCCTCCGGTGATACGCCACAGCACGTCGCAGAGTTGCCTGAGTTTGAATTCAAGCGCACCTAGTGGAAACTGGCGTGGGGAAACCGAGTCAGCCTGCCGGCGCCTTACTCAAAAGCGTTTGATCCAACAACTCTAGGTTGGCGGTCAGGAATCCAGGAACGGCTTCAGCCTCAAGCGGCTGAGAGAACAGATACCCTTGTGCAAATTCGCAACCCAGTGCCTGAAGACGATCCTTCTCCTCTTCCGTCTCCACGCCCTCCGCGATTACGTCCACGGTCAAGCCGTCCGCAAGCATCATGATCGCTCGTAGGATCTCACCGCCGCCTTCTGCGGCCAACTTCGAACTTAGGAAGGACCGGTCAACCTTCAGGGCGCTCACCGGGAAGCGGTGCAGTACACTCAAGGACGAATACCCGGTCCCGAAGTCGTCAATATGCAGCTTTACACCGAGCGCCACAAGCTGTCCTAAGACATTGGCCGGACTCGCCGAGTCATCACTCACTACCTGTTCCGTTATCTCGAGATTCAGACTGTTCGGTGCAAGGCCACTCAACCGGAGGGCACTGGCCACATCCCTGACCAGTTCAGGCTGCCTGACTTGTTTTGGGGATAGGTTCACGCTGACGGACAAGGGGGAGTCGACCGGAAAGGCTTCCTGCCAATCACGCAGTTGTTGGCAAGCTTCCTGAAGCACCCAGCTGCCGATGGGCAGGATAAGGCCGGTCTCCTCCGCCACTGGGAGAAATTCACAGGGTGCCAGAAGGCCGCGGCTCGGATGCATCCAGCGCAGGAGGGCCTCAAAACCCGCGATTCGACCGCTTTGCAGCGACACAATTGGCTGATAACGGAGTTCCAGTTCCCGGCGCTCCAAGGCTTGTCGCAGCTCGATTTCGACCTGCAGCCGCCGTACAGCCTGCGAGTGCATCTCCGTGTCAAACACCGTGCACCGGGCCCTACCGGCGGCCTTGGCCCGGTACATGGCGATGTCTGCGTCGCGCAGGATATCGTCAGGCCGGTGATAGTCTCTTCCGCCCAGAACGAGGCCCATGCTTGCGCTGGTGAAGACCTCTTGGCTGTCGAGCCTAAAGGGCAACCCGATCTCCCATTGGATCCGATCGGCCACAAGCGTCGCCTCTGTCAGGTTGTCAATATCCTCCAGCAAGATCGCGAACTCGTCACCTCCCAAGCGAGCAACCGTATCCATTTGGCGCACGCATCGCTCCAGCCTGTCAGCGACGGCGATCAACAGCCGATCTCCGCGCGCATGCCCCAAGCTGTCGTTGACCACTTTAAAGTGGTCGAGGTCGACAAACAGGACGGCGGCCTGATACTCTTCTCGCCGTTTTGTGAGTTCAACCGAGCGGCCAAGGCGGTCGAGGAACAGCGTCCTGTTTGGAAGGCCGGTCAGGGGGTCATGAAGGGCATCATGCTTTAGCTGCTCCTCGAGCTGCTTCTGTATCGTAATGTCGTGGATGAAGCCTTCGATCGCAACGACTTCATCGTCGGGCGAGTACACGCCGCGGCCCAGGGTTGAAACCCATCTGACCCTTCCTCCCGCCGCAAGAATGCGGTAGACCTGTTGGAAAGGCATCCCCATCCGCAAAGCCGACTGAACTTCATTCCACACTTTTTCTTTGTCGTCCGGGTGTATCAACTCCCCATACTTGGGCGTTGTGCCATCCACCAAGTCCGAGGGCTCATAACCCAGGAGTTCGAAGCAGCCCTCGCTTACGAACTCCATGGGCCAATTCTGGTCGTTGCGGCAGCGGAAGGCCATACCGGGCAAATTGCTCATGAGGGTTGACAAGGCTCGTTGGCTCTCTATAAGGGCCGCCTCAGCCCGTTTGCGCTCGGTGATGTCATCGAACACGATTACCGCACCGCTCAATTCAGCCTGCTCTCGCATCGGACTGGTAGTGCAGTCCACCTGTATAGAGGAGTTATCCCTGCGGCGAAACATCCGATCGTCCGTCTCTTGGACGCCGTTGCCCCTAAGGATCTCGCAGACCGGGCAGTTCTCCGGCGCGTCCGCCCCTCCATCCTTCCTGCTGGAACACAAGATGACATCATGGTCCTGCCCGACTAACTTCTCCTTCTGATCGGCGCTCCACCCCAGAATCCGGGCTGCTGCATTGTTCACAAAGGTGACTTTTGCCTCCAGATCAACGCCGATAATCCCCTCGCCCGCAGTGTTCAAGATCGTGGAAAGCTTGTCTTGTGCTGCGGCCAGTTTTGTGTTGGAGGCCTTCAGTTCTAGATTGGAGCGGGCCAGCCTAGCCTGCTGCTGGTTCATCGGCCTCCAGACCGAGCCGACGATGATGCCGAAGAGGATCACGAACCCGGCCCCAAGAACTGCGAAGGTCCACTGCTGAAGGTGATCTATCCGCTGTTGTGTGGGCCAATAGTACTGGTAGATCTCAAGCACGCCTCCTGGTTCCGTGTCACCGGGGAAGACCAGCGGAGCATATATCTCCATCAAGGTGCCCATCTGTCGTTCGCGCTCGTGTTCCAGATCTTTGGGGATGTCGAGCTCTACGGCGACTTCACCTTGAAGCGCACGTTGCAGGTTGGGGTTCTCAGGATGCTTCGTTCCAACGGCGGCAAGGTCGTCGGAATAGATGATCGTGCCGGACCGTGCCCAGAGCTTTATGCGCGCGGTACGCTCGGAGACGATCGCTTCTTGAACGAAGGCGTCAAACCGCTCGTACTTTTCTCCGGTCATCGGCGATTCAAGATCGTCCGGTTTGAGAAATAGGAGAATTCGTCCAGAGGTGTAGCTCATGGCTTCGCCAATGAGGTCATCCACCGCGTTGGAGCGGATTCTTTCTGCCAGCAAGAGGGCTATTGCGAATGCAATGATGACCATGGCGAGAAACGTGAGAAGGGAAAACCGAAAGAAGAAGTCTTCACTGCGATCATTCATGCCAAGTTCTCAGGTCCTTTCACCGATCCGATCAAGCCGCCCCTGGGCGCCAGCCAATTCTCTTCGGTGTTTCGGTTGTGCTGGTCTGGGGCAAAGGCAGAGTCCGTGCGTAGCGGGACAGGAAAGTTGGCTGGCTCTGCGATTAAAGCCACGATATCACCTCCGCTGAGGCCGGGTCCTTTCAATCAGCTTACAGTGTGTATCGTCGGCTGGCGCCTCGTTTCGCGCGGCTCAAGGGGAGGAGCGCCCCCCGACCAGGGGGTCCGCCTTATCTTCTCCCCGAACCAGAAGATGACTGTGGGAAGGGACCAGGTAGGCGACAGGGTTTTCGGTCCAACGCTTGGCTCTAGACGGGGTCGGCCCATCCACAGATGTTGGCTGGCGGCGTGGGTTCGCCAGGCCACGGTCAGGCTGGCGACTTCATCCCCAAAAGGACCCGCGTCACATTCCAGCGGCGGAGGACTTCACAGAGGCCAAGGGTGATCCCCAGAGCCGTGATGGCGACGGCCAGGAACTTGGGCAGAGTGCCGATGCTCCAACGCACCACATAGAAGCCAATCAAGACGATGACGGTTTGGTGGAGGACATAGAAGGGATAAGCGGTGGCCGACAGGTAGGAGAGCAGGCGGCTTCCGCGGTTCAGGTAGCTGTGCCCGAAGCCCAGTAGTCCGATCAACCAGGTCCAGGTAGTGAAGTAGTGGAGCAAGTCGAACAGGCTGGACTCCCATGAGCCCTCCGGGAACCGGATGCCCGAGAAGCGGACCGCCGCAACTACCGCCAGTGCAGTCGCCCCAAGACCGAGCGCCAGAGGCCAGGACTGGTCCATCGACTTCTGAAAGCGGGTGTCGCCAAACAGGACGAAGCCCGCAACAAAGAGCATAAGGTGGGCGTATGGAGTGGCACTGGCTACGCTGGGGCCCGGCAGCGCCTCGGTAAGGGAGAGCGGGACGGCGAAGAGGAAGATGGCACCGGGCCGCTCGCAGAAGCCCGCCAGCCGCGCGACGGCCCGGCCGCCGGCTGGCGACTTGAGAAAGAGGAAGAGCGGGAGCGCCATGAGGGAGAAGCCGAACAGGAAGAGTATGAACCAGAGGTGCCCAAGCGTGAAGGCTCCGCTGAAGCCAGCCAGGTCCTCGGGGCGGATCACAAAGTACTGGCGGTAGAAGCGCCAGTACGACCCTGTATGCCCCTGACCGAGCCAGGCGAGGTAGGCCTGGGGCGGCACGATCACGACCAGGCCCAAGAGCAGGGGCAGGAGAAGACGAAAGACGCGCTCCCGAAGATATTGGGCAGCGCTGCGTCGGCGCAACGCGAGCCAAGCAGCCGCTCCGGCGATGACGAACAGCAGGGGCATGCCCCAGGGATCCAGAAAGGCGCGGATCATCGTTAGGGCGACGCTGGTCTGAGCGTTCTTGACGTAGAATGCCTCCCATACGTCAAAGAGGCGCGAAGTATGGTAGGGAATCAGCATGAACACGGCGGCAGTCCGGAGCCAATCGATGTCGTAGCGTCGCGATTTCGTGGTCGCTGGCCTTTGGGTTGGAGGCACGCTTGGTGGCTCCTTCGGGAACACTCGCTTTCGAGTCCAAGTCCTGCGCGATTCCAACCGCCTCTCGGCTCCGCTCTCCCGGCAACGGTCGGAGCTCGGAGGTTGCACCCGGCCCCCAGAGGGTGCACCTCCAAAACTGCGGCGGGAGCCTGCCTGCGAAACCAGGCGTGGAGGGCAGCCAGGGGTCAGGCCGCCAGTTCTACTGGCCGCTCCATAACAAAATCATTCTGAACCGCGCTACCAAGAACAAACTCCTGGGCCCCAACCTTGGTGAACCCCCAATCCTCATAGAACCGGATTGCAAGCTCGTTCTTGACCCAGACGCCGAGCCAGATCGTTCGATGCCCCGCCCTCTGGGCTTCGTCGAGGCACGCCTTCATTAGCGCTGATCCGTATCCTTTGCCTGTGAGGTCTTGCTCGACATATAGGCGTACGAGCTCCAGGGGTTTGGGACCCCTTACGCAATCCGGCTGCTTGGAGTCACTCAGCTTCGCATAGCCGACAGGCCGTCCCGCTTGGTAGGCAAGCAGAAACGTCGAAGCTGGGTCGGCCAATTCAGTCCTGATCTGGTTTCTAGAGAAACTCGACCTGAGATAGCGCTCCATGTCCTCGGGGCGATTCTCGGGGCCGAAAGAGTCCTCAAAGGTGCGCGCGCCAAGGGCAGCCAGGAGAGCCGCATCGTCCACTGTAGCCTGTCGGATAATGGGTCCTGGGTTGGCCAAGTCGCTGCCTGCCTTACCGGAGCGTCCCGCTTGGCTTGCCTCAAGCCTGGACCGCTTTGCCCGTGGGCGGCGGGGCCCATGACCCCGCCACCCAACCGAGAGGCTCCGCCTCGATCGGCTATCCGGAGCCCGAAGCCTCCCAGAGGTTGAAGACGACTCCGAACGGGTCTCGTATGTAGCAATCCTGGCCTTTGCCGCGCCAGCGGAGGACCTCGCATCCATGGGCCAGCAGTTCAGCACGCGCCTGTTCAAGATCGTCGACAAACAGTTCCATGACCGGGCCGCTGATCTCGTGGTCTTCGATGATGAACAGATTCAGGGGGTTGGCGTCGAGGTCGGCCAGGTCGGGATCGTGGGAGCGGTTGGTGAAGCCGAGAACCCTCGAATAGAAATCCACGGCGTCTGAAAAGCGCTGGGTTCTCACGGCGACATTGGGGCTCATCCTGAATCTCATGGGTGGACTCCATTTCCGGGCTTGTTGGCGCTGGTCAACGGCCCCGAGTTTCGCTGGGCTCTCCGAGCTGGCAAGAGGTGGCGCCGCAGCGCGGGATTGGCCATCCGCAGAATATGGCCAATTATCTGAATTGCCACTTTGTGGCGCTACCCGGGTAGTTCCCCTCGGACCAAGCTAAGGCCTTGTGAGGCTTTACTTCAAAAGCGGGATTCCCGCCAATGTGAACCGAGTATTTCGCGTGATACGCTTTATCGATCATCTCGAGATGACGGGTGCTGGACACCTCCGAAGCCAGGCCCTCCACGATTACAACTTCGTCCCCGCTCTCAAGATGAATGACGACCTCGGGGTTGTCCCGAATGTTCCTCGCCTTGCGTGACTGCCGGTCGGTTGCAAAGTAGAAAGCGCCTTCTGACCAGATCCCCCAGACGGGAACTACATGGGGCTTCCCACCCAGCGTGGTCGATGCAACCCAATAGTTCCGGGAGGCCGCCATTCTGCTGTCCACGAAGCTCCAATCCAGCAGGTCTTTCCCGCTCCTGGCCTCGGCCAGGCCATAACTACGGGGTACATCCGGGCGGCTGACATTGTATGGAGGCTCTGACATGAGATGGGGTCCTAAGTGAATTGGGCGCCAGGGCTTGACCTTGCCTCTCATCGATAAGCGGCCAGCCATCAGGCTGCGCTTCTTCGGGTTCCAGCTGATCGCACGCTAGAACTTTCCTGCTTTGTGCCAGTCGGTTCCCTGCAGGTTCACCTTGCAGCCGGCCGCCTTCAGGCGTTGGGCAACTTCCTGTCGGGCGCTAATCGAGTTCGTCATTCTGACCACATGCCGTCCAATAACATCGCTGAATGGCCTCAGCTTGCCGGTCTGCACGAGCAGCGTTCGCTTAGGGTGAGTTCCGAACGCCATGCCGGCTTCGAACAGAACGTTCGGCCGTGCCTGAGGGGTAAGCTTCCTTTCGTAGTCCGGGTCTCTCTTCTTGAGCAGTTTCTTTCGCAGTCGCGCTTTGTCGTCTCCGCTTAAAAGGACGACAACTGCCTGCGCGTGCTTGAAGCCGGCCTCGAGCACCTCGCCGATATAGGGAGAGGCGGATCCCGTGAGGGCCACAATTTCGCTCCACTCCATCGGGAGCAAGCCAATTGCCCGCAGGAATCCAAACATCGCCACGCGGGCCGCCTCGTCGCGGCCGTAGACCACGAACACCTTGCGCGGATCTGGAGCGTCAGTCATGGGCTGCTCTCTCCGATTCGAACAGCTGGAGCTTTTCTCCTGGCGGAGAGCCGCCGCTCTCCGCGCCGGGATCCTTACCTCTACCGGGGGGAGCCTCGCTCCCCTCAGGCCTTCCTCAGCGGATACTCATCGCTCGATAGCGTAGACGACATCGACCTGAATGCGCACCGTGAGTTCGCCTGGGCTGAGCGGTGGACCACCACCTCCGCCGCCGAGCCCCACAGAGCGCACCAGGGCTGCCTCTGCGACGAAGGGGGAGATCCCGCCGCCGGCCAGCTCGGAGGCGACCAGAGGCTCTCGCAACGTGACGCCCAGCGCCGATGCGAGCTGCTCGGCCCGATCCCGGGCGTCCTGCAGCGCGGCCGCTCGAGCTTCGGCTTCAAGCGCGACGGTGTCGTCAATACCGAAGGTCAGGCCGAACACGTTGTTGGCGCCCGCGTCAAGCCCGGTCTGGATGACTTCCGATACCTGACCAATATTGCGCACCTGGATCATGAGCGTGCTGTCGACGTGGTAGATTACCTCGCCGGTGGGCTGACCGGTTGCACGATCGAACTGGTCCTCACGCCAGGTATTGAAGTTGGTCGATTGAACGTCGGTTTCGGCGATGCCCATCCCCAAGATGGCCTGCCGCACGGCATCGACAGTCTGATTGGAGCGCTCGATAGCCTCGACCACTGAGGCCGCCTCAACCTCGACCCCGAGCTGGATGGTAGCCATGTCGGGCAGGCCAGTGGCTTCGCCGAAACCGGTCACCGAGATGGTCTCGGTGAGGGGCTGTGCCCCGGGAGCTTCGGCCTGGCCTCCTTGGGGAGCTGCGCATCCTGCTGCGAATGCCGCCAGGAGCACGAGCGGTACAAACCGGGTAAATCGTAGCCATAACCTTTTCTCGCTCACTTGATGCCTCCTATGGTCTTTTCGATTGAGGTTGGGTTCAGAGGTTCTACCTGCAACTTGCGAAAGCAAAGATTGCCGGCTGACGGCCACGCCCCTCGCCCGGGCTCTCCAGGGAGTGTCCGGTCGCAAAGCTCGGCGGGCAGCCAATGGCTGGGCGCTGTCATCCCCAAGCGGATCGGGAGACGGGAGCAATCAAGGAGGAGCCATGCGCCTCTTACGCTTGGGGCGGCGGTTCAGGCTCAATCACAGCTTGACCGGCGCGCCACAAATCCTTGTTGAGTTCCCGGAACGCTCCTCCGCTGGGCGAAGCTGCGCCCGGAGGAATTCTATGCCATCCTCGAGATCAAAGGAAGTCACGAAATGCAATCGATGGAACCTGACAGCCGTCCGGTTGCCCAGGCTGTTTCAAATGAAGAAGAGAGAATGACTCCGCCGGCATCTGTGACCGAGGCGAGAGAAGCCCGGGATTTTGAGCGTCTTGGCCTGCGCGACAATCCAAGCCAGGCGACACGCTTACCACGTGTCTCACTCAAAAGTGCCTCACGCATAACCTGACCGTCCAGCGGGTCACCAGTCTCTAGGTTTTCGGTCTGGCTCACGCCGGCACGCGCGGGCCCTGCGAGCCCCACGCAGCCGATCCCCTATGAGACCACATCATCCTGGTCAAGGTTTTCACTCCGATAACCCGGACAATCCTGATCATCTTCTGGGTTCCTGGCGGATCTGCAAATTGCACACCACCTCCTTCTTTCCTTGTGACGGCTCACGCCCCGCCAAATGCTGGTGCTGCTGGTAGATGCAAACACTATGCATTCCAGCTTCCCCTGCTCGGATACCCAAGGGGCCGACAAGCGCTGCTCTTCCTTGATTTGGCTCCAGTTCTGAGCCTAGGACTTGATTATCCAATTCATCGGTCGGCGATTCCTGTTCCTGCAAGAACCTGTCCCAACGCTAGCAGCATTTCGCCCCGCTTGTGGTGAAAGGTCAAGTCGCACGGCGGTATTCGCTCGGATCATATCTACTTCGTTTCTGTGCCAGGGATCGATGGTTCTTCCCTCACCTCGGAGGCTGGCAAAAGCTCAGTTCCCTCCCAAAGCCCATTTGAGAATGTGCCCTACGGCCCAAGGAAGGAGGTGAGCTGTCTGCCGAGGTTCACTTTGACAGCCCGGCGTGCAGCGCTACTGATAGGCGGGCGATCTCTTGCTCTAGGTCGGATGGGTAGGGTTGCACGCCTGGGGGCGCGTCGTCTGCACCGCCATCAAACAGCCAGCTAATCCCTCGCAGCATAACGGCCGTGTAGA
>CAYGCA010000065.1:7959-17292 GCA_964348265.1 uncultured Anaerolineaceae bacterium | reverse complement strand
ACCGGGGGTTGCGGGTTCGAGTCCTGCCTGGCCTGCCTGAAGCTGACCAGAATGCGACGCCGCGCAGGATCGGCGTCGCTTGACCCCTAGGGAGATAAAGCGTGGCAAAGGCACAGACAGCTTCAAGAAGACGATCCAATGCTGTCGTACGCTACGTGCGGGAGTCGATTGCAGAGCCGCGGAAGGTCAGTTGGCCGACGCGTCAGGAGGCCACGCGTCTCACCGTGATCGTGCTTGTCGTGCTGCTTGTGACCAGCTCAAGCCTGGGGCTCCTGGACTTCCTGTTTCGGCGACTGATTGGATTTATCGTCAACCTTGTTTAAGTTGGACCAATTGAAATGACTGACTCGGATTACCCGGAACCTAATGATGAAGCTGAAGCGGCGAAAATGGCCTCTCCAGAAGAGAAGATGATAGAGGAAGGCCCTCATCCGATGGAAACGCCAACGGAAACGTTCGCTGAAGCCGACGAGCCTGCGCCGGACGAGGTGGTTGAGGACCGGGCGACGACTGAGGGGCTTGCCCCGACGCCAGAAGATTCAACCGAGGAGGATCTGCTCGAGTCGGACGCGGACGAGGCCCCTGGCGAGGAGCCAGAAGCTGTCGAAATGACGCTAGAGGTGGCCGACCACACCACCGAAGCCGCCTCGTCGGAGGCAGCTCAGACCTTGCCTGGGGATCCCCTGCCGAGCGTCGCGACGGGTGCAGTAGCTGAAGAGCTGGAAGATGAGGTTGAAGCCGTGATGCCCCTTGTGCAGGATGAGCCTGCCCCTGAGGCCCCAGGCCTTGCGCAGGGTGAAAAAGCGCTGGACGAGGCGGAGACCGGCCTCGAGATTGAAGCGCCTCCAACTGAAGAAGAACCTGATGATGGCCGAAGGTGGTACGTTGTTCATTGCTACTCCGGTTATGAGAACAAGGTCCGCCATAACCTCGAGCAACGTATTGAGACTATGGGCATGAAGGACCGGATCTTCGACGTCGTAGTGCCCACCGAAGAAGAGATCGAGGTCAAGGACGGTAAGCGGCGCACAGTTGAGCGACGAGTGTTCCCCGGCTACATTCTGGTTCAGATGCTGATGGGCGAGGAATCTTGGTACGTCGTACGCAACACCCCCGGGGTCACGGGTTTCGTGGGGATGGGCAACGAGCCTACGCCCTTGCGCCCGGAAGAGGTGGTACAGATTGTAAAACGCATGGAGGCTGAGGCGCCGCGTATCAAGGTAACCTACAAGTCGGGCCAGAAAGTGCGCATCATTGATGGTCCGTTCAACGACTTCATTGGCACGGTCGAAGCCATTGATATGGAGCGTGCCAAGGTGCGGGTAATGGTTTCATTCTTCGGGCGGGAGACTCCGGTTGAACTGGATTTCCTGCAGGTTGAAAAGGCCTGAATAGAGGCAGCCAGGCAGGGTGGGAGGCAGCTGAAGATGTTGGGACTGATCCAGTCGAGGAGTAAGCCTCGTGGCAAAGAAGATTAAGGCCGTGGTGCGGCTTCAAATTGAGGCTGGAAAGGCCAGCCCGGCTCCGCCAATAGGTCCGGCGTTGGCGCCCCATGGCATCAATCTGATGCAGTTTTGCAAGGAATACAACGCCCGTACATCGGGCCAGCCTGGTGAGATTATTCCGGCCGAAATCTCGATCTTCGGAGATGGCTCGTTTAATTTCATTCTGAAAACCTCACCGACAGCCGTGCTCCTGCGAAAGGCGGCCGGGATCGAAAAGGGCTCTGCCGAACCGAATCGGGAGAAAGTCGGCACAGTCACACGAGATCAGTTGCGGGAGATCGCCGAGATCAAAATGAAGGACCTGAATGCCGTGGATATTGAGGGCGCGATGCTTCAGATAGAGGGCACGGCGCGGAACATGGGGATCGTGGTCGAAGAGGCCTAATGAGGGGGGAAGCGCTTGAGATCCTCCCGCCCACAAGGCTAGCATAAGGAGTGTAGATGGCGAAGGGGATGAACTACACACAGGCCAATCAGAAGATTGACCGGGATAGGCTCTACAACCCTAATGAGGCCTTGAATCTGGTCCGTGACATCGCTTATGCCAAATTCGACGAGACGGTGGAGGTCCATATTCGGCTTGGAGTCGACCCGCGGCATGCAGACCAACAGGTTCGAGAGACAGTGATCCTCCCTCATGGAACCGGCAAGGCGGTCCGCGTACTGGCATTCGCCGAGGGAGAGGCTGCTCGTATTGCTGAGCAGGCTGGTGCCGATTTTGTCTCCGATGAAGAGGTTATGAGGAAGATTCAGAATGGTTGGACCGATTTCGACGCCGCCGTGGCGACGCCAGATATGATGGGAAAAGTCGGCCGCCTCGGCAAGATCCTGGGGCCGCGAGGGTTGATGCCCAACCCCAAAGCGGGGACAGTCGTCCCGGAAGATGACTTGCCGCGAGTGATTTCTGAATTGAAAGCCGGCCGGGTAGAGTTTCGAGTCGACAAGACTGCCAATCTGCACGTGCCTATTGGTAAGGTTTCCTTCGAGCCAAACCAGTTGTATGAGAACTTGGAGGCGCTGATGGACGTCGTCAAGCGAGCTCGCCCGGCGTCTGCCAAGGGTACCTACATCCGCAAGGTCACAGTCGCCAGCACCATGGGGCCTGGGGTGAAGATTGATCCGAATTTGGCTACTGCCATGTAGGCACGCCCCATATTAGCCCCTAAGTCGCAGGAGGCGAGTGCGCGGCTGAGGTGCTGGAAAATCGAATAGGCTTCACCAGAGACAGCAGGCGCCTTGGGAGGTGATGGGGCTTAATCTCCTGCCAAGGTGGAGAGGCATCGGACATAGTCCGAACGCAGCTCATAGTTTGTGCCCGTCTTTGCTGAGGCAATTCGCTTGAAGCAAAGACTTTTTGTTGAAAGGAGGCGAAAGGGAATTGGCGATTTCAAGGCAGCGCAAAAAGGACATCGTGACCGAATACAAGGAACTTATGTCCAGAAGCCAAGCCGTCATCCTGACGTCCTATTCGGGTTTGAGCGTGCGAGACACCGAGAAACTACGCAGGCGGATAGGGGAGGTTGGTGGAGAGTTCCACATTGTGAAGAACCGGCTGATGAGCCGAGCGTTTGAAGAGGTTGGCCTGCCGCTCCCGGAGGGGGGCTTGCAGGGAACGACAGCCATGGGTTTCGCCATGGAGGACATTCCAGCGGTCGCCAAGATTATTGTTGACCTCACTCGTGAAAACGAGGGGCTCAAGGTAAAAGGCGGTGTCGTTGAAGGTCTAGTCTATGACCTCGCCCAGGTGGAGCGGATCGCGGACCTGCCCCCTGTCCCTGTGCTGCGCGCCCAACTGCTGTCTACTCTTCAGGCTCCAGCGGGAGGCGTCGTCGGCATCATCGCGGCTTCGATGCGACAGATCGTAAACCTCCTTCAGGCACAGCTCGAGTCCCTGGAAGGGGCTGAGGCTTCAGCAGAACCTGAACAGGACTAGAAATGCACTTCATCCACCCAATACAGGAGGAAACTTCTCATCATGGCTAAGTCAAAAGTCGAAAAGGCAGTGGACCAGATCAACGAGCTGAGTGCTCTGGAATTGGCCGAACTAAGGGACGTCTTGGAAGAGACCTGGGGCGTCTCCGCGGCAGCCCCCGTTGCGGTCGCGGCGGTTCCCGGGGCAGCTTCGATGGGTAGCGGAGAAGCCGAGGAGGAGAAGACCGAGTTTGACGTCATCTTGGCTGATGTGGGGCCCAAAAAGATCGATGTCATCAAGGCCATCCGGCAGGTGACGAGTCTGGGTCTGAAGGACGCCAAGGACCTTGCTGAGACAGAACGCGGCATGATCTTGGAACGCGCAGGTAAGGAATTGGCACAGGACGCCAAGAGCAAGCTTGAGGCGGCCGGGGCAACCGTCGAACTGGTCTAGAGGGGCGACTGAGTAGATCCCACGCTGTATGCGGGCCGCCAACGAATGGCGGCCCCGCTTCACCCAATCCGCCGGGAGAACCCGCTGGTTTATAATTCGTTGACTGAGGACTATATGAACGAGGTCATCCTAGTCATCGAAGACGAAGAGCGGATCCTGAACTTCCTCCAGCGCGGCCTCGCTTTTGAAGGTTATCAGGTACAGACAGCCAAAGATGGATCAGCGGGGTTGAGGTTGGCGAGCGAGGCGTCGCCGGAGCTGGTTATTCTGGACTGGATGCTTCCTGAGTCGGAAGCTGGCCTCGATGGCCTGGAGGTATGCAGACGGCTTAGGGCCGGCAGTGATGTCCCCATTCTCATGCTGACCGCCAAGGACGCGGTCTCGGATCGAGTGAAGGGATTAGACGCGGGGGCGGATGACTATCTTGTCAAGCCATTCGCGTTCGCTGAGCTCCTAGCGCGCGTGCGCGCCCTGCTTCGACGGATGAAGCCCGATGTTCCGCAGGTGCTGACCTATTCCGACCTGCAGCTTGATACCGGCACGCATCAGGCATTTCGTGGAGACCGCCCGATAGGACTCACGGCAAAGGAATATGATCTGCTCGAACTTTTCATGCGCCACCCAAGGCAGGTGCTTACGCGTGAGGTCATATACGATCGGGTCTGGGGATACGATTTTGGCGGCGAGAGCAATATCATCGAAGTGTACGTGCGGTATCTGCGCCAGAAGACCGAAGCCAGAGGCGATCCAAGGCTAATTCATACCGTCCGAGGAGTAGGCTATGTCCTGCGGGAGGCCACGTGACCCTGCGCGCCAGGCTTACCCTCTGGTATGCGACCGTCCTGGCTGGGGCATTGTTGCTCTTCGGCGTTCTCGTCTACCTCTTGCTTTCCTACAGCTTAACTCTGCAAATTGAAGAGTCCCTGAAGACTACCGCAGACGAAATCCTGCTCGCCAGCCGTCGTAACATGCGCGGCGTCACACTCCCGGCGCTGGATCTTACAGGCAATGTGTACGTTCAGGTGTGGGGACGGGATGAAGACGGACAGCAGGTACTGGTTTCGACCAATCTTAGGTCCGCAGGCGAACCGTTTGATACCGATCAACTTGGGACGGCTGCCCGAACGTTCAGCACAGCAACGAAAGAGGGGGTCAAGCTGCGTGTGCTGACTGTTCCCGTCGTGGTACTCCCCGACAATCAGATCGTCGGCTACCTGCAGCTAGCAGACTCGCTCGGAGCTGTCGATCGGGCCCGAACTCAGCTGCTATTCATTATGGTGCCTGGCGGGCTCTTTGCAGTGGCCGTGGCGGCCCTCATCGGTTGGATGACCGCCAAGACTGCCCTCCGCCCGCTTGATCAGGTGACGCAGGCTGCCCTTCAGATCAGCAAAGCCGACGATCTCTCTACTCGTGTTTCCCTAACCGGACCCCCCGAGGGAGAAGTTGGACAGCTGGTGGTTGCCATCAACGCGACACTTGAACGGCTTGAGAACTTGTTTGAAGCTCAACGGCGGTTCTTGGCCGATGTCTCGCATGAGCTTCGCACCCCCCTGACCGCCCTGCGTGGCAACCTCGACCTCATACGCCGCGTGGAAAAGGTCAACAGCGAATCGCTGGAGGCTGTAAGCAGCGAGGTAGACAGAATGACCAGAATGGTGCGTGACCTGCTGCTGCTCGCCCAAGCAGAGTCCGGCAAGCTGCCGCTCGGAAGAGAGCAGATCGAGCTAGACACTCTGCTTCTAGAGATGTATCAAGAAGCCAAAATCCTCGGACAGGGGCGGGTTGGAATAAAGCTGGGGCACGAAGATCAGGTACGCGTCGTCGGAGATAGGGATCGCTTGAAGCAGGTTCTACTCAATTTAGTCGACAATGCCATCCGGCATACTCCGGATGGTGGAGTCGTCCGGCTCGGCCTGTCGAAAGTAGAGGATTGGGCGAGGATTACAGTTTCAGATACCGGACCGGGAATACCGCAGGAGGAACTTCCCCACATATTCGAACGGTTCTACAGAGTTGATCGCTCGCGCGCCCGAAATGAAAAGGGCGGGGCAGGCCTGGGTCTTTCCATTGCTCATTGGATTATCCGAAACCATGGCGGCAGAATCGAAGTCGCCTCTCAGATGGGGGTCGGCACAACTTTTTCAGTCTGGCTTCCTCAGAACGACGATGCAAGAAGCCTCAAGGAGCCGACGCAAGCCGGGCTGGAGGAAACGCCCATTGCTTGACCCCAAATGCACAGGGCGGGAGGCCTGGCTTAATGAAGGCCCCGGAAAATGCCGTCACCCGGGATCCAGGTCTGGCAGGTCCAGCGCCTGCGCTGCGCGCCGGCAGAGGCTCGAGCCCCCGGCAGCCAACCACTCGTCCAGCGTTTTACTCTTCACTAAGCCGCTTTCAATCTCGTCGAGGATTCCGGCTGTCCAGCGCACATACCGCTGGGTTTCTGGGGGCCATTCCCGGGGCTCCTTTCCGATGATGCCGTGTCCACCGTTATAGCCGGCAAGCGCGTTGCTTGGATCATCCTGCGCGATTCTGAGGCTCGCGGCCAGGTAGGCCAGGCCACGGGCTGCATTGGTTTCTGGGTTGAGCGGGTCCTCATCGCGCGAGAAGTGGAAAGGCATCACCTGGAATAGACCCTGCGCTCCGGCCGCAGACCTCACCTTGGGGTGACCGCAGGACTCTACCTGCATGACAACTGCGACAAGATTAGGATCCAAGTTCTGCTCCTGAGACCACCGAATGATGTCCTCGGACCAATGCGTCACCGAAGGCATGAATACGGGCGAGATTCCAAGGGCAGGACCTTCACCTCGCAGGTCCTTTTCGATCTCATAGGATGCAGGCTCGGGTTTTGAGGAATCCCTCGCAGCCGACGCTGGCGGAATCCGATTACTTCCATACTCGGACTTCAATTCCTTCCAGCTCCATGCCGAAACCAAAAACAGCAGAGCAGCTAAGAGCAGAGGTATGGTGTGAACACCAATCAACAAAGGCTGCTCCCCCCTCCTTGGCCCGAGCCTCAGAGGGGGGCTAGCCTCATGCCTCAATCCTGATGTCTGCATGGCTTGACTGACCTTAGTGGCGCCGACCGGGGCGCGCGCTTACCGAATCCGGGACGTACCTTGGTTCCTGCCGAGGCGGCGGCTTAGGCGCGGGCCGCACAGGTCGAGGCCGATTACGTGGGTTCGGTCTCGGACGTGCCTCTCCGCTCACCGGCCGAGCACCACCATTCCTGGAGGCCGGAAGGCGCCGTAGCTGACCCAGATGGATCATTCGTTCGCCCGCAAGGGTTAGTGTCCCAATGATCAAGACTCGAATGAGCCACACCAGAACGGCGACAAAGATTGGGACGGTTCTCAGCAATGACTCTCGACCCAGGATCTCATTTCCCAATCCGTTATGGCCAAGGAGGGCAAGCGAGATCGCCCACCAAGTCAAGAGGGCGTTCATAGTGGCCGCCAAAAGCCATGCCCCCAGCAGATACCAGACCTCAACCGGTTCCTGTCCGCCTTGCTCCGGAGTAAACAGGCGGGCAATACCCGCGAAATCGATTGCGCAGAACGCGATCGCGAGAATGCTGGCCCAGCGCAGTCCAAGGAAATTCAGGTCACCAAGCAAGTCCAGCATGGCGAATTCCGTCGTCCCATAGTTGAAGGTCTCGAAAGCGAAGAGCGCGCCGACGATGATGATCAGGAAGACGTGCGCTCTCTGGGCTGGGATTCGCTCCAGCAACTCGACGGCCCGCGATCTTCCTGGTGCCCCGGGGAACACTTGAGGGGGAGTCCTCCTGTAGACAGACATAAGGAACCTCCAATCAGAACAGATGTGCTACCGCGAAGACATTATAGAACACCTGTTCTACCTTGTCAAGTTCCTTTTTTCGGCGCCTAGGCTGGTCCTGCCCTCCCTGCGGTCTCTCCGCATGGTTTCAAGATTTGGCGCTAGGCCAAAAGGAAGATTAGACTCTCCCCCCAGGTAATGGGCATTACGGCGCAGATGAGCGTAGTGCCGGACACTCAGGTAACACAAGGAGGATCATGCGACCTGGTGCTCATCTGGCATTCGTGATAGGCGCGGCTTTGGTTCTGGCGGCCTGCGGCGGCTTTCAAGGGACCTCCTCCTCTCCAACCGAGAGTGAGCCAGGAGGCTATGAGATGATTACGTTGCTGCCGCGTGACGCCATCCGTTCTATTGATGAACCACGCTTCTACTCCGCGCAGGAGGCGGATCGGGAATATGCCCCTGATGAGCGGGTTCTTGGCGTCGACTTCGATGGAGACGCTCGAGCTTACTCAGTCGGTCTGCTCTCAAGCCATGAAATCGTGAACGATGTTGTTGGAGGCCATCCGATTGCGGTCACCTGGTGACCGCTTTGCTACACTGGGATCGTGTATTCCCGAGTCGTTGACGGTCAGGTTCTGGAGTTCGGCGTGAGCGGAAAGCTGATTATGAATGTGCTAGTAATGTATGATCGGCAATCCAACTCACTCTGGAGCCAGCTTTTGGGGAAGGCCGTGCAGGGGCCCTTCGTAGGCTCTGAGCTTGAGTATTTTCCAGCCCGACTGACCACCTGGGCCGACTGGAAGACTCATCATCCGAATTCACTTGCCCTGGTAAAGGGTTATTCGGGCTTGCGTGATCCTTACGCCAGGTACTATGTTTCGGGTCAGACCGGCGTGCTTGGGGAGACCCGCCTGGACAGCCGTTTACCGTCCAAGCAGTTTGTCGTGGGTGTCGCTCATGGAGACGATTCGGTTGCTTTTCCATTCAGCGTCCTGAATGACAACCCAGTCGTGAATGAAGTTGTGGGCGAGGTTCCTATTCTGGTTGTGTTTGATGGATCTAATGCGAGCGGCGTTGTCTTCTCGCGACAAGTTGGGGAAAGGACGCTGAGTTTTCAATCCCATTCGGCGTTGGAGCTAGTTGACGAGCAGACAGGAACCGTATGGGACGGTATGAGCGGTCTTGCTATCTCGGGTCAGTTGTCCGGTACCCAGCTCGAGAGAGTCAAGAGCACAACCAGTTTCTGGTTTGGCTGGAAGGATTTCTACCCGAATACCCGCGTCCACGGTGTTGAAGGCTAGCCACCCCTGCCTGGGAGCACCTCTGGGTAGCTTGACATTCGCGATGGGCTTGTCTCAACTGCAGGGGGGTCGAGCCGCCCAACATTCCACCCCGTCTGCTGAATAGCCTCCGGTACGTTGAAGGAGACTGCAGAGATAAGCTTAGCGTCCCCAAAAGCTCCGTTGATTATCTTCGGGGTGCTGCCTTCCCTTCAACTCGGTCCATTTCTAGGCGGGGATCTCGCCTGTCCTGGCGAAGCCTCTACGCGGCTAGCCCTTAAGCCTCCCTGCGGTCCCTTGTTCTGAGCCAAACAACGACTGTTCCTAGCCCAATCGCTGGCAGGACAATCAACCCGGCCTCGGGGCCAAATCCGCCGCCCGTTACCAGAGCAGGGCCGCTGAC
>CAYGCA010000065.1:7654-7949 GCA_964348265.1 uncultured Anaerolineaceae bacterium | reverse complement strand
AGCCACAACTGCTTGGTCCTTATCCAGGCGTATGCTAGAAAAACTCCACTGATAAGGAGGCCGATTGTGGAAGCAGGACTCGCTCCGGGATTTGCAAGGTGCTGCATCGCAAAGCTTGCTGACGATAGCAGCACAGCAAGAGGCAGGTTGAGACCCTCAGTCAGGTTCTGCAGTTGGTAGCCTCGGCTCACCAACTCTTCGTAGTACCCGACGAAGATGAACGCAAACAGCCATGCTATGGTCTGGGTGAGGATGGATCGCATGGGGAGAAACCCCCAGGCCCAGGTAGAGCCTT
>CAYGCA010000065.1:0-7644 GCA_964348265.1 uncultured Anaerolineaceae bacterium | reverse complement strand
AAAGAGAAATGCTGGCAGCCCAAAGCCCAGCAAAAAGTCCTGTCCAGAATGACGGTCAAGGGAAAATCCGAGGGAAAGAAAGGACTTGCGGTCGAGGTACCGGCGCGCCACCCAGGTCGCCCCAGTAGCAGCCAGCCCGAGGGCGACGAATTGGAATGCCATCTGAGTTTGAACACCGGCCGGCAATATCGGGTCTAGGACCAGTGCCACAAAACCTATCGGCAAGCCGACGACAAATAAGCCAAAGAATACCAGGATCCCATGCAATAGAAGCCGCCACCCAGCGCGGAAACGGCCGTCTGGAGATTGGAAGATCGCAGTCAGCAGGGATGGAGAGCTGGCCCGTGGACTCAACGCGTCGTCGCCATCCTTGTGCATCGGGTCAGAGGCCGCCTAGTGCTGGTGGAAAGGATGTCTGTTTGCGAGACCATCGATCGCTAGTGGAGCGACTGGAGAGGATCTATCCTGCTTGAGCCCGATTAATGCCGTCGAAGGCCGCCGTCTTGTAGCACTCGGCTAGTGTCGGGTAGTTGAACACGTTGTGAATGAAATAGTCGATTTGGCCGTCGAATGCCAGCACCGCCTGACCGATATGTATCAGTTCGCTTGCCCCCTGGCCGATGATGTGCACCCCCAACAGCTTGCCGGAATCAAGGTGAAAGATCAGTTTCAGCAATCCGGTTTGGTCGCCGATAATCTGACCTCGGGCTATCTCCCGGTAGTTGGCCTTGCCGACTTCGTAAGGTACGCCTCGTTCGGTAAGTTCCCTTTCATTTGAGCCAACGTAGGAGATTTCTGGAATCGTGTAGATCCCGTAGGGAAAGAGCTCGGGGACGCTTTTCATTGGTAGATTAAAGGCATGGCAGGCTGCCAGGCGGCCCTGTTCCATTGAGGTAGAAGCCAGGCTTGGAAGGCCAATGACGTCCCCGACGGCGTATATGTGTGGGACCTCGGTCTGGTAATTCTCGTTTACCGCCAGGCGGCCGCGTTCGTCACCTCTGAGGCCCACAGCTTCCAGGTTCAGATGCTGGGTGGCCCCGGTGCGGCCAACGCTGTACAAGGCCGCTTCGGCCTTGACGAGCTTTCCGCTTGCGAGTTTGATCTCAACCCCCGGTTCATCCTCACGGCTTGGATCTATGTGGTTGACTTCTTCGCCAGTTCGCAGCGTGACCCGCTCCTGTCGCAGTTGAAAGACGAGTGTGTCGACGATCTCATCATCGATAAACCCAAGCAAGCGGGATCGCTTTTCAATGAGCGTAACCCGTACGCCGAGCGCGGCAAAGATGCAGGCGTACTCACAGCCAATGACGCCCGCCCCTACAACGGCCAGTGTTCGAGGGATGCGCTTCAGTTGCAGGATTTCGTCGCTTGAGAAGATTCTCTGGCCGTCGAAAGTCAGATGGCTTGGTCGGGTAGCCGCTGTGCCGCTGGCGATGACGATGTGTTCTGCCGAGACCGTCCTCTGCCCATGCCCGTCGACGTATTCCAGACTTATGGTGTGAGGGTCAATAAATGAAGCTTCCGCAGCCAAGAGTTCAATCCGATTGCGGAGCAACTGATGGCGCGTAACATCGATCTCGTGACGTATCACGTGATCGACCCGGAACAACAGGTCTTCCATGGTGACCTGCTCTTTTACAACATAAGAGAAGCCATAAAGACCGCGCATCTGGTAGCCCGACAAATAGAGTGCGGCCTCACGCAGAGTCTTGCTTGGGATGGTCCCAATGTTGACGCATACCCCTCCGACCACTGCTTTTCGCTCCGCGACTCCGACGCGCTTCCCGATCTTGGCCGCCTGGATCGCAGCCCGCTGGCCTGCTGGACCTGATCCAATGACGAACAAGTCATAGTCAAATTGCGGCATCCTTAATCCTTGCGGTTGTTGGGCGCTAGGAGCGATCATCCTGGGCCATTGTCGGGGCCGCTTTTCCAAAACCCAATAACTCTTTCATTGTATCTCATACCATCGAGGGCGCAGCGCGCCCAGGCCGCCGCACGCCTCCTACCCGCCCCTGCTCCAACGCGGCCGTCAAGCTACCCTTTCTTATCACCCGACAAGATCCTGAGAAAGCCTAAATGGGATCCTAGACCGTCAAGCGGCGACCACAGAGTGCCGAGGCTCGCCATGGAAAACGACCCAGCGGAGCGGACGTTTCGTGGCCGTGGAAGTCGCCGATTGGAGAGTGATCATTAGCAACTGCACAGACAGTCCAGACAGGTCTAGTTGAAGGGGAATAACGCCGGAAGGGCCAGTAGGGAAAGGAGGAGCACCAGAAGGGTCATCGGCAAGCCAACCCTAAGATAGTCGCTGAAACGGTAGCCACCCGCGCCCATCACGAGGGTATTCACCGGAGAGGCCACGGGTGCGGCGAAAGCCATAGAAGCGCCGATCGCCACCGCCATTAGGAATGCCTGGGGACGCAAGTCGAGAGACTGGGCAGAGGCCAACGCAATCGGAGCGATCAAGACCGTTGTGGCCGTGTTGGAGAGAACTTGGGTTAAGGATGAAGTCAGTAGGAGCAGCCCGGCCAGGACGGCAAGCGGACCGAGATCGCCCAGGCCGGACGTCAGGGCATTGGCAGCTAAGTCGACGAACGCTACCTTCTCCAAGGCGGTGCTCATCGGGATCATGCCCGCGATCAGAACCACACTTCTCCAATCGACGGCTTGATAGGCTTCGTCCATTGTCAAGCAGCCTGTGAGCACCATTGCCAATGCAGCCAGCATGCTGGTCGTCGCCACAGATGCCCAATTCGCGATCATCAAGACCAGCGCCCCGGCCAGGATGAGCAGCGCTAAGGGGGCCTTGTCCCGTCTGGTAACTTCGATCATGGCCTCCGGCTGGCCAATGACTACAAAGTCGCGCGGCCGGTGCTTGAGGCTCAGGATATTCTGCCAGGTTCCCTGCGTGAGAAGGATATCGCCAAACTGGAGTGGAGTGGCTTTCAGGTCCAGTGGTGCCCTCGCCCCCGCTCTGAGGATGCCCAAGACGCTCAGCCCGTACGTGGCCCCGAAACGACTCTGAACCAGAGTCCTGCCGATCAAGCTTGAACGCGGCGGGAGGAGCACCTCTGCAATTCCGATCTCCTCGCTAACCAGCGCGGCCTGGTCGGCTGGTTGGGATGGTTGCACTCCCAGGTTCCACACGGCCGAGGCATGCCTGACGTCGTCGGCCTCCCCCTGCACGATGAGTACGTCGCCAGGTTCAATCGAAGTCTGTGCGTCCGGTCTAAAGGACTCCTGGACCGGGTGTGCTTGGTTTCCATGACCGGCAAGGTCTTCGAGAGATAGGGCGAGTTGGGGTTCGGTTGGTCGGCGGAGTTCAATGACTGTTATCCGGTGATCCTCCCTCAGTCGGGCCGAGGCAAGCGTTTGCCCAACCAATGCAGAACTCCTCCGGACGCGCAATCGGTACATATTCTCAGGAATTCGGTAGAGGTCGATCAGTTCCCTTGGAGTTTCAACTCGCTGGGTTTCCACGTCCGGCTTGCGCTCAGGTAGCAGTCTCCGGCCAGCGAGCAGCATGAAAGAAATGCCAGCGCCGACGAGCAGGAAACCCAGTGGCGTGAAGCTGAAGAAGCGAAACGCCTCGAGGCCTTGCTGGCGTAGCAGATCCGTTATGATAATGTTTGGGGGTGTGCCGATCAAAGTTGTGGCTCCTCCCAACAGCGCCCCGAAGGACAGCGGAATCAACAGTCTGGATGGACTGATCTCTGAAGAACGGGCCAAGGCAATCACCCCCGGAAGGAGGACGGCCACCGTCCCGGTATCACTCATGAAGCTGGAGAGCAGCGCTACCGACAGCATAAGAACAATGGTCAGCCGACGCTCGTCTCTGCCCCCGATCACAAGCAGTCGGCGCCCAATCTCGCCTGCCAGCCCGGTACGGGTCACAGCCCCTCCCACCACGAAAAGGGAGGCTATTGTCAGGACAGCGGCGTTCGAGAAACCAGCCAGGGCCTCAGGGGTGCTCAGGATTCCAGTCAGCATCAGCGCTACCACCACCCCCAGAGCAACCACATCCACCCGCAGCCGTTCGGTCACGAAAAGGACTACTGCTGCGAGCAGAATGCCCAGGACCAGCCACGACTCAATCGTCACAACAGCGCAGCCTTGGGTTTCATCCCTCGTCCCTATCCCGATCGCGCCCTAGCAGTCGCCTGAGTAGCTGAAATCGAGGCTCGCCCGGTGGGATTCTGGGGGCATAGCGCCGACGCATGATCAGACCCAAGGCGGCCAGCGAGGCGCCGAGAATGAGCGTCAACAGGCTGGCCTGCTCGATCGTGAAGCTGAAGAGGAACACAGTCAGGACGATGACCCCCAGCAGGACAAAAGCGGTTCCCAAGCGCGCCAACATCGATCCGCCCAATGATCCCGTAGTCGTGAAGACTATGTCCGGAAAGCCGGTTGCCTAGCGCACGATGGTTTGCACCTGCTCACGCATGTATAGCGGGAGGTAGTAGAGCCCACCGGCGTTCTTGCCCGTCGAACCTGAGCCTTTCCAGCCGCCAAACGGTTGGAAGCCGGGCCAGGCGCCTGTGGTGGCTCCCTGCGGCCGGTTGGCGTAGTTGACGCCCGCCTGAATGTGCTTGAAGTACCATTGAGCTTCGTCTTCCGAACCATAGAAGCCGGAGGTAAGCCCGAAGTGCACTTCGTTGGCGTGCTGCATAGCCTCCTCCAAACTGTCAACGGCGTGGATCATCGTGATAGGCAGGAACATCTCATACTTCCACAATCGATGATCTGGGGGGACCTCGGCTACAACGGTCGGCTGGCAGTAGAAACCTTTGCCGTACATTCCCTCGCTAAGGACCTTGCCTCCGGTGAGGAAGGTTCCTGCCTCGGAAAGTTCTTCGGTGAGCTGCTTAAAGGAATCGTAGGCGGCTTGGTTAATGACCGGGCCTAGGAAGACCTCCTGCTCACTTGGATCTCCCACCACCAGGGCTTCGGTGCTTGAAATGATCTTGTCAACCAAATCAGCGTATACGGGCTTCTCGACATAGATCCGGCTTGCAGCGGAGCATTTTTGACCTTGAAGGCCGAAGGCCGAGCGGACAATTCCCGTGACGGCCCGATCCAGATCCGCGCTGCGAGAAACGATCGCGGGGTTTTTGCCGCCCATTTCAAGGATCGTCGGTTTCGGGTACTCTCCCTGAGCAACGGTACGGTAGATGTGCATGCCGATGTCGTAGGATCCGGTGAACGTGATTCCGTCGAACTGGCTGCTGGTGACGAGCGCTTCGCCGAAGGTGCTCCCTGGCCCGGTCGCATAATTGAAGGCGCCTTCAGGCAGTCCGGCATCGCGGAAGCACTCGGCGAGGAGACGTGAGGTCCACGGCGTGTCGTGAGCGGGCTTCATGATGATGGTATTCCCAGTCAGGAGCGCCGCCCCGGCCGGTCCACCCGTCAGCGCCGCCGGGAAGTTGAACGGGCTGATCACCACCCAGACCCCGTGGGGTCGTAGTACCGAGTGGTTGATGACCTCGTAGCCTTCAAGAGGGTCCTGGGCCATGGCGACGACGTAGCCGTTATTGGCCTCCATTTGATCGCAGGCGTAGCGTATCAAATCCGCGGCCTCAGCCACGTCTCCCAGTGCCTCCATCCTATTCTTACCCACTTCCAGGGAGACCACAGCGGCAAACTCGAAGATCCGATCGTCGATATTGGCTGCGGCCTTTCGCATCAGCTCCACTCGCCGCCTCCATGGCATCCCTGACCAGGCAGGGAAGGCGGCCCGAGCGGCTTTCAGGGCCTGCTCAGCGTGCTGCTCCGTCCCACGCTGAAAGGTGCCCAGGAGCCAGTCCTGGCTGATGGGGGATCGATCCTCGAATTTGTCGTCGAAAAAGACGTCCTCGCCGGCAATCAGCATGGGAACGTCCTGCCCCATCTCCGATTTGACCTTCTTAACTGCCTCTTCGTAGTTGGTATGCAGCTCCTCCGGTGGGTTGAACATGGTTGCGTAGGTGAGCTTGAAGGCGTCGCCGGAGCCTTGTGACTTTTCGGTGGTCATTCGGAGTACCTCCTGGTAGCGATAGAAATTAGGCTGACTAGTCGAATTCTAGTCGAGGATCGTTTGCCCTGATGGTAGTATAGCTACCGGAATCGACGGCGTCAAAAGCGCGATGTATACTCAGTGTTGAGGGATGGGTACAGCTTGCGCACAGGAGGAGTTTTTGACCTGGGTCCATGATCGGATTTTTGCAGCCGGCGGGGAGGAGATCCCGAAGACCTGGGACTCCTTCGCCGATCAAACGGGGGTGACGGCTGTGCTGCATCTGTGCCCCTTTCGTCCGATCGACTTTCGATTCCAACCGCCTCGAGTCTTTCTCTGGATGGCGTTGGCCGACGAAGCCGAGGCGGGAGTGGAAGAGCGCCTACTTGCCAGCCGGTTTATCGACGATTGCCTCGCGGAGGGGCAAAGCGTGCTCCTTCATAGCAGCCTCGGGCGTCATAAGGCTCGTTGGGCGTACGTAGCCTTCTGCATTTGGTCCGGACAAACAGTCAGGGCCGCCTTGCGGCGAGCCTCCAGGGCCCCCTGGCTGTCACCCTACCACACGGATAGAGCCCTGTGGGAGAGATTCGCCGAAGCTGTCAGAACGCAAAGAATGGGTTCGGCCTGATTGGCAGGGGGAGGCGCACCTAGAGGAGGTCGAGATGTTGTTTTCTGAGGCTGTGTTTGTAGGTCTCGAGGCGACTGCCGGACAGCGGCCCATGAGTTATGTGGGTTTGGATAAGAACCTTCGCCTCATAGCGAGGGATCAAGCGGATATGGAGACGGTTCTGGCGTTCATCGCTGGCCAGGAAAAGGCGATAGTAGCAGTCAACGCGCCCCAGAGTCTCAACAAGGGCCTGATGGAAGAGGCGGGAGTCAGGCAGAGCTACAATCTTGATCCGGAGGGCAAGACGTGGACCACGTGGAGAGTCTGCGAGTTCGAGCTGAGAAGGCGGAATATCCGAATCTTGAACTCTCCGAGCCTGAAGCGCCTTGCGCCTGGTTGGGTGGAAAATGGGTTCGAGATCTACCGTCGCTTGGGTGAACTAGGCTTTCGCTTCTTTGTCATTGATGAGGAACTGCACCCAAGAACGATGCTCGAGGTCCAAACCCATGCCTGTTTCTCTGTTCTGCTCAAGCATCGGCCGTTTTCGAAGTCCACCCTGGAGGGACGGATGCAGCGGCAACTCGTCCTCTACCTCGAAGGCCTGGACATTCCCAACCCTATGCACGCCATCGAAGAGATAACCCAACATCACCTCCTCACGAGCAACCTGCCCCTGCGAGATCTCTGTCAGCAGGCTGAGCTTGACGCGTTGGCTGCGGCCTACACTGCCTATCTGGCTTCGACCAAGCCTGAACGCGTCACTCAGCTTGGTTTGCAGGCCGAAGGCCTGCTAACGTTGCCATCCCCGGACCTTCAGGACTTCTACAGCTAGGCCAGACTTTCATGGCATGCTGGACACGGGCTGCCAGCTACACCAAGGCAGACGAACGGAGGGTCCCCGAAATCAGTCTGCCTGCAGGTTGGCGTTCATGCTGGCGGGCCAAGCTAAGGGCGGCGCGCTCCGAAGCGGGGGTGTAGCAGTTATAGCTAAGTACATTCACAAAAATCATGATGGTTGAGCACCGACGACCGAGAGCACTAT
>CAYGCA010000064.1:17027-17302 GCA_964348265.1 uncultured Anaerolineaceae bacterium | reverse complement strand
AATGCTTGTTAATGTCGGAGGGCAGGCCTTACATCTAGGGGAAGTGTGATTCGTCCCACGGGGCCAAACCGTGGCTGATGGCCCAAGCGGCGGCCTGAGTGCGGTCGGATACATCGAGTTTACCGAAAGTACTGCGCATGTGACTTTTCAGCGAGCCGGAGCTGATGCAGAGGTGCTCGGCTATGGTTTGGTCGCTGAAACCCTGCGCGATGAGCTCGAGTACATAGGACTCCTGCTCGGTGATTGCGTCGGCCAGGGGTGCGTGCGCCTCGAGT
>CAYGCA010000064.1:16583-17002 GCA_964348265.1 uncultured Anaerolineaceae bacterium | reverse complement strand
ATCCACAACTCGGACGGGATCCATATGTCGAGCGCGTCCGGGGATCCGCGGCGCCTGCGGATTGCCGTTGGCGCCCTTGCTGCACGCAATAGTCCCATTAGTGGTTGCGGCACGGAGGGCCTCCGCGATCTTGCCCGGATCACAGCTCTTCGAGAAGAATCCGTCCGCGCCGAGCTGGAAGGCGCGTGTTCTGTAACCGGGCTCTGCATAGGAGGACAGCACGATCACGTGGGTTTCGGCTCGGAGGTACTTGATTACGGCAAGTGCTGCGAGGCCATCCATATCCGGCATAGCGATGTCGAGCAAGACTGCATCCGGCTCGAGATCGAGTGTCTTCTCCACCGCTTGGCGGCCCGTGGCTACAGTCCCGATGACCTTGAGCCCGGCCCTTTTAAGGTACAGGCTCAGCCCTTGGGTGA
>CAYGCA010000064.1:15701-16573 GCA_964348265.1 uncultured Anaerolineaceae bacterium | reverse complement strand
CGATGAAGAGCGGCAATGACGCCGTGATCGTCGGCGATAAGGACCCGAGCAGTTCCATTCTGCGTACGGTCCGGGTTCTGAGGGTGATCCGAATTCATGGTTCCTTCGCTGGTTCTGGTGTGACCTCTTGCCGTGGCCCGTGTGCTGTGTGAGGGCTGGGCCGCAGGGATCGATTTGGTCCTCACGAGCTGTGGACGAATCCGGGCTTAGTGTATAACAGTCTTGCATGACTCAACCTTTACGTTGTGCTTACAGCCCGCGTCTGCTCCTGTGGGGTGCCCCGGAAACTAACGGGCTACAGGATGGCGCGTTGGGGCCGGTATCCGCTTCTTCGCCGCGGCCACCGGTCGATGTTCGACCTTCGCTTCTGAATCCCAATCTCGCCCTCTTGAGCGCTAGACTCCCTCCCAATTCCTGGACGGGGGAATCCTGCTCAAGCCAGGGACTCATCTTCAGGTCAGTTGCCTGGGCTCGGTTCGGATCTTCACCGAGGCGCTGCGCCACCCTGCCGGACCGCGTGCAGGAGACACGTGTGAAATGGGGAGGTCGCAGGTATGTCGTGCGACCTCCCTGTCTTGCTGCGCCTCTGGACTCCCAGATCCCATGATCAGGGTATGAGCATCTCCTGAACCTGCGGATTCATGGTGTCCAATTTTCGGGTTTTGGCCCTGGCGTCATCGCTCAGCAAGAAGATGTCGAATCCCCGGGGGATGTCATTGCTGTAGATAAAGCCGTTGTACCAGTAGGTAGACCACACGCTTGCCGGGCTCGGCACCTGTGGGTCGTAGTACCCGATCTCCATGGCGTTTGTCGGCTCAGTGAAGTCGATCAGGCTGGTCCCGCCCCCATACCACGAAGAAGCCAGGATGTAG
>CAYGCA010000064.1:2000-15691 GCA_964348265.1 uncultured Anaerolineaceae bacterium | reverse complement strand
TCGCTCCTGGGAAGGACGTTAAACAAGTGAGAGCCACAGTACTCACCCGGCTGAAGGCGCGGGATCAGGAAGGACGCTACTGGCTGGGTCGGATTGGCGACCTCGTGGAACCAGACGCGACCATTCATCTGATCGGGACTCTGGCAGCTGCCGAACAGGGTCTCGTCGCCGAAGACGACTATTTCGCCATCCCAGGTGAAAGCCGCCGAGTGCCAGATTTCGACCATGTCATTGTCGATGTGGATGGCATTGGCGGTGCCGGGATTGGCTGGGTCGGAGATGTCCCAGATCTGACCTTCGCTCAGGCAGGCCGCCGCAGCAAGGCCGATCTCCATGAACACCTGGATGTCGTGGCACCCAAAGGTGGAGTCGAGGACGGGGGCGATGTCGCTGATGTCGAATATCTCACCGCTGATCTCGAGCTCAGCGATCACGCTGGCGCTCATGGGATCGCCTAGAGGCACCTCAACGATCGAGATTTGGTTATGCAAAGGATCATCTCCAGTACCGGGACCGCATGAGGGGCCTGGGCGCAGCGAGTAGGACGAGACGTAGATCAGGACGCGGTCGTTCGCCAGGTCTGGCACAAGGGTGTGGGTGTGCGAACCGCAATCGGTATACACGGCAGTCAGGTACTGCGGGCTGGTCGGGTCGCTGACGTCAAAGATCCGGATGCCTTCCCAGCCGCTTGGATCGGTGAGAACCAGCGCGAATCCATTCCCACATTCCGGCCCAGTCATGACGGAATCTACTGAGAGGAACAAGAGGTTTTCCCAAACCGAGACGTCGTTTTGTGGACCAAGGCAGGGCACATCTGCAAGGAGCTTCGGATTGGAAGGCGACGATATGTCGAAAACGCGGAAGCCTCCGTAATTGTCCGCGAAGGCCAAATCGCCCCAGAAGGCTAAATCGCTGTTGGTGAAGCTGGTTTGAGGTGATCTGGACATCAGGTGGGAGTTCTGGCTGTGGAGGTTGGGTCCCTAGGCGCTCTTGAGATTGCCGCCCACCATTCTTTCAATGGCGGTGGCGGCATCCATAGGCTGTCCATCTTCGCCATAACCGGGCACGAGATCATACGGGAATCTTGGCGCCTCATCCGGTTCGTGCCCCAACACGGGACTGGCCAAAAGCAGGGCCAGCAGCAAAGTGGTTCCGAGGATAATCGCCCACTTTCGAGAACTTCTCCTTCGCATGGTTTGCCTCTCCTTCTAGGTTAAATTGTTGCTCGAGGGTTTGTTCGCGATCTATCCCATGGGTACGTGCGGTTTGGAGGCTCTTCTTGCATATAGGTGGGTTTCACCTCCTTTCGTAGGTGTTCTTGTGTAAGCTCTGGCCAGCCTCTAGTTCGGCTGGAGTGCCCCGCGCGGCCGAGTTCGACGGCCTCATTCGGCGACCGGTTCGTATCTCCTGTGGGACTTCTCTGGAACCGAGGCGGGCTTCCCGACGTGGCCTTCCGGACCTGCGATAAGGATGGGGCCAAGATCACAGTCCTAACCAAGCAATAGCCATTAAAGGCGCGGACAATTGAAACCTTGGGGATCCCTGATCCTGCTCGATTCCTCCTGATCCAGGAAGGGAATCCCTTCCCGACGGAAGGCACTCCTCGCGATCGAACTAACTTCTCATGCTCTTTAGAGTTAGGGTGAAAAGCTGCCCGGTGGATGCTCGTGCCCCGATTTGGTCACCAGTCGCCAATGGGTGTTTTTCGTGTTCTCGCTGCTCTCACCATTATGTCGGGAGAGTCAAGCCGAGTTCGGCTAACGGCCGGACTGCCACCCAGCTCCAGGGGTAGGCACTCCAGCCCGCTCAAGGCCCCGGGGCTGCCGCCAACTTGCATGAGACGTTAGTAGCCTCCTGCGCCGGAGGAACTGTGCAGAACCCGTCCTATGATCCATTGGCGAGGATTCAGCTGTCGAGATGCACCCTGGTCATGATGACCTTTCGGAGCGCCCCGTTGTCTTCGCTGCCGGTTGGTGGTCCCGTCCCCGGGTTTCAGCGGCCCACAACGACCCTGTAGATATCGACGTGGATCTCGGGCGGATAAGAGGTGAGGCCGTCGTCAATAATACTTGTGAATGTGACTTCGGTGGTGAGATCATGCTCCCCCTGGGGCCAATCGCTGACGGCTGTGTAGAAGCAGCGGCATTCCAGGCCCTCAACAGTACCTTCCAATTCTACGAACCTGTCCTCCAAAACGCGCCTCCCATTCAGCTTGAAGACCAGGCGGATGTGATCCCAATTCTGTTCCAAGAGGTCGCTCGAGGTGGCGCACCAGCCGTAGCCCCACATGGCGTTCTGCATGCGATCCAGGAAGAGGTTGTATTGGTAGGATTCACCTGCCTGGGAATTGATCTCATACGATTCGCCAGCAAGAGCCTCTAGCCTCGGCGTGCCGGCCTCCAGTTGATCATAGGCCTGCGAACGAGTGGCGATCGCGGGCATTTCTTCAGTCGACTCCGTTGATTCTGCCTTGCGGGTCTTCTCATTCGGCTCCTGCGTTGCGTTCCCCCCTTGTCGTAGGGCCGTCGGCTCGATCAAGCCTGTATCGTCTCGGGGGAGGCTAAATTCGAAATCTATAAGCCCAAAGAAGCTCAACGGCTGCAGTGTTGCTCCCTAATAGAGGTTGTAACAGAGGACACCAACTCCGAGGACGAAGCCAGCCGGCACCAGGGCGCTTTTCAGTCTATCCATCACAGCCTCCTTTCAGGCAGGAGCCAGGAACTTTGCAGCAGCGTAGCAGGCGTGCGTCGAGAATACGTTTATTGAGCGTGTTAGTCGGCGCGCAGGGGAAGTCTGGCACCTGCTTGTTGGAGGTAATGGTGCCAACCAGGGCCTTTGGGAGTTCAGGCCGAGAGGCTCAAGAGCAGCCCTAGGGCTCGAGCAGAATGAGCCCTGACGGTACAACTTGCCTGAGGGATGTTCAGATGTCCATGGCTGATGAACAAGCCAAGGATTAGACTATCCAGCGCCGCCATAGCATGGGACCCTTGCCAAGGCTACATGCGGCAGGCGCCTTCCTGAAAGGTGGCCTCGGGACGAGTTCACGTCCAACGCACCAGTGTGGCCGGAGCGCCGCAGCATCGTCCCGGGCCTCACCTCCTGATGAAGGGTTGGACGGGGCAGGGTTCAGCCTTCTTCGCCTTGCATTACCTTGGTTCGACGCCTCACGAGCCATACGGCCAGGCCTGTGGGAGCCAGGATGGGCAGACCGCAGACAGCGAACCAGATCGACAAATCGACGACTGCGCGATAGGCAGATCCGAACGAGGTCGTTGCGGCGGTGAAGGTGGCCCCCGGATTCCATGGGGTAGGCGTCGGCGTTGGGCTTGGCGTCGGCGTGGCCGTTGGTGTCGGAGTCGGAGACGGTTCAATCTCAGGAAGCTCGGGCTCAAGCATCGCGGTGATCGTGGAAAACGCCGCCCTCCCTGATAGGAAATTCATGCGGCCCTTGATTTCCTCGATCTGTGCCTCCACGCTCGATAGCTGCTCGTTGACTTCGAGAGCCTCCTCGACTGTATCCGCAGCATCCAGGAATTCCCTTATCCGATCCCGGGTCGCCTCCAGGTTCCGCAGCCGGGACTCCAGGTCCACGAACTCCTCGGTCACATCCTCGCCCGATGCTCTCTCGTCGAGTACGCGAACTGCCAAATCACGCAAGCGACGCAAAGTTCGTTCGAACTGCCGAACAGGAACCGAGAAGGTGAACGTAGCGTACTTGAAGTTCTCGCCTGCATGTTCTTGGAACCACTCTCGGGAGCTGACGATGTAGCCGCCAGTGTCGCCGACAATCTGAGTCAAACGGTCGATGGCCACATCCGTGTCGGAGACGAGCAACTTGACCTCTCCGTTCTTAATGATCAGCCGATCCGGACCTTGGAAAAGGCCAACGAGTGTGTCTGAATCCGTGCGGAAAACCGCGGCGGTTGGGGCGGCAGCCGGCGGAGGAGCCTCCTCAACTGGAGGTGCAGCTTCTGGAGGGGCAGCTGGCTCGGCCATGAGTTCCGGTTCTTCGATAAACCTTTCCGGAGCCGGCTCCGGGGGCGCCGGCAGGGCCGGCGCACATCCGTTCAAGGCAAAGGCTACGAGAACGACTGCAAGCGCAAGCAGGAATTGAGTTGCTGGTTTCATGACGTCTCCTATCCCATTCTCGGCAGCACCTTGCGGCATCGCCCCGCCTGCCCTCCGTTCGGGCCGACGCGTGCAGGCGTTATTGGGTGCGGTGTGTTATGCAAGGCACAGCCTGACGGACTCTGGTGAGAGACCGAGGGATCAGTCCAAGGTTCTTCGAAGGGACTGGGCCATTCCATCCATACTCTACGGCATTCTACAGCCTTGATCACAATCACGGGACCGGATCCCTTTTCTTGCCGATTCTCGGCGCTTTCCGACCTCCCTCAGTCATGGGGCCAAGGTTTCATCCAGTCTGGCGCGCCTTTGGGCGGGCTGGTTCAGAACATTATCCCGCAGTCGTATTCCACCAGCAGCCGGCTATCGCCGCTGATTATGGGATGAGGGAAGTCTCGGGAAATCTCGTACGATACCTCAATGAAGCCTCCCCACTTGGTGAAGACCGCATATCTGACCGTAGCAGACTCGGCACCGAGTCTGACCGTAGGGGATAGTTGAAAGCCCCTCGCCGCGTCCATTACGTCTTCGGGGAGGCTGAGATCGAAGGCAGTGAGGCCACCCATTCCGGGTTGGACGTCGGCTTCATCGCACATAAAGAAGGCGTCATTGTAGAGACCGTGCCAGAACAGGTGAAACTGGTCGGCCATTACGACGAGTACCAACAACTGTAGATAGCTCTCCGGCGTGTCGTCCGCCCTAACCGACTCCATGTAATCGTACGCGTGGGGCAGCCTGCCATACGACCTCTCGTCGGATGGGCTCTCGCCGAGGGAGTGCAGGTAGTCTGTGTAGGTTGCGTGGGGGGGCTGATTGTTCGGGCGGGCGTAGATCAGCGGCTTGCCGCCGAGATGGTCGGAGAAGTATACCCAGTCGAGCGAGTGTCCTTCCTCCACTGATAGATGACGCAGGACTGTGAAGTACGAGTTGACGTCGAAATCGGTTGGTTCCCTGGCAGGGTCAGGCTCTGTGAATCGGTCGGGTAATTCGAGACCCGAGGTGAGGGATAAGAGCCCGTCTCGAGAAGTGCGGCACTCGTTCGGGAAGGGTGTGCCGGTGTACACAACGGGTAGGGCTGTCGCACTTGGGAGAGTTGAGACGGTAGGAGATGGAAGGGTGGTAGGCGGGGCCGCTGAGGTTGGCCTGGCGGTTGCGCGCTCGGGGGTGACACTGTCCGCCGCGGTTGCGCCTTCCGGTGGTAGCGTGCTCTGCGAAGGGCGGCCAAGTGTGCAGGCAGAGACGAGCAGTACTACCCCGAAAGTGCCTAGGGCGCGCTCGCATAGACCCATCACCTGTCTCCCTTCTCCACCCGGAACTGAAAAGCCGCCGACGTCTTGTCAGCGGCTTCGGCGATCAGTAGGTTGTTTTCAGGCTTCGAGAGCGGCCTGTCCCCCGCCTGCGATAGCATTCACATCGGTGAGTTGTGTGCCCAGCATACACCCTTTGCGGTCACCGGTCAAGCGCCGGTCAGCGGAATAGACGAACCTGAGGTAACCAGGTTGGTTGTTTCCTGTCAATCCAGGGATGCTGTCTCCCTCTCCCAGGTCAACCCCTTACCTTCCGGGTTTTTTCATCCGGACGGTCGCGACCACGCCCGCGTGATCGGACGGCCAAAAACCGGACGGGGTGCGATCAGCCGGGTCCTCACCGACCACTTCGGCAGCCAGACTTTCCCAGCCTGCGCGGTGCAGTACCAAGTCGATTCGCTGGCTGTTGAGCGAGACCGGGTTCAGGAGGTCGGGATCTTGGCAGCATGTGAAGCCGGGATCACTGGGATGGGTCTCAGACCAGGCATCGAGGAATCCGGCCGCCACGAGGAGTCCGTAAGTCGGGGTTCCCGTGCCATCGGCGCGTGAGTTGAAGTCGCCCAGGAAGAGCAGTGGCAAGGAGGTATTCCCGGGCCCGGCGAGCAGCTCAGTGGCTTGGGCTACCTGGACGGGCGGGGCGATTCCGGTCTCCAGGTGTGCGTTGACCACGCGGAGCGATTTCCCGCGCACCTTGACATCCACCGAGGTCCACCCCCGCAGGATTGTGATTGGCCCGATGGGACTCGGCACGGTGAGGTTGGTGACGAAGTTCGCCGCCTGCATATTAGAAAGCTTGAGTTCGGAGGTCGGCAAATCGGTGCGGGCCAAGATAACGTCCCGGTCGGTCAGCCGGACATCCATCACAGGTGGGAACCCAGCCGGAACCTCACCGTCGAAATTCTCAATTACAGCCAGCGGAGCGTAGGCCAGGCCCCGAGCCGCCAGCCTGTCCAGGAGGATCTGCAGGAAGTCGTAGGCGACTGTCTCTGCCGGTGTCAGCGGTCCGTCCGATGGAACGTCCGTTCGCCACAAGATCACCTCCTGCAGGCCGACAAGGTCGGGCTGGGTTGCTTCGATTTCGCTGGCGATGGCTTCCATGCGCTCCGGTACGTTCGACGCCTGGACCTGGGCAAATCCGGCCTGCACGGCAAGAAAAAGCGAGACCGGATCCGGCGCCGTAAGGATCTTATCCAGATCCGTTCCCAGGTAGAGGTTCCTCGTCATAACAGTGAGGGCGCGCTTATTGGCCGCCGCGGCGATGCCAGGGGCGCCGGCAGGCGCCAGAGTAAGCGCGGCGATCAGCAAGCCCCGCAGGAGGCGGGTCACCCATTTAGGCTCTCTGGTGTTTGACGGCACGGTCTTACCTCCTCTTAGTGAGTGGCCTGCAACTTTGGCTGTCCATGCTGGGGAATGAATGTCTTCCTGCCCCTGAGCATGGGGGGCGCTAGGCCCAGCGGATCCTCTGCTCCGGCCGGAGCGAGAGTACCTCCCCTGAACTCCGGCGAACCGAGCTGCACTAGCTTGATTGGAGCGTCCGATCCCCTGGATGCGGGGGCGTCTCGTCACCAAGGCGAAAAGATGAACGGACCGCGGCTTCTTGAAACCATCATACACAATCTGAGAATCCGTTTCAATCGGCTCATCAGATCCATCTTCCTCTGCGACGGCAAGTCGCGCAGGTCTGTCCCATTCGGGCCCGCTCGAGTCAGTGAGCGCATGTGAGAACCTTCCGCCTTTCGGGAGGTCCGCCCTAGCCCCAAGACACCCGTGCCTTTGGGCCACCCCCACAAGGCTGGTTCAAGCTGGACAGGGCCGGTGACTGCGCCAGGCGCGGCAAGAGGGTGGCGTCTCCGTCCCCGGAGACACTACCTGGCGCCGATTTCGCTTCAATCCAAAAAGCACCATTGCGGCGATCCGCGGCCTGCCTACGCCCGCAAAATTGGAACCCCGCCCCAAGGGCGGGATTCAGCGTAGCCGGGCCTATGTCCCAGGGCCTGGCCATCGGTAGACGCTCTTGCACGTTGAGGCGGCAGGGGCGATCGCCGATCGATCGCGATCAGGTTGTCTTAGGGACAACGAACCTGTACCGGCTCCGGGCCTCTAGTTGCCGGTCCCGGCAACACCAGACCACTCCCGCGCTTGGCCAATACCCTAGATCCTCAGTCGCTGCCGCTGCCAACTCCTACCGTGGCGTAGAAGACCTCCGGCATCACCCCGCTGCGACCGTCGGCCCAGGTGACGTACGCGTGATTCGGCGTGCTGACATGGAAGATGTAGTCGCCGAAGTTGGGGATGATGTTGGTCGGCGTCGCTTGCCAGTCGGTGGTCACTTCCGTCACCCGCTGAGGTGCCGAGAACGTTGCGCCGCCGTCGTTGGAATCGGTGTAGAAGACGTCGACGAATGAGGAGCCGGGGCCGAGCCCGAGAAACACACCGGGCGTGGTTTCCACGCTCTCGTTATAAGTGACGCTCACCCGCCCGTTGGCGTCTGTCCTCACCGTGGGCCAGAACTGGATCTTGCCATCACCGCCTCCGGCAACCAGCGTGGGTTCGCTCCAGGTTACGCCCTTGTCGTCGGAGAAGCGCAGGTAGACGTCTACATCGTAGTGCCCGATGTCAACTCCGAAGAAATCCTCCGGCCCCAACGCTGCCGGTTGAGGTCCACCATTGGCGAGGCGGCTGTCCTGGTAGACCACATAGAGGCGACCGTCGAACGGTCCAGCACGGGCAACGGAGATCCTGGGAAAGTCGTTGTGAGTGGTCCGATTGTAGCCCACCGGCGGAAACAGAGCGCCTGAGCTGAGGTTCGAGACAAGCATACGAGAGGTGAATGTCGCCCCGCCATCGTCTGAGCGAGCGATGACGATTTCAGGAAATACCCCGGCCTGCCCGAAGAATGGCGCGCCGCGGCCGAGTTCCCAAACGACGTAGATGCTGCCGTCCTTGCCGATAGCGCAATCGGTGCCCTGATGGAGCGGACCATCAGCGGGCTGGACGATCGTACGTGTCGGGAAGGTTGCAGCCCTATCCTTGGAGATGTAGGCGTCGATCACGCGGCCGCCGGGCGTGAAGTTCGTCGTGGCCACAACTACCAGATCCTTGGTTTGGCCGTTCTTGCCGGCGCACAACGATTCTTTGTCGAGGAAATCGCCTGGATTTGGCGCCGGAATAAAAACTCCATGGTCAAAGGCAAAGGAATCAGCGCTAAACTGCCCCCGATGCACACTTATCCCGCCTCCCGAGCCGTCTTCCAGCACAGCCAGGTTTGCGTAGAAGAAAGTCTTCTGTCCTGGCCCGCCTGTATCCATCCAAGGGTCCCCGCGTGTCACCACACCCGGGCTGCCAAAGACGAACGGCGCGCCGCCGTCGGTCCAAGTCTCACCCCCGTCAGCTGAATAGGAGTAACCTGATAATCCCAGCGCAGGGGGCGGCCCGAAGGGAGCGAACAAGAAACCCTGAGCGTCGTTCCAGCCGGCCAGCAGAAAGTTGCCCGACGGATCTGAGGCGATTGTCGTCTCACTCCGCCCGCGCAGGTCGGCGCCCGGGGTCGGATCGAAGGGATCGCTTACGCGAATGTTCAAACCGACGTTGAGCCCGACTCTGGCGCCAACCGACTGGCCGAGGTTGGCCGCGCTGGGCACAGCAGCGTCCACAGGCTGCTGCAGGGACAAGTAGACTGCTGAGCTATACATCTCCTCATCCGGCGGTCCGACAGGATCCTGCTGCGCCTGTGTTCCGGCTCCGAAGAGCAGCCCGACCACCAACAGGAGGCCAAGCCGGCGCCTAGAAACGATGAGTGCGCGCATGGGAATTCTCCTTTCTCCGTCTTTGCCAATTTCCAGCGATCGTCTAAGGGGTACTTAAGAGCTATGTGCCTGGCACCTCCTTTGCTCAGATATCCTCTTGCCTTTCAGCATATTGCCGTTCCCTACGGCGCAACACTGATAGTGCCCAAAACCGGCATTCGAATTCCGAACGCACAGGATCCCTTGCGAGCCCGGGAAGGCCCGAGGATTGTCCTTGATCGTCGAAGGACCGGTGGCAGAGGTTTGCACCTGCTCCGTTCGCGTCATGGAAGGCTTGTTTGGGTGTTCGCTTGATCTGGGACGAGGTTCGGCCCCCTTTATGGATACTCTTTCCCTGGCATGGCGCCTTTAGAGATTATACCCTCATCCTCTCCCGACTCAGGCTGCGCCTCGATATTCGGGTTTTCTCGCTGCTGGGTTCCCCCTCGCCTCCGCTTGCCGAGGCGCCGGGGGGCCGCCAAGCTGATTTGGTCGCGCTCTTCTCTGCGATGCCCTTGACGGCCTTCCCTGAGAGACGGTGGGGTACGAGCGGCTCACGCCTGGGGAGGCAATCACCACAGGGGCCCCAGGCTTTCGGCACCGCCGACCCCAAAGGCAAGAAGCAGTGGCCGCCGGCCCTCTGAGCATGTGTCCCCCGGGGAGGGGGAGCCTTTTGGATCTGGTATTCCCCCTAAGGCGCTGTCCCTGCCTTCCAAGCCTGAAGCAGCTTCATCTCCCGGTCTGGGGCTAGACCCGCTTGGGGTTGCCCGTGGGCGGCGTCCCATCCGAGCGTGTCGATCACGGTTTCGCTCAGAGAGCGGAACCTCAATCCGGCGCCCAATGCCCGGCAGCAATCAAACGTCATGATGCCCCTGGCATTGGCGGGCGTCCACATGGGAAGTTCCATGCCGGTGACGTCCTGTGAATTCAGGAAGGTTTCGCTCACCCAGGTGAAGGTTGTGTCCGCCCCGAGGATCGACGCCGTCTCGTGGAGGAATTCACCCCAGGTGAATGGCTGGGCTGGCCCGGTCACGTTGTAGATGCTGATTTGCCTGGCCTCTACACAACGCAGGGTGAAGTCGGCCAGGTCGCGGCCATCGACAAACTGCATAGGTCTCTCCGGCTGACCAGGAGCGAGCATTTCGCCTCCCTGGCCAACGCGGCGCACCCAGTAGGTAAATCGATCGGTGGAGTCATAGGGACCAACCACATAGCCTGGCCTTAGTATCAGTGCTCGATGGGGTACCGACTCCAGCACTGCCAATTCGCAGAGGGCTTTCAAGGGCCCATAGGTTTCGGGCGTGACCGCCTCGACGAGGGCATCATCGAGGGTGTCCAACGGGGCGTCTTCATCCTGTCTGAGGGCGGTCTTGTCTGCAAAAACCGCCAAGGTGGAAATAAAGACATACTGCTGGACAACCTGCGACAAAAACTGGGCTGCATCCCGCACCAATCGGGGGATGTACCCATTGACATCGATGACCGCATCCCACTGGCGGCCTGCTAGCACCTTGAGGCCGCCATCCCGATCCCCGATGAGCGTTTCGATCTCCGGGAAAAGGCCTGGGTTGGTGATTCCGCGGTTGAAGAGCGTGACCTCATGCTGCTTGGCCAGCGCAGCCTCGACCAGGTGACGTCCGACAAAGCGCGTGCCGCCGAGGACCAGGAGTTTCATCCTTGAGCTATCTTCCGCGCCGGCCTGGAGATAGGGGGAGTCCTGTTGATTCCCGTAGGACCAGTCCTTGACAGGTCATGTTTGCCTGAAGTTAAGCTGTATGTTAAAGCCTCTGTGTTGGGCTTCCTGAATGAAATCTGATCCCTTCATCGCATGCTCGACCGGGATCACCCCTTTCGGCACCCGCCCGGAAGCGATGGCTGCCGTCATGATGGCCGCGTGCCATCCAGTGGCTTGCTCCATGGCGGTGAAGCCGGTGACTTCGTCGTAATAGTGGACGAAATCTACCTCGACTTCCGCCTCTTGCCCACCCTTCAGGCCGCGAGCCCGGATGCGGGCCAGGACAAAATCGCGGGTGTTCTCGTCGGCGCGTATCTGATCGTCCCAGAGAGCATGCAACACACTGCGCGGCACGACAGGCTGGCCATCGACCTCAATGGGCTTCGTTTCAAGCAAGCCCAGTTCCTGCAGGACTTTGAGCTGCGCGAAATGACCGGGATAGCGCAGGGTCTTATTCTGCAGGGTGCGCAAGCGCCCGGCGAAGGAACGGGCGGCGGTCGTTAAGCCGCCGGAAGTAGTAAACCCCTCCAGAGTTCCAATCGGTTCCGGAAACTCAAGCGTTTCAAGTTCCTCGAGGGCGGGCACACCGACCATCTTACCTTCGCGAATGAAAAGGCAGTCTCCGTAGTACTCGTTGGTCAAGCCCTCGATACTGAAGGTGAGGCTGTAGTTCCAGGGCGGCTCCGGATTTTGAGGCAACCCACAGTCCCACATGAGGATGTCCTGGGGGTCATCCAGCTGCTCCATAGCATACAGGATCAGGGAGGTTCCCATGCCTGGTACCTGGCCGCAGTCTGGCACCACGGAAATGCCGGCCTCAACAGCTTTCTCAGAATGCTCAAGCTGGGCCAGGACCACGTCGCTGTTTCCTCCCAGGTCCGTCATCCCGACCCGGGCCTGGATGGCAGCCCGAGTTAGCTCAAGGTTATGGAAATAGGGAACGGCGCTCACGAAAGCATCGACGCCCTGCTCTTCCAGCAGTTCTACGACCGCTTGCCTCTGAGCGACGTCCAGGACGGTGGCTTGGGCAATCTCGTCGCCTATCAGCTCGTTGACGCGTGTCGCACCTCGAGTTGCCTGCTCCGGATCCATGTCTGCCGTGACGATGCGTTCCGCTTCGCCGAAGCGGGCCAAGTCATAGGCGGCCGAGGTCCCCTGACGACCGGAGCCGAGAATCGCATAGCGGAAACTCATGGGGGCTGTCTCCCTTCGAGCACAACGGGGCTGGTGGAGGCTGATCGGTCAGGCATAGCGCTCAAGAATGCTGCGGGCCTGACTGAGGTAGGAAGATCCGAATAGATTGACATGGTTGAGCACGTGATAAAGGTTGTAAATCGGCAGGCGCTCGCGCCATCCCGATTCTAGGGGCCGTGTCTCCAAATATGCTGAGTAAAAGCTCTCTGGGAAGCCTCCAAAGAGCTGCGTCATGCCGAGTTCCGCTTCAGCCCAGCCGTAATGGACAGCTGGATCGATGATGGCCGGCGCGCCAGAGGAATCAGTGATCGCGTTGCCTGACCAAAGATCGCCATGGATCAAGGAGGGAAACTGCTCAGGAACAAGATCGTGAAGTCGCTTGGAGAGCGACTCTGTCCTACCGAGGTCGGCCCTGGAGAGGAGCCCCGCCGAATGAGCCAACCGAGCCTGGTAGAGCAGTCGGTGCTCTGCGAAGAAGGTGTACCCATCTTCGGTCCACGGGTTGGGCTGAGGCGTGCTGCCCAGGTAGTTGTCATGCTCGAAGCCGTAGGCAGATCCGATATGAGCGTGAAGGGCCGCCAGCCGTAGGCCGAACTCGATCCAGTAGCTTTCTGCACGGGGCGCGGGCAGGAGATCTTCCAAGAGCAGGAAATGCTCGCTTTCAAGGTGGGCCGTGGGTACCCGGGGCCCATCGGGGGTTCGAATCGCCCGGAGACCCTCCGCCTCTCGAGCGAACATGTCCCTGGGGGCAGAGATGTTCTGTTTCAGGAAAAGCGAGTTGCTGGATTCGGTTTCCAGTCTGGCGCCGTTGTTAATGCAACCCCCACCCACGCTGCGCACGCTGGTGACCTCCCCGTATCCATTTTGGCGGCACCAGCGAATCACGGCAGGCGGCACCTTCATAGGTCGCCCTGCTCAAGCGCGTCGAGCAGGCCGTGGATTGAGCGCTCAATGATACGGTAGGTGAACTCGAATCCTTCTGATCCGCCGTAGTAGGGATCGGGGACGCCAATGTCGGATCCGGCATGGGGGTCGAACTCGCGCATGAGGTGGATCCGGGCGAGTTGATCGGGGGAGGACGCCATCAACCGTAAATCGGTGAAGTTTGTTTGGTCCATGGCGATCACAAGGTCAAACCTATCCAAGTCATCGTACTGGATGCGGCGGGCAGAGCCGTTGTAATGGAGCCCATGCTTGGCAGCCGTTCTGCGCATCCGTGGATCCGGAGCCTCACCCACATGAGCCCGGGAAGTTCCGGCCGAGTCAACTTCGTACCCATTGAGAAGCCCCCGCTGCTGGGCTACATGACGAAAGAGGTGCTCAGCGAGGGGACTTCGCACGATGTTGCCAAGACAAACAAACAGTAGGCGCTTGGGCTTGGTCATGGTTCTGTATCAGCCTTTCAAATAGGATCTTGTGGAATAGAGGCCTCGAGAGGTAAGGGAGATCTGTCTGGCCTGAAAAGCCGAGCTCACGGTCCCACACCTCACCGGCCTGGTGCTGGTAGGTGATGGGCTTCACGAAGTCGGCGTAGCGGGTCTGCTC
>CAYGCA010000064.1:0-1990 GCA_964348265.1 uncultured Anaerolineaceae bacterium | reverse complement strand
TGGACCTCGAAGGGCAGCTCCACTAGCCTTCCCGGGGTTTCTTCCTCTCCGACCGCGACTTGCCCGGCCTTAAATTCTAGCGCCGCCGGTTTGGCGCTGGCGAGCCCGATCCAGCCCAGCCTCGGCGAGCGGGCGACACTCGTAAGCGAACCGATCCTCCGCTCTTCCTGTTGAAGGGAAGAGCCTGGCTCGGCTGCCGCCTCAAGCAGAATCCCCACCAGCCGTTTTGCCAGCTTTCCACGGCTTTCCATCCGAGCGATAATCTCCTGCCCGATGTAGCAGCCTTTCGTGAAGCTCACAGCGTGCCATAAGCCCACCTCGAGCGGGATCGAATCCTTGTCGATTTCTCGGCCAAACTCCGGCAAACCGGCCTCGATCCGCACAATGTCGTACGCTTGGGAATCGATTTCGCCCCCGCCGATTGCTCCCCAGGCGGCACTTGCCTCAAGATCAGCTTCCGAGTTTAGAAGCAGCCGGACGCCCGCTGGCGCCTCGGCCGGCCAGCCAAGACCGCCTTCAAAGGCTGCGGCCTCGCCCGGTTCCAGCCCAACGATCTGTGGAAAGGGCTGAAGGAGGCGATCGCCAGCTTCGGGGCCGTAGACTCCCCAATGTGACCATTCTGCCGGCGACAGGTTGAGGCGAACGTCATCCTGGAAGAAGATGTAGCCGGCGAGCCAATCGTGCACAACTTGGCCCCGTCCCGGGCTGGTCATCAGGATGATTTGATCCTCGAGTACAAGGACGCGAACAAGGTCGACGATTCGACCGAGGGCATTTGTCAGCACCGTGTGGCGCAGGCTGCCCGCTGCCATCCATTGGTAGACATGCGGTGGAGCAGATCAAGACCGTCCCGGCCTTCTACGACAACAATCCCTGGCGGCGGATGCTTAACGAACAGCGCTGTCTCCTGGGCTGAACGATAGGCATCTTCAATCAAGCGCATGTCAGACACAGGGCCTCGGTTTGTCTCATCAGCTCGGACGGGGTGTTCTTCAAGATCAGTCGCTCCTGCCTTTGGTCCCCGGAATCCAGCGTCAATTATACTCTTTTGGGTTCTAGGAGGTTGAGGGCGATTTCATGCTTTGCCGCCCAACCTCTTTCATAGCCTGCGCGGCAGGAAGGACCATCGTTGCCCCATTAGGCCCCATCGTCGGGTTCAGGGATGGGCCCTGATCGGCGCCGTTCATTCTCTGGGATCGCTAGGCTAAGTAGGGCAGAATCCTGGCCTTCGAGTATAATCTCGCAAGCCACCCTGGCATGCTCCGTGCATCCGCCGAAATCAGATGAACGTGTGGAAGGCGATGGCCCAAGAGCGTAGACCCGCTGAAGAGCTATCAATTGAGGAGCTTGAGGTCCTGCTGGCCCGGAAGAAGCTGGAGGCCCGGCAGGATCGCCTGCGGAAATTTCAGCGCAGCGGACGAGCCCTAAGGGTCAGAAAGCAGCCGATTCCATTGTCAGGCGTTGATGACTTCCGGTCGGGCGAGCAGCCTGAGCGGAGCGTTGACCCTGAAGGTGACGAGGCTGGTGGAACCCCCGGCAACAAGGATCGAATCAACCGGTTACTGTTGGCGGTTGAAATTGCCGCTGTCCTGGGACTGGTATTTGTCTTTCTAAGTGGCTTCGAGGCCCTTCAAGAGCTAAACGAACAGGTTGCCGAGGCGCTCCGAGGGCCTACCCCTTCACCGACGCCTCTCATCAAAGCTGTAGTTTTACCATCCGGCCACACCCCGCCGACTTCTCCGGGCGGCGCTCGACCCAACGAAGAGGAGATCCCTGAGAATCTGCGGCCTATCATCCAGTCGCTGGCGGCGTTACCGCTTCCGACGCCCGGACCGGAGCAAGCTCGGAGCCTCTTCATACCGGCCCTATGGAGCAGCCCAGCTCCAGTCGTGCAGGGAGATGGATGGGAGCAGCTTAGAAAGGGGGTCGGCCAACATATTGGGAGCGCCAATCCCGGAGTCAAAGGGAACTTGGTTCTTTCAGCGCACAA
>CAYGCA010000063.1:14489-17459 GCA_964348265.1 uncultured Anaerolineaceae bacterium | reverse complement strand
AATGAGGTCTTCTTTGGGAGCTATTCACCTGTTGCACTTGGAAGTTGAATCCAAGAATTCAAAAGCGAACTGTTTGCAGTTCAAAAGCGAACCATTTTCATTTGAAAGGCGAACACCCATACTGGCTGCCTCATCTCAAGTCAGGAGGTAGCCATGGCACAGCTTCACAAGCGGTTTACGGACGATCAGGTGGCTTTCCTTCTCCACTCTTATTCGCGAGGTCTTCTCAGCCGCAAAGAGATCCAGGACACGCTGAAGATCCGCAAGACCCGCTTCTTTGAGCTCTGGAAGGACTATCAAGCCGATCCGGAAGGCTTCTCAATCAGGTATCAGCGGCAGGCAACTGGACGTATCTCCGCCCATGCGGAGCAGGCCATTGCGAACGAACTGCTGCGGGATAAAGAACTGATCGAGAACCCCGAGATCCCGATCTCGACCTACAACTACACCGCGCTGCGAGACCGCCTGCAGAAGCAGGGGATCAGGGTGTCGGTGAATACCATCCTCGACCGCGCCAAGAAACTCGACTGCCACATCCCCCGCAAGAAGCGCAAAGCCCATGATCGTGAAGTGCTCACCAGCTCCGTTGGCGCCCTGATCCAGCACGACGGCTCCACGCATCTCTGGTCGCCTTTCGCCAGCGAGAAGTGGACCCTGATCACCTCGATCGACGATTACAGCCGCATGCTGCTCTTCGCCGATTTTGTTCCCGCTGAGACCACCTGGGCCCACATCCAGGCGGTGCGAAGCGTGGTTGAGACCTACGGGGTTCCACTGCGCTACTATGTCGATTCGCTGCGCGTCTTCCGCTTCGTCCAGGGGCGAGACAGCTTCCCTGGACTGTCCGTCCAGGACAGGCTGGCGCAAACACATCCTGCAAACCGACGATGTCCAGACCCAATGGGGCAAGAGGATGGCCGCCCTGGCGGTCGAGGTCACCTTTGCGCTTTCCCCACAAGCCAAGGGCAAGATCGAGCGGCCCTACCGCTGGCTGCAGGATCGCATCGTGCGCACCTGCGCCATGGAGCGGATCGATAACTTGGCTGACGCCCGGGTGGTCCTCTTGGAGGAGCTGGACCGCTACTGCCATCACCAGGTGCACTCCACCACAAAAGAGATCCCAGCCCTGCGGTTTGGTCGGGCGCTGAGCGAACACAACTCCTTGTTCCGACCGTTCTCCGTGCCCAGTCCCTACACCTCAGCCGAGGATGTCTTCTGCCTGCGCGAAACTCGAATGACCAATGGCTACGGCCGCATCTCGCTCTTCAACCACCAGATCCGAGTGGCCAACGTCCCCCTGCGCCGGGAGGTCGATGTCCACCTCGTGCCCAACGAAAGCAAGAACGTCATGCAGGTTCGCATTTGGTTCCAAGAGACCCTCGCCCACTCCGTTGACTTACCCTTGGAAGGTTTTGCTGTTCACCTTTGAAGTGAAAATCGGTTCGCTTTTCAGCTGCTGCTAATAGAAGAATATACCTGGTCCGTTCCGTAGCCCGAAGACTCTGGACCTTATCCCGAACTGGAGGTAGCGAGAGCTAGAAGCCGCGCGGGCAACTAGGCAAGATCCTGGTCCACACATGGCGGTCAGTCGGCCGTGGCATGCAAGGCCTGTTGTCCAGATTCTACTCGCTCGAATTGCCGCAACGCCGGACGGCTGCGAAACCACAGCCATCCAACTTGGGCCAGGGCGCCCAGACTGAAGCCTGTCCAAACAACATACAATCCCGGCACTCTTCCCCAAACAACTCCGAGCCAGAGAAGGGAGCCGGCCGTGATCAGAAAAAGGAGCACTGCTTCAGTAATCGCGCGTGTGCGCTTCCAATTGACTAGGATTCCCTGATACCAGCTCTGGAAAGCCGTTAGGCCGGGCAGGGGCAGGGCCACCCAGAGAGAAGACACGGCCACAGTGGTTAGTCCAGGCCGTAGGCCCGAGACGGTCCCAAACCAGAATTCGGCAAGCGGTGTGGCCGCGAACGCAACAAGGAAACCGGTCGTTAGGCCAGCCAGCAAATAGGAAAAGCGCCGCAAACCAGCAAGCGCTCGCCCTTCGTCCAACAAGGCTACGACCACCTCGTTGTAGGCCACGCCTCCACTGCGCACCAGGAAGATGAGTCCGGAGATGACCGGCCAGACTGCCAGCGAATCGAGCGCTCTCGGCATTCTGCTCAGAGCGGCGCTCCCCAGCGGCCCAACCAGCAGGAACAGAAGCGAGGTCATTGCCAGCGGCACGTAGAAATCCACAAAGCTCGGAAGGCGCAGAGGGGGATCAACCCGCGGCGCGGATCGGACCTTCTCGCGCACGACCGGGCGGACTCGCAGCCCCGAAAAGATCGCCTCACTGATGACCCCGCAAACGACGGCCACGGTGGCTACGATGATCCCCGAAAGGCTGCCCAGAAGCGCCCCTGCCGCCAACACTATCGCAACTGTCGAGAGTCGGACACCTGTGCCCAGACCCACCGCACGCGAATGACCAAACCGAATCAGGACGCCTTGAAAGGTTCGGCGAAAGGCGATGGCGGCCGTCCAGGGCGTCATGATCTTTAGACCCGTCCGAGCTGGTTCGACGATTTCTGCTGGCGCGCCGATGATCTCCACAATGACGAAATCGTAGAGGGGGGTGAAAGCGAGCAGGAGATGAAGCCCTGTCAGCAGGCAAGCGCCCCAGATCATGTATCGGCGCAACTTCAAGAACGAATCCCAGTCTTTGCTCAGCGCGGTCGAAGCAGCCAGGAGCTGGATGATCGGTGCTTCGATTATCAGGGAGAGGGGGAGGACGATACCGCCGTAGGCGGCCAGGTTTGTCTCGGCGTCGCCGAGCCGGGCAACGACTGCGCTAACCGCAGGCAGTTCGAGCGCCATTAGAATCCAGCTGGCGGCAAGCGGCCACCATGTCTGTACTATCCGGCTGGTCGAGAAGGGCTGAGCGAGCCTACTTGAATCCGTCATCGTCTTCCAGCGTAAATGCAG
>CAYGCA010000063.1:14012-14446 GCA_964348265.1 uncultured Anaerolineaceae bacterium | reverse complement strand
TGGATTGAAGATTTTGGTTGGTTGATAGTCCGGTTCATGCTGCTGTTCATGACTGTCTGGGTGATCGCACACTTGAGCTTACGTCCTAGGAACAGGCCCGTCGCGACGATGGTTTCACATCGCGGAGCGGCTGGACTTGCTCCTGAGAACACCCTGGCCTCGGTTCGAACAGCGATCGACTTAGGCGCAAACCGGATCGAAGTGGACGTGCAGCGATCCGCCGATGGGGTGCTGCTGGTGATGCACGATGTGACCGTCGATCGCACAACGGACGGAAGCGGCCGAATCGCTGAACTCACCTGGGGGGAGATCCGGCGGTTAGATGCTGGCACCTGGTTCGATCCACAGTTCGCCGGCGAGCCGGTACCCTTTGACGCCACGGCACCTCCGCGCGCGGCCGGGGTTAGCCTGGTTTTCAATGTCGACCCGAACTT
>CAYGCA010000063.1:11399-14002 GCA_964348265.1 uncultured Anaerolineaceae bacterium | reverse complement strand
AGGTCATGGCTCTGCTGGCCGAATGGCCCGGGACCCTGATCCTGGAAGGCAAAGATCCGGATCTGTATCCCGGCTTCGCCGGGCAATTGGCAGAGACAATTGAACGCTTCGCCGCACAGGACAGGGTCATCGTCGTGTCCTTCGACCACCAGTGGTTGGCCGAATTCCATGCCGCCATGCCTGAAGTTAGACTGGGGAGGCTAGGGTTATGGTCGCCACCCACCCCACCCGCCCAGGCAACGTCCTATGTCAGCGTCTACTGGCTTAGCGTAATCCTCGACCCCACTCTGATATGGAGGATGCATGCAGCCGGGGAGCGGTTAGGGGTCTGGACGGTGAACGATCTTCGCCTGATGGGTTTGCTGTTGTGGCTAGGCGTCGATTCCATCACAACCGACCATCCCGAGCGCTGGCAACAAGTTCAGGACGGCGGGCATAACCTGGTGGACTCCTCCTGGGAGACAACGCAACTAACACCAATTTACTGAAGATTTGGAGGCTAGTCGCAAATCATGCCTGAATACTTCCAAGACCACATGCCGAATAACGTCTGCTTTGGATGTGGTACTCAGAACCCTGAGGGCCTGCAGATAAAGAGCTATTGGCAGGGAGAGGAGGCCATCTGCGTCTGGCGCCCCGAGCCCAGGTACCGGGGTTGGCACAAAGTCGTCAACGGAGGCATTCTGGCAACCGTGATCGATTGCCACTGCATGGGAACGGCACTGGCGGCGGCTTATCGAGCAGAGGGGCGTCCGATGGGCTCGGATCCCGTTTATCGATACGCCACCGGCACGATCACCGTTCGGTATCTGAAACCGACTCCCAACGATGAGCCGGTCACCCTGCGCGCCCGCGTGGTGAGCATCGAAGGACGCAAAACGACCGTGGCCTGTGACGTTCTTGCCGGCGGGGGTAAGACCGCCGAGGCGGAAGCCATCGGAATCCGGGTCGTGGAGGGTGGCCATGCTGTCGATAGTCATTTTCACGATCCGACCCCACCTGCGGGTGCTGCCGCCCGGGCAACCGAGGCGGCCGGATCACAGGCGGATTCCTAACTTGAAAGGGCGCCTTTTGAATACGAGAAGAAATCTCCGCTGGCTCTGGCTTGGACTCGCGCTCACGATCATCCTCAGCCTCGCTTTGGGATACCGCACACTGTCTCGCCAGGTTAATATGATCGGCTTCTTGGGTGCGGGAAGGGAAGCCCGGCTCTGGGTACCGGATGGATTTGTGATTGATACCTTCGCGGAAGGACTGATTGGTCCACGCTTCATCAGTTTTGGGCCGGAGGGCGTGCTCTATGTCGCCGACCGGGGCAACAACCGCATCGTTCGCCTGCCTGACTCGGACAGTGATGGGGCCGCCGATGAAATCATCACCTTTGCCGAGGGACTGAATGAGCCCCACAGCCTGGCATTCTACGCCGGTGCCTGGTATGTCGGTGTACCCAGCGGGGTGATTCGTCTGGAGGATCTTGACGGGGACGGGATTGCAGAGCGGCAAACGACCGTTATCGACGATTATCCGCCCGGCCACCACAGCACACGGACTGTTGCTTTCCTGCCGAATGGACGGATGGTAGTCTCCATCGGCTCAAGCTGCAACGTCTGTGAAGAAGCCGATCCACGGCGGGCCTCCGTGATCGTTTACGACGGACCACAGGCAACGGGCGAGCACATCTTCGCCCGGGGACTACGCAACGCCGTTGGTCTTGCCGTTCATCCTGGGACAGGCGAGCTTTGGGCGACAAACAATGGCCGCGACTTCCTAGGAGATGACCTCCCCCCGGATACGGTGTACATTGTGGAGGAAGGCGCCGATTATGGCTGGCCGCGCTGCAACAGCGGCCTTCTGGAGGACCCCGACTTTGGTTATGAAGGATCTTGTCAGGGGGTTGAGCCGCCAGTGGTGTCAATCCAGGCGCATTCGGCTCCGCTTGGTCTAGCCTTCTACACTGGCACGAGCTTTCCTGAGGAGTACCATGGCGACCTGTTCGTTGCCTATCATGGTTCCTGGAACCGCAGCGTCCCGACCGGATATAAAGTCGTCAGGATCCCACTCTCCGGGTCGGAACCGGCGGGTCCAACCGAGGATTTCGCCGTGGGATGGCTGGGTGAAGCGTCAGGCCGGGTGGACGGTCGGCCGGTAGGCCTGGCCATCGGGCCAGACGGAGCGCTCTACGTCAGCGACGATAAGGGCGGCTTCATCTATCGCGTTCAGTATGTCGGCCCCTAGCGGAGGCCTCATGGTGGACCAAGCTCTGTGAAGCCAAGCGACCGGCTGATCTCGGTTGCTTTCATCCTCCTGAGCGCCTGCTCGAAGTCCCCCCGCCCGATCCCAACCGCTCCGATCTCCGGAGGCCCCACATCCGCTGCTCGAGAAGAACAGACTCATGCCGTCCAAGTGTTCCTCAACGTGGAGAGGTCTTTCAGGCGCAGTACCGACGTAGCCGCTGGCAGTACCGTTCGTGTGATCGCCTCCTTCGACCCCGTGATCCACCGTCTCACTCGACGTGGAGACGGCAGCGTGGAGCAGGCCAGCTTTTCGCCGGACGACCTCCACCCGGTGGCAGAAATGCGGTTTTGCTTCTCCGCGCAAGTTCC
>CAYGCA010000063.1:6854-11387 GCA_964348265.1 uncultured Anaerolineaceae bacterium | reverse complement strand
ACTGGACAGTCAAGGTTGATTGGCTCGGCCCCCTGACCTTTTGGTTATCGGCTCAATTCCGAGATAGCCAGGGGAATACCGTTCCCTCGTTCACCGACCCCTACTTTCCAGACAGCCTAACAGCGGTATCGATCGTATTGAATGGAAGCCTGGACGGCTCAAGCACTCTTGAAGGGCTGCCCTCTCCGGTTCAGACCGCGGCCGCCGCCACAATGGCGGCTTACCCAGTGACTGGCTCTGTTTCAATAGAGTCCAGACGTGAGGCGACAGGCGGCCCTGAAGGAAGCACATTCGAGATCCTGGTGTCCTTAGAGGCGGAAAGCCTGCTGGCTGAGGTGACAGAGATGCGGACCGCGCTATCCTGCCTGTCAGAAACGGAGATGGAGGGCCAGCCATGGGAGTCGTTTACTCCCGAGAAGACCTTCGAATTCACTAGCACGCAGTCCAGCTCGGTCGGCTTCTACGTCGCGGTGCAGTACCGAGACACGCTCAGCAACCTCTCTCCCGTTTATTGCGACGACACCAGCATCGAAGGTTCTGGTGCCGTCACCACCACGCCGTGATGAATGCTGGGACACGGGCGGTAAATCATCTGCCGAGCTTGGCGACAGCCCTATCCCGAGGTCAGGTGCTCAACCAACATACACCGATCCTGGATCATGCTCACGCCTGAGGCCCGCGCCGTCTCCGCCGCACCGTGATGTGCGATCCCCTTCTGGGCCCAGATCGCCTTCAGGTTGGGCAGATGCTCAAGTGCCTGATCAACGATGCCGGGCAGCTCCGCCGGAGGGCGAAAGACGTTGACAACATCGACCTCAGCCGCCAGTGATCCTGGCAATGCGCTTAGGGAGGGATAGGCCTGCTCCCCCAGGATGCTGTCTGCCTCCGGGTGAATTGGGATGACGCGAAATCCTACCCGCTGCATGTAGGCCGGTACTCGGTGACTGTCTTTATAGGCGTGTCTCGAAAGACCAACGACGGCTATAACCTTGCTCTGGCGCAGGATCTCTTGAACGCTCAATGGATGGTCTGCCATGCCTTACCTCCATATCAATCCTACAAGCTGTGACGCTTTAGGACGGGAAGCTGGAAGACAGAAATTGCCCAACGAACTAGCCATCAAGGGAAAAGGACAAAACGCTTACAGGCCTATGACCAAACGACTTCACCGCTTCGCGAGGAACCAAGCCCCTCCCCTTTCAAGGTCAAAAGTGCGTGAGCTTGGCAGATACTTGAATTGAGGGTCTGGCAGCGAATTGGCCACCTGGCTGAAGAAGCGGCCGGCCAGGCACCCTAAGGCTGGAGCAGAAAGGCAAGCGCCCGGAGTGGCCGGCGATCATCGAATCTCCATAGCCCAGCTCGTCGCGCCCCCAGCATGGCGGCTTCGAATTCGTCTGTGGTGATTCGTCGGTTGATCTCCGCGTACTTTTCCGCGCTGACCTTCCCAGCCGGACGGTACTGGGCCATCATGTTGACGTAAGTGTCGGAGGAAACCTCTTCAGCCAGGAAGCGCATGATGGACTCAGTCCCGGCAACATTGCCCGGCATGACGAGGTGACGTACCAGAACGCCGCGCTTAGCTATGCCGTTCTCATCGAACTTTAGGGCTCCAACTTGCCGGTGCATCTCCTTGATAGCTTGGCGAGCCGCTCCAGGATAGTCCTTGGCCTTGAGGAATCGCAGGGACAGACGGTCATCCCAGAATTTGAAATCTGGCATGTAGATATCGACGACTCCGTCCAAAAGGTGCAAGCTATCAAGTGAATCATAGGCAGAGGTGTTGTAGACGATCGGCAGCCGAAGTCCATGCTCTACGGCGATCGAAAGGGCCTCCAGCACCTGTGGAACTACGTGCTCAGGCGTCACGAAATTAATGTTGTGGCAGCCCGCAGCCTGCAGTTCGAGCATCATCTCAGCCAAACGCTCGGGGCGGGTCGCCACGCCCTGCCCAGCCTGGCTGATGTCGAAATTCTGGCAAAACACACACCGGAGGTTGCAGAGCGAAAAGAAGATCGTGCCGCTTCCTCTCCGGCCGCGCAGGCAATCCTCCTCGCCGAAGTGAGCGAAATAGCTGCTCACCTGGGCATAGCGCCCGGTTTTGCAGGCCGCAGTCCGGTCTGCCATGCGATCCACACCGCAATTGCGCGGGCACACCAAGCAGTGATGTAGTCGTTCGAGGGCCTGCTGGGCTCGCTCTTGGAGCTCGCCGGTCCGGTACAGGGCAACGTACGCCGGCTGGAAGTCACGGCTAGAGATGAAGAAATCGCTTGAAGTACGCTGAGTTTGCATCGATTGCGCAGGCCGAGCTGGCACTCTCTCCAAGCCCCCTAGGCAGCCTAAGGCGCTGGCTTCTAGGCGGGGAGCTCACCACTGGCGACATCCGTTACCATTTCCAAGCTAACCATCAGGCGCTCCGTATGGTCCCGCGCGGCAACCAGGCGCTTCAGATGTTCTTCGGTTCCGGATTGCAGAGCGTCGACAATGCCGTCAAGCTGAGGCATAAGGACCTCGTCAATATAGTCCAGAACCTCTTGCACACTCTGGAAATCCTTCTCATGTGGGTAACCCATCATGGATTGAAAACTCGTCAGGTTAGCGCTCGCCGATGAAATGAGAACCTCAATCTTCTGTGAAGATTTGAGGAGGTCGTGAATTCGAACAACGGCTTCAAGGGTCTGATCAAAAGTGATCATATTCTCTTCTCCTGGTTGAAGCAACCCCACCTTTGAGTCTCAAGATTCGGGAGCTTGAATGAGCGCTTGCCTCCGATTCTTGGAATCCTACCACAATGTGACCTCAGCCCTCCCCTCTCAGCCGCCTGACGTCCGTTCAGCGCCTGCCACGCCCTTAGCTGGATCAGTCTTGACCATCAAACAGCCTCTCTAAGGCATAACCTGAGCCGTTAGCGTCCCTCCGACCACCTGATACGGGCGTTGGATGGCAATCCCAAGACAAGTTCTAGCGAGGATCTTGGGCCAACAAGAGGAGAATCACATGAAAGAGAGTCTAGGGCAACGGCTGAAGGAAAAGGTTGTCGTATTGGGCTCGCACCCTTCGGCTGAGAGCTAGGAAGCCCACGGCGCCGCTATCTGCCCAGTCTTCCACCAGGGTTTCCCCTGGCTGGGGTGGATCGGCGGTAAGGATGACGATCCGGAAGTCGTTGAGGTTTACGTCCATATGCCGACCTTGACGAGTGGTCGTGACCCTTAGCCTGTTCGAGTGGCCAACCGGGCGAAGACCCGCGGGGCCGTCCCTAACGAGATACCACGCCTGTACTCTGTCTTGCCTATGCACGTAGACATGCCAAGTATTATCGAATGTGTTGAATCCCATCGCGAGCAGATAATGTTTGCGGTCCAGCAGGCCATCACTGTCCACATCTACAAAGCGCAGCATGATGCCATAGCCGCCCTCCGACAAGCCCTCGACGAATTGAAAATCGACTTCAAGATAGTAGTTGGTCAGATCCTGGCCACAGGTCAGACAGACGGCACTGCAGCCAACCGGAATGTCAAATGCAGCTTCATCGGTGGCGCAGTGCTCGAATGGTCCTAGGAAGTACGCTCCCCCATCGATCATACGGCCCTCACCAACTGGAAAGGCATCAGTGGACTGGTCAAAACCTTCCTCGATCACCACAAGCTCAGTGGGCTCGGAGCTAGGAGTCGGAACTTTCGTGGCAACGACAAGCTGCGGTATGGCCTCGATGGTGCTTGCCAAGGCGGTCAGCCTAGCCGGGCTTAAACTTGGGAGGCTTAGACCACTTCCGTGAGCAGGGCTGGAGGCTTCCTCGAGCAGGCCTAGGAACCCTGATGCTAGGATTGGCAGGGCCAAAAGCGATAGCAGTATGGCCGCTGCGAGAAACGAGATTTGGGCCCAGTTTCCTCTTACCTTGCTAAGAGCTGATTCGGAAGCCCTGTAGATCTGGGTTGTAGCTGTAGACCGCGGAACTTCGAGCAGCGGTGCGGGCTCCGAGCCGGGATTGAGGGTATGAGCTATGGCCGCCTGGAATGCGGCGTTCATCTCCGCTACGCTCACGAAGCGTTCTTTCGGGTCCTTGGCAATCGCTTTCAGGATGACCCTCTCAATGGCCTCCGAGATTTGGGGGTTGATCACCCTGGGCAGGGGGACAGGCTCACTCATGTGCTTCATCAGGACCGCGAGCGGCGTCTCGGCTTCGAAGGGCACCTGGCCCGTGATCATCTGGTACATGATGATACCCAGCGAGTATAGATCGGAGCGTTGGTCCACAGGGTCACCGAGGGCTTGTTCGGGCGACATGTAGGTTGGGGTCCCGATGAGAGCCGATCCCGTCAGGCTCACTGAAGCGTCGTGGATGTAGGCTAGTCCAAAGTCGGCCAGCAAAGCATTGCCGTCTTTGTCCAGCAATATGTTGGAGGGTTTTACGTCGCGGTGCACCACCCCTTTTTGGTGCGCGAAAGCGAGGGCGTCGGCGATCTGATCAATCAAACGCGCAATCTCAGGAAGCGTAAGAGGCTTGCCCTTAATGCGGTCTGTGAGGCTGCCGACGAT
>CAYGCA010000063.1:6290-6825 GCA_964348265.1 uncultured Anaerolineaceae bacterium | reverse complement strand
GGCATCACCAAATAGGCGTAGCCGTTCTCCTCGCCGAAGTCCTGGATAGGAACGATGTTGGAATGCCTGAGTTGAACAACCAGATTGGCCTCACGTTGGAAACGCTTGGAGAATTGTGCGTTCTCGGCCATTCCTGGCGACAGGACTTTGATGGCGACATCCCGCTCATGGACCGGGTCAAAAGCTTTGTACACCGTCGCCATGCCGCCTTTGGCGATTGGCTCCAGCTGCTGATAGCGACCTAGCTTCCGACCCGACAATGTGCTCATGACCGCACTACCGACTTCACACGAAACCTCGCCCTTCAAATCCGCATGCGCGAATCGATCCAAAGGATGAAACAGACCGCGATCTTTTCGCTTCTTCCGGCCTTAACCACTCTGCAGGCATGAGGTTGGAAGGACCATCCACAAACCCCAAAGAATATCGCTCCTCTCTCGCTTGAATATTGCATTTTCCAGTGTACGTCAGAACACGAAGGCAGTACCTTACGTCCAACCTACATGCTCTCGGCTGGTCTTCTCAAGGGTGGAAC
>CAYGCA010000063.1:0-6280 GCA_964348265.1 uncultured Anaerolineaceae bacterium | reverse complement strand
CTTCAAAAGCAACGGCATTCCCATCCCAAGGGTCGATGCATTAAGCCAGGTCTCACCTGCGATACCGACCACCAAGACTGACTCTTCTCAGGCTTGGGGCTGACGCCCGATGGGAGCCACTTCGCCCAAATGAGCGCTTCAAGCCCGGCCGCGATTGCTTGCGAAGACACTTGGAATGCGTCTGTGCAGGTTGCGTCAGCGGAGGCTCCTTCTTGCTCCGCAGCTTCTCTTCCAGGAAGCTGACAGGCTCGGTGACGGCAAAGCCGACACTCAAGGCTGATCACGTCGCCAGGTGCAACGCCCTCGATCTTCTGCTCATGATCACCGGCGCGGTCGCAGGCCCGCCGGACAGCCGCGATCGCCAAGCCGACATGCATCTGCGGCTCGAGACAATTCGCCCTCCGGAGACCAGGGACGCCAGGCCGACCTAGGGCTTGGGCCCAGTGCGCCTCGGACCGGCACATGATTTTACGGCGCCCGGCAAAAAGCCTTCAAAGCTAGCGAGAACAAACCAATCGTCGATGTTCTTTCCTGCAGAGGTCATCTGGCCCGGCAAGTGGGATTCACGGTCTGATGTCACTGCGCTCAATCACACGTCTGTTGGCACGGCAGACCAACCTCGACTGCAAGGCTACTTCTACCGCACCTATAATTCGTGGACAATCCGGCATCTCTTCCCTGACGCAGAGACTTCGCTGGTGGCCGGAATCCTTACGGGCAGCGAGAGCCACCCTCCCCTTGACGACCGCCAAGCCTTCAACAACACCAGTACGAGCCAGATCGTCGTCACCAAGGGGTCAAACCGCCGATGATCGCAGGCTTCTTCGTCAGTCCTCTCAGCCACTTGCTCGGTCCCCGGCACTGCGGTACATGTTCAGCGCAGAAGTCCACTTGAGGGTTCGGCTCACCCACTCGGCATGCGCTCCAAGTTGGAGAGCAGTGTCCTTCTGGCAGACATCCTGCTCGTGCAGTGCTTCAGTCAGAACGAAGTCCTGCTTTCTAGGAAGTGCGGAACCGCCTTTCGGACTCGAAGGGAGATGCATATAGTGTCTGAATTGGGGCACTTCTTACCCGGGTGCTTTAGACCTATTGCACCTGATGAGACAACCTGCCGTGAACCCGCCCGAGTGGCTGGCCTCCTAAGGCCCTCGGCGGCGCTTCTTTCCGTTGAAGGCTGCAATCGGCCTTGGCTGGCTCTGCCCGGACTGTTGCAGGCGCTTGGGGGTACGGCCGTGCTGCACACCGAGCTCTACGGCTCCATCCACGCCTCCACCGACAGGCGACTGCTTTAGTTGCAAGTCAAGCGATCGCCAGCTGATGCGCGCCAGCCACGGCTGGTGCCTGTCCAGAATCGGCTGGTCCTGTGCGCGAGCTCCCGAGAAAGGTTGGAGGTGCCCGCATATACTGCCACTCCGGCCCTGAGAGAGCCGCAGTGACAGGAAAGCAATTGTGGAAGGAAGGCATACTCTGGTGTTGGAGTAAGGAACCGAATGCTCGTCCCCGACCGCCTGGCAAACCCCCTATGCGACCGGCTCAACCTGCCCGTCTTTGTTGACGCTCTGCACCATCTCAGCCGGCCAACCCAAGCGCTGGAGGAGCGGCTTGAGCAGCCTATGGTAGGAGAGCGCAGCCAGTCCGGCGCCGATAATCCAGCGGTAAAGCAGCCCTACGACGGCGGACATCGTCAATGAACTGCCCAGCGCCTCGATTTCCACAGCCGTCCAGCCAAGGCCAAGGATGAAGGCGGACAGGATGGCCAAGCGTTCAGGCGTAATCAAGGAGTCGGACCTTACAAGCCTGCCCATTTTGGCCAACTGCACGATAACGAAAACCCCTCCAGCGATTGGCAGCCCCTCGATAGTGAGGCCTCCAAAGGTGCTCGCAACCTCGGAAAAGAGCTGGTCGTTCATGTCGACCTCCATGCTGTCTCATACGGTTTGGTGAGAGCCTAGCAGCCGGTCGTGAAGCCAGCGTGGACGCCACCGTTTATTGAGCGTATGGGCTGAAGGAGACGGCCAAGCCTCGCGGAAGAGGCTCCTCAGGTGTTTGAGCCCCTCGCAGAGCAGAGGGTCGAGGTTCATCCCTGCTGGAAACCCAACCGTCAGACCATCTGGATTACGGCTGGCAAGTTATGCTCGGCTCAGGGCATTCGGAGGAGCGAGGCGATGAAGGCCTACGCCTCTCCTCCAGCCGTAATCCCTCATTGACACTGTAAGGCTTTCGCTTCCGCCACGCTCGAACCTAGAATAATGGGTCATCAACCCCACGATCGCAAGACAAAGGTTGATGCCAGGTTAGAGAAGAACCAACAGGGCGTAGAACGAAAGGCACTCGGGCCGGAAGCGTCAGAACAAGGGATCTCAAAGCTGCTCGAGTCGGTCTCCCTCGGACCGCCTCTCTACTCAGACTCGCCCAGCCTCAAGATTCCCTGTTCCTGCGGTCGACGACCACCTTGTCCAGGAAATCAACCGCGTTCCAGGGGCAATAAACGACATATCTGCGGCCGAGAATGAGGCTCGGAATAGTGATCACTTCGCAGCCTCCATAGCTCATGGCAAAGTTGAAAAGTAAGGAGATCGCAATATAGAGAGCGAGTCCCAGTTGGAAGCCGTTTGGCCCAATACCTAATACCAGGATCAAAGCTGGAGGCCCAACAAGCAGGATCGTACCCACCCAGGGGTTTGATCTGGCAAGCAGCCTCTCCCCCAAATAATAGTGAGCAGCAAGGTAGGCGACAAAGATGACAATGAAATACAGAGCAGTTTCCCCGAAGAAAGCCAAGGACGGCCGCTGAACAAGAAACAGGCGGACAATGGCCGCAAGCGGTACAATTCCACCCAGGATGAGACGCGTCCAGCGGCCCAGAACGCCTACGTGTAGGCCGAGTATGAACTTCGATGGGGCCTTCTGCTCTCCGCGTATTGCTTCGCCTCCTTGACCCCTTTAACCTGCGAGCTAGGTCTGCCAATCGAACGGGAGGGCCGCCCCAATCCGGCTGTAAGCGGCACTGATTTCATCCCATGCGAAGCTCTTCACCGATATTTGAGGTAGACGGACTTTGTCCGAGTGTAGAACTGGATGGCCGCCTGTCCCTGTTCCTTGAAAGTGTTCGCGCTCGAGCGTTTAAAGCCTCCAAAAGGCGCCTGCAGGGCAACCCCGGTCGTCGGCTGGTTGATCTTGACCACTCCGGCCTCGATACCATCCGCAAAGGAGAGCGCTTTCTCCAGATCATTGGTCACCACACCGGCGGACAGTCCATAGCCGACAGCATTGGCTTTTTCAAGAGCGTCGTCGAAATCCCTGGCGCGGATGATACCAACAATCGGTCCGAAGATCTCCTCCTGAGCGATCCTCATTTCGGGCTCAACCTGATCGAAAACGGTCGGCTGAACGTAGAAGCCACCCTTACTGGCCAAGCCGCCACCCGTGACCAGCTGGGCCCCTTCTTCCTGCCCGATCTTCACATAGGCCAGATCAGTCTCCATCTGCTCCTGGCTGACGGCCGGGCCCATTTGCGTGCCCTCTTCAAGGCCATCCCCTACGACCAGATCGCGGGCGGCCTCCGTCAGCGATTGCGCAAATTCATCAGCAATGCCTTCCTCCACGAAGATCCGGCTTGTCGCGGTGCCGGCCTGCCCTGTGAGGCCAAAACCACCTTTGACCGTCAGCTCTACAGCCAGGCGCTGGTTGGCATCCTCGAGAACAATTAAGGGATTCTTGCCTCCCATCTCACACTGCACGCGAAGCATGTTCTCCGTGGCTTTCGTGTGGACCATCTGGCCAATCTCGTAGGATCCTGTGAAGCTAATTCCGCTGACCAAGGGGCTGCCAACTAGCTCATCCCCTACGACAGAACCTACCCCGGTAACGTAATTAATGACTCCCTCGGGAATCCCGGCTTCCATAAGGGCCTGCACCAGCATCAGACCGGATTGGGGCGCCAGCGAAGCAGGCTTGAAGACTACTGCGTTACCGAATACGAGCGCCGGAGCGATTTTCCACGCCGGGATCGCGACTGGGAAATTCCAGGGAGTAATGACGCTGACCACACCCAGTGGCTCCCGCTTAGTGTAGATCAATTCGCCCTCGGAATTGCTGGGGAGCACGTCCCCGCCCATGCGCCAGCCCTCGCCGGCGTAGTAACGGAGAATATCCCGGGCGCGCGCCGCTTCCGCCCTTGCTTCCGCCAGGGTCTTGCCCTCCTCCCGGCTGAGCACAGCGGCCATCTCATCTAATCTTGCCTCAACTACCCGGCTCGCTTCATACAGGATGCTGCCCCGTTGGGGAGGCGGCGTTCTGGACCAGCCCGGAAGCGCTTCGTGTGCAGCCGACACGGCTTGGAGCACATCGTCCCGCGTCGATTTTGGAAATGTCCCGAGGAGTTCGTCCGGCCTCGCTGGGTTGCGGTTTTCGAAGACTTCACCATTTGAGGCCTCCAACCACCGACCTGCGATTAGATTCTTGAATTCCTGCATGCCCCTCACCTCCGAAAGACCCTAGCAGCTCTCTGCCTCTTACTTTAGTAACAGCGGAAGATTCCCATCACCGATCAGCCGGGATACCAGCGCGGCCGCGAATTCGCCCATCTTCCAATTGGGCAGAGGGCAGGTCGGCCTCTAGGGCAATCGTCGAGGAGCGACAGATGGCTGCCAGATCGCCGCCCACGCGCAGCCTCCTCGGCAGCGGAACCAGCTTGATCATGCCGATGATCGACTTATGATCAGCAAACAGATCTGACACCCGCATGGTCCCTTCTCTAGAGGCGTGGTTCTTGGCGCCGCACGCGGACATGCTTCCACTCAAGGTAGCTGTCGATTCCAGGTTCGCCCAACTCTCTCCCTAGCCCGCTCATCTTGCGACCGCCGAAGGGCCCACGGATGTCGGTGATGTCGTTTATGTTGATCCCCACTCCTCCGGTGTCCAATCTCTCGGCCGCATACATGGCTGCGTCCAGGTCACGCGTAAAGACATAAGCGGCCAGGCCATAAGGAGAGTTATTCGCCATTTCGATCCCCTGATCCAGCGTCTCGAAAGTTGCGATGGGCGCAACGGGGCCAAAGGTCTCCTCTTGCATCACACGCATCTCAAAGCTCGCGTCGGCCAACACGGTTGGCTGATAGAAGAAGCCCTTGGCAAATTCGATGCCTTTCGGCTCCTCTCCGCCGGTAAGTAGTTTGGCCCCTTTTTCGAGGGCATCAGCGACATGCTCGCGCACCGTCTGGCGACCTGCTTCACTGATCATTGGCCCCATATCAGCGTCAGGGACGGCCAGGCCATCGCCAAGCCTGAGATTCTTGGTTGCCTCTGTGAACCGCTCGGCAAACTCCTCAGCCGGATCTTCCTGTACAAAGACACGATTAACGCTGATACAGATTTGGCCGGTATGGGAAAAACTCCGACGAACAGCCTGCGGTACTGCTAAGTCGAGGTCCGCGTCCCGGCAAATAAGCATGGGCGCGCTGCCCCCCAGTTCAAGGGTAACGTGCTTGAGCTGCTTGGCTGCTTCCTGGGCGATCCATAGGCCGGTGAGCGTGGAGCCGGTGAAGGCGATCTTCCGGGCTAGAGGATTGAGGACAAGCTCAGCGCCGACCTCGTCGCCCGGTCCAGTCACAATGTTGATCACCCCCGGTGGAATGCCAACGTCATGGAAACAACGCAGGAATTCAATGGCCGCCAAAGGGGCCTCGCTCGGCGGCTTGGCCACAATGGTGCAGCCCACGGCCAACGCCGGTCCTACTTTCCACGAGAGAAGATCAACAGGGAAATTCCAAGGAGTAATCGCCGCCACCACGCCCACAGGTTGCTTCAGGGTGAAGCTATGTGTGGGTGTGCCGTCGCCAGCGAAATGCTTTCCGTAGAGGCGCCTTCCCTCCTCGGCATAGTAGTCGATGACCTCGGCCGAAAAGCGGAGTTCCTTGCGCGAATCCTGCAGAGGCTTTCCCTGCTCTCGAGTAAGGAGGACCGCAATCTCCTCCAAACGCTCTCGAAAGAGCGAGGCCGCGGCGCGCATCATTGCGGCGCGCTCTTTGGCTGAAGTGGCTCGCCAGCGGGTGAAAGCGTCATAGGCCGCCTGAATGGCGCCTCGGGGCTCCTCCCTAGCGGCTTGGGCGCATTGAGCGACGACCTCGCCACTAGCCGGATTAATGACCTCGAAATATTCACCACTCTGGCTGGGTTGCCATACCCCATTGATCAATAGGTCATACTTCTCAAGCATAAGCGACTGATCCTCCTACACTTCCACCACCGTGCGTCCCCCTCTAACCGGCAAATTCCCGAC
>CAYGCA010000062.1:17021-17537 GCA_964348265.1 uncultured Anaerolineaceae bacterium | reverse complement strand
GTGCTCGACTTACGGATCAATCCGTGAACTTCGTACCCCTTACTAAGCAGGAATTCCGCCAGGTAGGATCCGTCCTGGCCGGTAATGCCTGTGATGAGCGCTCTCGCCATAATGGAACTCCTGGAAATGCAGTCTAGACCAAAATTCAAGCGTTGAATTATACCTCGGGCACTCCACCCGTCAACTGCCGCCGGTTGCGCGCCCGGAGTGTATCCCTGAGGTAGGATCCGCCCAAGAAAAGCAGACTAAAAGCGCCCGTTAATCCGACTGTCTCCCAGAGATCGAGACGAGGCAGATGATAGTAACGACCAGCCTCCCACTGCAAAAAGGCGAGGGTTGCAAAACCTACTACGACAGCCACCCGAAGGAGCCAAGGGCTCCCCACCCGACGGGCGTAAACCCAAGCCCAGCCTGCCAGGGCGGCCTGGATTGCCAGGAAGAGGTGCTCACCGGCCCGGCTCAGTCCCGCCGGACGTGCCGCGGGGAATTCGCAAGCAGACCGTTCCCCGCGGCGTG
>CAYGCA010000062.1:8001-17011 GCA_964348265.1 uncultured Anaerolineaceae bacterium | reverse complement strand
AAAGCCGTTGCCCAGACGACAATTGAGAAGTAAAGCGGCAGGCTCCTCCACTTCTTGGTGCCAAGGGAGGCGAAAGGGGCGTAGATCAAGAAAGGCAGCAACAGGAACCAGCCCAGGGACCGCCAAATGGCGATCGCTCGAAACAACGGTGCGCCCGTATTGTCCATGATCGACGCGGGCAGGAATGGCTGAACCAAGCCATAGCCGGCCGCCATCGGGCCATGCGCCCACTGCGGGGTGATACGGAAGAGCTTCTGAACCCACCCTGATCCCCTGGCCAACTCGAAGAGCTCGTAGTCGGCGCCGGCTGAGAACCACCAATTCAACAGTGCGCCCACCTCGATCTCCGGCCAGTCAGTAAGCTTGAACCACGCAGCGACGGTAAGGACAAAGGCAATAACTGCCAATACCCCTATGATGACCGGCACCCATCTGTTTCGTAGGGAATCAAGTCTCCCTTCCCAAATCCAGGCCAGTCCCACGACTGCCAGACAGGCGAATCCGAAAGGCGGCGACACAAACAAGGTAAGAACAACCCCAAGGACTAGGGCGTTTAGCCCGGTCCGGACGCTATTTCGGCGAGCTAGAGCGTATCCACAAAGGGCCAACGAGAGGCCCGTGCCGGTGAACGGTTCTCGCATCTGGGATGCCCCAAGCATCACCGCCTCGGGATACAAGGCTGCGATCCAGGCTGACAGGGCTGCCGCCCTTTCGCCGAAAGCCAAGGAGGTGAACCGCCAGATGAACACCACTGCCAAGGAAGAGATAGTTGCAGCCAGAACCGCTATCAACAGGGGACGATGCGTGCCAGGATCCAAGAACCGATACGCGGCAGCGCTCAGGAAGAGCAGGCCGCCGTATTGATCGGTTCTCACTGGGCTCGTGAGAGCCGACCAAAGTGGTTGTCCGGATTCAGCCAGATCCCAGGCGTCATGATCTCGCCTATAGGCATCTGGAAACAAGTAGCCTGCCTGCTGATGTTCTCTCTCGTAGCCGAACACCGGAAGTGCCGATGTTAATCCGAACGCCAGAATGAGACGCAAAGACAAAGCAAGGGCAAGCGCACCGATCAGCCAGGGCGGCGCTGCACGCCCCTCGATCCAGGTCCAACTGAGGCGAATGAGGGCTGCGCAGATCAGCGAGATGGCTAGGTACGCTGGCCAAGCTGAAGGGGCGCCGCCGGCGGGATCCATGATGGCAAGGATTATGCTGACTGCCAGGGCCCCTAGCACCCATGCTATCCAAGGCCGGATGCGGGGCAGAAACTCACTGGCCATAGGACTCCTTACCCTTTGCCCCGTGCCAGACGGCTCGCGCAACGGTGAAGGTCACGATCATTTGCAAGGGTACCAGAAAACGGGGGTTATCTCCATGGTCCGCCAGCGTTTGAACGATCGATGTGGCCAGTACCAGTCCGCCTGCCGCCAGCGCGTACCGATCAACATTCAGCCGGGAACGCGCCCGACTGCTTAACAGTGCCAGGGCTGAAAGCAGAAGGAACAGGCCATTGGCAGCCACTGTCATCAACCTGCCCGCCACAGCAATACCGCTGAATACGAGCCTCACAAACTCCACTGACATCGCATCGGGACGCCAGTAGACTGGAGCCTTCCAAAAAGCAATCCATCCTTCGACAACATTGCGGAGATATAGGGCTGGGTGCTCCAGGATTAGCTGAATTGAAAGCTGCTGCATCTTTCGCGATAAGGCGTAGAAGCTGAGCCCAGAGGCCTGGCTGAGCTCCGGAATCGCGTCCCAGATAGCGTTGACCTGGGCACCTCTCTCTGCAATTTGCGCGTCGCGGTATTTGAGATATGTGTCACGGATAACAGCTTCCTCATCCGGAAGGTATTCGAAGAATTCTCCGGTATGCTGCACGAGATGGTAGCCACCCATTACAGTCGGCGACCAGACCCGGTAATGAGAGCGCATGAAACTGAGCCAGCCTCCCAGGATAAGGATCGGCCCAATCATGAAGACCACAAAGCGAAGCGATCTTCGACCCCATTCCGAGATCCCGCTCGTTGCGACAAATGGGGTCAGCCAAACGGGAAGGAGAAAGAAGAGCGGCCGCACAAGCCCCGCCACACTAGCGACCACACCCAGCGCAGCCGCCAAGACCAGATCGATGTTCGCTCGCCTCGCTTTATCAAGCGCAACCAACAAAGCCAGCGCGGTCGCCACAAGAGTCGAGGTCAGGGTTTCTGTGAGGAGATTCGCCTCGAAAAGGAGCTGGCCGGGGAGAACATTGTAGAGGATGGCAATGAGTGCCCCCAGCAATGCGCTTCCGGTCGTTCTCAAGGTCAGCCAGTACAGGATCATCGAGGTCGCCCAGCCAAGTGCAAGTTGGGCAAGCCATACCCGCCCCGGGTCCATGCCAAGAAGGGCAAGGAAGGCCGGATAGCCCGGCACTCGGGTCCCGTCATACTTCTCGAGCGTCAATCTCGACAATACCTCAGCCAGGCGAAGATAGGAGGGTGTATCGCCGTATGAGATGGGCTCATAGGCGTACAAGAGCAAGACCCTAACCAACACTCCAGCGAGCCCCACCAGGAGTGCCCAAATCAGTGGGGAAGACCTCAGCCTCGCCCAGCGTCCATCGTCGTTCGGGCGACTCATCTCAATCCCCAAGGTCTTCGATCGCTCGGCGGGCGCGTCGGCGCCAGCTGAATGCTGACGCGTCGCGCTTTGCCCTTTCCGACAGTGACGCTCGACGGGCCGGGTTACGTGCCAACTCGCCCAGAGCTCGATCCCAAGCATCAATGTCCTCCGGTGGAAGGAGAACGGCGTTCCGCGCGTTTAGGATTTCGCGAAAGACGGGGAGATCACTGGAAAGGATTACCCTACCAGCCGCCAGGTACTCGAAGGCTTTCATTGGACTGGCGAAGGCCGACGTATCGCCGCCACTGCTGACGGCGATGCTTCGCGCATAGGGCATCAGAAGGACGTCGCTGGCGGCATGCAGGAGAGGCAAGCGGATATTCGGAAGGAACCCGAGCATGGTCACGTTCTTCGCCCCTGCGGCCTCTAACCTCCCTCGCCACGCAGCCGCCGCCTCTGGTTCGCCGCCAGCCAAAACGAAGGATATCTCAGGATGCCGCACGGCAAGTTCGATCATCAAGCCCACGCCGCGCCCTTCGTACAAATGCCCCGTGTAGCTCGCCGTGAAGCGGTCTGGCAACCCGAGACGCCGCCGAGCTTCGGCGGGCTGTGGGAGATCACGATAGCTCTCTATTGACACGCCGTTGGGCGCCACTTGAGTGAAAGGGGGCTGGAGTCGAGTTCCGCAGGCCGCCTCCAGCCAGGCACGGAGAGCTTCGGTGGTACATAGCGTCCGTCGAGCGCCTCTGCCCCAAAGAAACATACGGAATAGCCAGGGCCCAAGAGCCCCGGAGGGCCGATCGTGCATCTCAAGCAAAGTTGGCAATCCTAGGGTGGAGGCCAAGGCCGCAGCCTGATATAGCCACACATAATAGAGATCCGGTTTCCAACGCCAGGCGGCCAAAACCGCCTGGAGACCGAAGTCGTATCGCCGCAGGAGCCCGGCCGACGGCATCCACTCAATCGGAACCTCCACGCTCAGGCCATAATGATCGGCCAGGTCGGACCATGGCGTCTTGGGCGTTCTGCCTGGAAGCCAAACTTGAACACAATGGCCTAGCTGCACGAGCGCCTGGCAGACCTTCATCACCTGGATCGAGTTCGCCGTCAGCGAGGGAACACTTGAGGCCGCAATGCAGGCGATTCGCATGACAGCCTCAATCTCCAGCCGCGAGAGCAGACAAGCGCGCGGCCCTTTTCAACTCGACGCGTGTGACCAACACTAGCGCCAGGGTCGTCACCAGGAAGAAACCGCTAAGCAAGGCAGCCATCCCCAGCGCTCCCATTTTTGGAACGAGCAACACGATCCCTATGATATTGAGCACGGTAGCCATGAAATACACCAGCGTGGGCACACTCGGCAGTCCCAAGGGCAGCAGCACAGTTCGATTCCAGTAGAAGATATTGACGACGGTCACCCCCACGAGCAGGATAAGCAGGCTTGTGTAAGAGGTCGGCAGGAATTCAACCCCCCAAAGCGATACCACCCAAGGTCCCAGCACAGCCAAGCCCACTGCTGCCGGCACTGAAAAAGCGGTGGCGAGCAGGCTCCCTGTCCGGAGCAGATAACGGACATTCCTCCACTGCTGGTGGCCAACTTCGCGAGCTACTTCCCGGTAAGTCGTATTGATGAGAGGCTGAATTGGAATGAAGAGAAAGTTGAGGATGGCAAGTGTGACCTTATAGTAGCCGACCTGGACCGGCGTGCTGAATGCGCCGAGCCAAAGGACCTGGCTGTCGCGCGTCAGAAGGGTGAAGGATCCGGTAAGGTTTGTGCTGAACGCAAAGCGCGCCATCTCCCGGCGTTTTCCTCGCAGCAGGGACAGTGGAGTTCTCCACCACCCGCTCCCCCAGCGTCGGCCAGCCTCCCAGAGTGCGGCTCCTGCGACGGACAATCCCCATACGGTTTTGCCGATCAGATAGGCGATGACAATCATTCTAAGCCCACCGTCATAGACGAAGGCGCCGATAATGAGCAGCAGCGTAAACACACTCTGGGCGACTGTCAGGACTGCGATCGTCCGAAATCGGTCGAGGATTTGAAGCAGTCCAGTGGAGCTTTCAGCCATCAAGTTCGCCAGCAAGATCAGGCCATATAGGCCAAACAAACCGGCCATGTTTGAGTCATGGATGAGCACCCTAGCGCCCAGGGGAGCCAAGACAAGCAAAGCGCCGAATGCCAACAGCGAACTGCCGATCTCGGCCAATCCAGCAGCCTTGAAGACGGCTGCCGCATGGCGGTCCTTCCCGCTGGCGGTGAAATGGCCGACGTAACTTATGACCAGTTCGCCCATCCGGAAGGAGGTGACTCGGTTAATCACACTGGCGAAGACCGTAATAGCCCCCAGCATTCCGAAGCCCGCCACACCCAGAAGGCGTGCAGCCAGCACGCTTTGCACCATGCTTAGGGCGGCAGAGATCGTATTGGCGCTGAAGAGGTAGCCCGAATTCCGAATGACTCTCTGGAGAAGGGGATTGCGAAGGATCCGCGCCAAACTTGCCCGCGCTGAAGGAGGAAGTGCGCCCGGCATTTGGGTCTCAATCAGCGGTGTCAACCCGGCTGGCCCACGAGCGTTCGGCGAGATACCAGGCCACGCACGCCTGGAGGCCGTCCTCGATGCTGGTCCTTGGTCCCCAGCCCAGCAGCGAATCGGCCTTATCGATGTTTGCCCAAGTTGCACTTACATCGGCCGGGGCTCGCTCCAGGCGCTGGATGAAGGCTTGTTTTCCCAGGATGGCTTCGATGTGCTGAATCACCTGCATCAGGCTCTGTGGCCTATCGCTTCCAAGGTTGATGATCTCGTATCCCATCGGCCTCAGGGCTGCCAGTGTGCCGCGCGCAATATCGTCGACATAGGTAAAGTCCCGCTCCTGCTGGCCATCGCCAAAGATCCTTACCGGGTGGCCTTCAGCAATCCACTGAACGAAGCGGAAGATACTCATGTCTGGTCGACCCGCCGGACCATAAACCGTAAAATAACGCAGGATCGTCATGTCGAGGCCATAGAGGTGATGATAGCTGTGACAAAGCAGCTCAGCCGCCCCCTTGGAGGCCGCGTAGGGAGACAGCGGTCGACTTGTGTCCGCATCCTCACGAAAAGGCCGAACATTATGTTCTCCATACAGGCTCGAGGTTGAGGCCTGAACGAATTTCGGAACGCCTTGGCGGCGGCACAAATCAAGGACGTTGAGGGTCCCTGTCACGTTCGTCTCCGAGTAGGCCCAGGGATCCGCCAAGCTGGACCTAACCCCGGCGCGCGCCGCCAGGTTGATCACCGCAGCATAGGTCTTGTCGCCCCACGCGCCGTTGAGGGCCTCTGCCTCACATATATCGACCTGGTGGAAGGTGAAGTTCCCTTTTCGCTGGAGCCGCGCTAGGCGCCAATCTTTCAGCTTGGGGTCGTAGGTGTGGCTAAGGTTATCAAGGCCGACGACATCATGGCCCGCCTCGATGAGCTGTTCAGCGACTTTGGCCCCTATGAAGCCCGCAACGCCAGTAACCAGGTAGAGACTCACTACATCTTCACCACATTGGGCCGCTCGCCTATGGTATCAGCCACTACATTCCGAGTGTCGAAAATCAAAGGGGCGCTGTCAGCAATCCCAGCGTAGTCGACGTCACTGTGGTCGGTGAGGATGATGACGCAATCGGCGCCGCGCGCGGCGTTTTCGACATCGGCCACGGAACGCATGTTCCAGCCCTCATGTTCAATCGAGGGAACATGAGGATCGAAGTATTCAACCTCGCCCCCCTGTTCTAGGAGCAGGCCAATTACATCCAGTGCCGGTGATTCGCGGGTATCAGCCACGTCAGCTTTGTAGGCCGCGCCCATGACCAGTAGTCTGGCGCCGTGGAGCGGCTTTCCCTGCTCGTTGAGCAGATTCTGAACCCGGCCGACTACATACCGAGGCATAGCTGTGTTTATTTCGCTCGCTAAGTCAATGAAGCGAGCGTTGTATTTGACAGTCTTGAGTTTCCAGGAGAGATAGATCGGATCGACCGGAATGCAATGACCACCCAACCCCGGCCCCGGCTTGAACTTCATGAAGCCGAAGGGCTTGGAGGCAGCGGCCTCGATCACTTCCCAAACATCGATTCCCAGCCGTTCGCACATCAACGCCATTTCATTTGCCATGGCGATGTTGACAGCTCGAAAGGTGTTCTCAAGCAGCTTGGCCATCTCGGCCACCTCGGTGGAGGAAACAGTCACGATGGGCTGGATAGCCTGGCCGTAGAATTCAGCCGCAACCTGGGTGCAGGCACTTGTGATACCGCCGATGATCTTTGGGGTATTGACGGTAGTCCAATCCTTTCGGCCTGGGTCCACCCTCTCGGGTGAGAAGGCAAGGAATATTGCCTCGCCAACCCTCAGTCCGGTGGATTCTAGCTCGGTCAGCACGATCTCTCGCGTAGTGCCTGGATAGGTCGTGGATTCAAGGACAACCACCATCTCAGGTCGGAGGTAATCCCGCAGCGATTCAACCGTCGATATTATGAACGACAAATCTGGGTCGCCCGTCTTACGCAGGGGGGTGGGGACACAGATGCTCACTCCGTCCGCGCCAGCCAAGGCCTGATAGGATACCGAAACCGACAGTTGTCCAGACCGGATGCATTCGGCCAAGTCGGCTGAAGGGACATCCAAAAGATAGCTTTCCCCGCGCCGGATAGCCTCGATCTTCTCGCGGCTGGAATCGATTCCGACAACCCGATAGCCAGCCTTGGCAAAGACGACAGCCAATGGAAGACCTACATAGCCGAGCCCGATGATACCAACCGTGGCCTGGCGTGATTTGAAGCGGTCAATCAGGGATTGGGCCGCGGAGGGAAGAGGCTGTGAATCGGTTGACATTGTTCGCTCAGGTCTCCTCGATTTAACAATCCTTAGAAGAGGTTCAGCTGTTGCGGATCATCAGCCGACTCAGCGTGAGAGTCATCCGGAGGGCCCGCATGGGCGAGCATCGCTTGAAGCTTGGCGAAATCCTCCTCCACAATGCGGAGCAGGCTGATGGAGGGCAGCCGCAGGATGATACATGGGCAAAATCAACCGGCCGCTGACGGATCTAGGCTGACCATGGATCTGACTGATCTTGGCGTTTGGTATGAAGCGCGCCATCGAAAAGCGGCCGAGCGTCACAACAAGCTTGGGGTTGATAGCTTCTATCTGCCGATCCAGGTACTTCCCGGTGCAGGTGGTCAATTCATCCTCGCGGGGATCTCGATTCCCGGGGGGACGACATTTCACCAAGTTTGTGATATATACCTGGTCGCGCTTGAAGCCGTTCTCGGCCAATAGTTCCTCCAAGAAACGGCCAGCAGCTCCCACGAAAGGTCTGCCCTGTTGATCTTCATGGAAACCGGGCCCCTCACCGATGAACATGATTTCCGCGTCTGCTGGCCCCTCCCCTGGGACGGCATTCCTCCTGGCCTGATGAAGCCGACAGGCCGTGCAGTTTACCACTTCCTCTCGAACCTCTCCCAGAATCTGTTGCGCCTTCAGACTCCACCTCCCTGAGCGACGATAGGGCGCAGGCGGAGCTCGGGTAAGGCCATCACAAGGCTTCCTCCTTATTGTCGTAATAGTACCCTTTTCGTCTGCCGACGACCTCAAAACCGAACTTTTGGTACAGGCGAATTGCGATGCGGTTCGATACCCGTACCTCCAGCGTGGCCACCTGCGCCCCCAGGCTTTGAGCCTGTCTGAGCGCTTCGTCCAGCAGGCGCACACCTATACCCCTGCCCCGCTCAAGCGGGTGCACGGCCAATGTACTGATGTGGGCCTCGCTGAGCATTGACCAGAAACCGACATACCCGGCCACGCTTGGCTGCGCAAATCCATCTCTCTCTGCAACGAGCAGGTACGAGGCTGGGTTCTCCAGGATTTCGAATCGATAGCTCCGCTCAGTCCACGGTAGACTGAATGACCGGCGATCGATGTCCAAGACAGCCGGGAGATCGCCGAGAGTCATTTCACGGATAGAAATGTGTGTGGCCTTTTCTATCCCGCCTTCCCTCCGGTCAACCTGCCCAAATAGGTAGGGGATAACTTCGCCGGCTCATGGTCTGCGCCCTGACGCAGCTTCTCGTATGCTAGTTCAGCTAGGAAGCCTGGGCGACGCAGGCAGTCTGCGGGTGAGGCCAATACCACCTGGCGTTGACCGCGCAGCGCCTGACGATCCTGGGCGCTGATCTCACCACAAACGTACGTACTGGCCTCGATTCGCCCGAGAACGTCCTCCCATGTGAAGCTTTCGACTGGCGATTGCTCCTTCCAGCCTCCTGACTCCCATCCGTACCATGCGCCTGCGAAACGTCTTCTTCCCGCTCGCAGTACGGCCAGCATCGGCCCTTCCCGTGGAGGCTGGCTCTGGGCGAGAATGTCCAACGTCCGGATGCCCACCAACGGCA
>CAYGCA010000062.1:7535-7983 GCA_964348265.1 uncultured Anaerolineaceae bacterium | reverse complement strand
CCAGCGCGATGCCCTTTGCCAATGCCATGCCGATCCTCAAACCTGTGTAGGAGCCCGGCCCCATAGCGACTGCAACGGCTTTCAGATCCCCCACACCGACCTGAGTGCGCCGCAGCAGGAGAACGACCTCCGGCGCCAGCTCCACCGTATGATGCTGGTGCCCAGCCCAAACATGCTCAGCCAGGATTTCAGAGCCGTCGTGAAGGGCAATGCCAACCCTTTGGGTGGCAGTGTCGATGGCTAGTAGCAATTCAGCCTCCAAAGGCTGCCTGGCGAAACTCCCGCAACAATCGCTGATAGCTTGGGCCGCGCGCCTCGAAGCGCAGTCCGCGGCGCAACTCGTCGATCCAGTGCAGCTTCACCCAGAGGCAATGGCCAGGCAGGATCTCCATCACGCGCTCCAGCCACCAGGCCCAGGTGTTCGAGCGGGACCTGCGCCTGCTCCGCG
>CAYGCA010000062.1:0-7525 GCA_964348265.1 uncultured Anaerolineaceae bacterium | reverse complement strand
ACCATGATTGGCCCGCCGTTTTCCAGCAGCTCGCCTAACCCAAGATCCTCGGCCTCTGCGCCTCCGGCGAGGCGGAACGCATCGAAATGATAAAGTCGGGCGGAATCGGCTCGCCTGTACTGATTCAACAGGACAAAGGTCGGACTCGTCACTGAATCAAGTGATCCCCAGCCGCGCGCGATCCCTTGGGCGAACGTTGTCTTACCCGAGCCGAGGTCCCCGGCCAGACATACGACGTCGCTGGGGCGAAGCAGTTCGCCCAGTCTGACGCCAAGCCTTATCGTTTGCTCAGGACTGTGGCTCGAGAACTCGAGGCTGCTCTCGTCAAAGATTGGCATCTACAAAGCTCGATTATACGTCAGCCACCATGGGGTCACAAGAACTTCCCTTCACGCTCCCTCCGTGCTACCATGCTACCAATGAAAGTCTTGGTGATCTCGGATATCCATTCCAACCTGACCGCGCTCAAAGCGGTTCTCAAGGACGCAGGCGCAGAAGAGCAAGAAGACCTACCTTATGATGCTGTTTGGTGTCTGGGGGATCTCGTTGGATACGGTCCGGATCCAAACGATTGTATTGATCTTGTCCGATCGCTCCCCAACCTGATCTGTCTCATCGGCAACCATGACCAGGCGGCCCTTGGCCAGATCCCCTTGTCACGATTCAATGAGGACGCTCGGATCTCAGCCAGCTGGACGCGGGAGAGGCTGACCCCCGAAAACGAAAGCTACCTCCTTTCGCTGCCCACACAGGTTGACTTGGATTCCTTCACCTTGGTTCATGCCAGTCCACGCGCCCCTGTTTGGGAATATATTCTCGACCCGCTAACCGCTGACCAGAACTTCGACATCTTGAAGACTGATTACTGCCTGATCGGACATTCGCACTACGCCTTGATGTTCGTACGCTCTTCGGAGCAGACCAGGGCCGCGCTACATCCAGTCCGCTGGCAGGCTCCGATTGCTCTTAATCCAAAGATGATCTTGAACCCGGGCTCCATCGGCCAGCCGCGCGACATGGATCCCCGAGCATCGTATGCCATCCTCGACCTTGATCAGGGGACCTGGGAAGGCCGCCGGGTTATCTACGACGTCAAGGACGTGCAAGAGCGCATGTTGGAGGCTGGGCTCCCGGAGCGGCAAGCGCTGAGGCTGATCGCAGGTTGGTGAGCCGGAACTTTCGAAGCGCAGGCAACGTCTTATGTGTTGACAACCCAGCTTTGGCACCTACTAGGGAGGACACCCTAATGAAAAACAAACGCATGCTCCTTCCGCTGCTAATCATTCTGTCCTCAGTCCTCGTGGCCTGCAGCGCAGCTCTACCCCAGGCCGACCGAGTCGCGCCGGCCTTTGAGCCCGGCGTGGCGGTCGATGTGGTTGAGGAGGTCGAGATGCTGGCAGAAGCGCCGGTCGCTGCCGACGCCGACGCCAGATTCATGAGTGGGGAAGTTCCTCAAGAACGGCTCGTCATCCGCAACGCCAACCTGGCGGTGGTTGTCCCCGATCCGGCAGCCTCCGTGGAAGCGATCGGCCGCATGGCCCAGGAGATGGATGGCTTCGTCGTAGCCTCCAATGTGTTCCAATCGACCTTTGGTCCCAATAATCTAGTCGCCGACCAGGCCTCCATTACGATCCGAGTTCCCTCCGAGCGGCTGGACGAGGCGCTCGAGCGCATCAAACGCGACGCGACCGAAGTACGCAATGAGAGCGTGAGCGGTCAGGACGTAACCGAAGAATTCACGGATCTTCAATCTCGGCTAACGAATCTTGAGGCCGCCGAGGAACAACTACGGGAAATCATGGCCTCGGCGGTCAAGACCGAGGATGTTCTTAGAGTTTTTGAAGACCTCAGGCGCGTGCGTGAAGAAATCGAGGTCATCCGAGGGCGCATCCAGTTCTTGGAGCAATCCGCACGGCTTTCTTCCATCAGCGTAGAGCTGATTCCGGATGTGGCCGCCCAGCCGATCCAAATCGCGGGTTGGTCGCCTCAAGGTACGGCCAAGAGCGCTGTCGAAGCCTTGGTACGCACCTTACAGGTCCTCGGCAACGCGATCATCTGGGTCATCATCTACGTGGTGCCAGTGGCGATAATCTTGCTGGCTCTGCCCGCACTGCTTGCCGCTTGGGCTATTCGCCGGCGTCGTCGTGGAACGCAGGCCGCCACCCCCAAGGGTGACTAGGCCGGGCCACAGCTCGCAATCAAGGATTCAGGTCTGGCTGCGCCTAATCGAATTCCCTGAACGGCCCACTGAATTGGCGGACGGGTTTCGCCTCCGAAAGAAGCGAGGAGGAAACCCGTCCTTGAATTTCCGCGCCTGTTCCCGGCAGCAACCTGCTGGGTGCCTATGCGCTGGCTTTGGTGTGAGTGATTTCCAGAGTTTCCGGTTTCTCCCTCGGAGGCCCAATCTGAACACAGGCGCTACTGCCGGGCGAATTCCGGGCAGTTCGTGTGATATAGTTCCCGAGCGGTCTGTAGGGGGCACCCTAGCCCGCCAGGGAACATAGTCTCACCGAAGATGTGTCAGATTGGAACTCTGTAGGTCAAACGTCGACGGGTGTCCAACTTCGACTGGCAACGCGTCTAAGCCGCCTGTCCCACAGGATTCCGAAGTGTGCAATCTGGCCTTTCGCCCCGAGGTCCAGGGCCCTCGCGGCCATGAACCTCGAAAGTACTCAACTACTCGTACGCTCGTTGGAACGATCGGCGGCCAAAGTGGATACCCTGGCCGCAGAGCAGCGATGATCGCGAGTAATTAATCAGCCTCCGCGAGCCATGCTATGTCAGCCTCTCAAGACGCCTCCTCTAAACGATATCTTCTGGGAGTCGATCTTGGCACTACGAAGGCCAAGACCGGCCTCTTTGACTTGGAGGGCAACCTAGTCCACTTGGGCGAGGGCACCTATCCTATCCATACCGACGGAGGTCCGGGCTGGGCCGAGCAGGACCCCGACGATTGGTGGCAAGTCGTCTGCGCTTGCATTCGCAGGGTCACCCGGCGGATTCGACCTGATGAGATCGCCGCAGTGTGCGTTGGCGGTCAAGGCCCGACGCTGGTGATGGTGGACCAGGTTGGGCAGCCGCTCCTTGGAGCCCTCTCCTGGATGGACAACCGGAGCATAGTGGAGCAGCGCGAACTCTCCGAACGTCTGGGCCAACCTCTGTCCCCATACTCGTATTTACCAAAAGCGATGTGGCTCCGTCGGCATCGACCTGACCTGTATCGAAGGGCCAAATGGTTTCTATCCGCCTGGGATTTCATAGCCTTTCGCCTGTCCGGGCGGGCTGTCGCTTCCTGCTTCGGTGCCTATGATCCCTTTCCTATGCACCAGATGGAGGCAGCCGGCCTGGAGCCAGGACTGGCTCCACCCTTGCTGCAGGTTGGAACGCGGGTTGGCGGTCTGACTGAAGCAGCCTATGCCGCTACAGGACTCAAGAAGGGACTGCCGGTCGTTGCCGGGGTGAACGATGGGATGGAGACGGTCATCGGCGCTGGAATTACGGCGGCCGGGCGAGCCGTGGATACCGGGGGAACAGCCGGCGGCTTCGCGCTCTGCTGGAACGAAGCCGTGCAGGTCAAGGGATTGCATTCTGGCCCGGCGATACTCCCAGGACAGGTGATTATTGGCGGATCCATGTCGGCCCTGGGGAAGGCTTTCGATTGGTATATCGAAGCCCTCGAACCCAAGGGGACGACTCATGAGCAAGTCATTCGCCGAGCAGCGAACATCCCGATTGGAGCTGGTGAACTCATCTTCCTGCCCTATCTCGCCGGAGAGCGGTCACCCGTTTGGGATCCACGAGCGCGAGGCGTCTTCTTCGGACTCTCTCTCCGTCACAGGCGCGACCATCTCGCTCGGGCGGTCCTGGAATCGGCGGCATATGCACTAAGGCATGTCGCGGAACCTGTGCTCGAAGCAGGGGTGAACATCGTAGAGCTGCGAGTGTGTGGGGGCCAGGCCCGGAGTCAATTCTGGAATCAGATGAAGGCGGATGCCGCCAACCTCATCGTCGCCGTACCGCGCGTCACGGAAGCCGCCCTTTTGGGGGCGGCTGCGCTCGCTGGGGTCGGCTCAGAGGTCTTTCCTGATATCCCCTCAAGCGTCGATAAGATGGTCCATATCGAAGAGAGCCTTCACCCCGATCCTGAACGCCATCATGAGTACACCCATTACTTCTCCCTCTACAAACGGCTTTATCCCGACCTGCGCCAGGCATTCCATGAGATGAATGCTCTGAGTTTGGCTGTCGGACCGTGATCCTTACGACCCACATGCAAGGTGATCGGGAGGCAGGTTTGCAGCTTTGGAATTGGACTCTTGTCACGCTGAGGGCCAAGGGGAGGATTAGGGCCGCCCTTCCCTTGGCCGTGTTCTGTCATTGAAACAGGCGCGGGCCTTCAGCTCCTCTGCGCCCCGACTCAGAATGGGAGGCCCCTCATCCCCACTCTGAAAGAGGTTTCAGCTGCCATCCCCGGCACCCAAAGGATTCGGATCAATGGATTCGCCTAGGCCTACGATTCATCGATGGGTTCTTTCCATGATTGTCTCCCTCGCCGCCGCCTGTGGCCAGAGGCCAGCACCCATGATTGAGGACAAGAGACTCGGCCCTCAGGGGGCACTGACGATCGCACTCTCTGCGGAAGCAGAGAGCTTGGATCCTTACTTTGTGTACCAGCAGGCGGGAGCCTCGATCGTGGAGGCCCTCTTCGACACGCTGCTCAGCCGAGGTTTCGACGGCGAGATCGTGTCCGGGCTGGCGGAGTCCTGGAGGATCCTCGACAATACGACGATTGAGTTGGCCTTGCGAGGCGGAGTATCGTTCCACAATGGTGAGCCATTCAACGCGGATTCAGTGAAGTTCAGCATTGAGAGAATCCTAGACGAGGAACTGAACTCCGGCCTGCGTTCCAACTACACGTTTATTGAGTCTGTCAGTGTGGTGGATGAGTTGACGGTCAGACTACACCTCAACCGGCCGGATGGAACGGTCTTCGATCGGCTTACCGAACTCTACATCTTGCCTCCGGGACACACCACAGAATATGGAGATGAGTTCATCGCCAGCAACCCTGTAGGGACCGGGCCATTCAAATTTGTTGAGTGGGTTCGAGACGACCATCTCACACTCAAGGCCAACCCGGACTACTGGGAAGGCAGCTGGAAGGGAAAACCTTTGGTTGAAACGGTCGTCTTTCGGCCGATTACCGAGGCCTCGACCAGAGTGGCTGAACTGATTGTCGGGGGGGCAGACATTGTGCAGGATCTGCCCCCCGATCAGGTTAGGGTCGTCGAGCAGGCCGGTAAGCGGGTGAGCAGCTCCCCTACGCCGAACCAGACCTACTTCTTCGTGACAGCCGATAATCCCGAGAGCCCCTTCAACGACGTAGCGGTTCGTCGGGCGATTAACTTCGCGGTGGATATTGAGAGCATTATCGAGAACCTGCTTGGCGGATATGGCGTCCGCATCGCCAGCCCGATCGGACCCTCCGTCCTGGGCTACGATCCAGAAGTTATGCCCTACCGCTATGATCCCGTCGAGGCGCGGCGACTGCTGGCAGAGGCAGGCTACGCGGATGGCTTCTCGATCGTCATGGACGTTGCCACGGCTGACATGACCGACGAAGCGCTCGCCGTGGTCGGTCAGCTAGCGGAAGTAGGTATCCGGGTTCAGATCCGAGAGCTCGAATTAGCCCAATTCAATGAGAGCTGGGTCTCAAGGAGCCAAAGCCCAATATGGAGAGCGCGTTGGGGAACTTCACCCGACCCTGCCAGTATTGAATCCTTCCTGTCGTGCGAGGGTTCCATCTCGCGCTACTGCGACGCGGAGATCACAGAACTCATTCAGGAGGCCAATTCCACGTTGGATCAGGAAGAACGGGCGGGAATCTACGGCCAGATCAGTCGGCTTACACATGAGAATCCGGTAGGCATTTACGGCTGGACCACTACTCAGTTGGTCGGTCTGGCCTCAGACGTTGATGGCTTCAGGCCCCACGTTTCTCTGGCCATCATCGCCTCGAACATCAGTCTCGACAGGTAGGGATTCGGGTGTCTATACGTTGCGCGGTCCCCGTTTGTGACTGGGCTGCCCGCTAACCCAGGTCCGAATGATGCTGCAGTACATTCTTCAAAGGCTCATGCATGCTCTTGGGGTACTCATTGGAGTTTCCGTCGTGGTGTTCTTGCTTATTCATCTTTCCGGCGATCCGGTCTCTACACTCTTGCCCCTTAACACGCCAAAGGAAGATGTAGAACTCTTCCGTCGCCAGATGGGCTTTGACCGGCCTATCCCAATTCAGTATCTGCGCTTCATTTCACGCACCCTGCAGGGTGATTTTGGCTATTCCTATCGCCACCGCACTCAAGCCCTGCCGCTCGTACTTGAGCGGCTGCCGGCGACTCTTCGATTGACGGGCGTGGCCTTCTTGTTCTCTTTGCTCGTCGCCGTTCCACTGGGGATAGTCGCAGCCTATAAGAAGGATTCCCTCCTCGACGCAGCCGCGCGAGCCTCCGCCCTTTTGGGGCAGGCCGTCCCTGGCTTCTGGTTGGCCACCCTGCTTATTCTCATCTTCGCCGTCTGGCTGCGGTGGTTCCCTGTCTCAGGGTCGCGAGGTTGGAAGAGCTTGATCCTTCCCGGGATTACCGTTGGCTCATTCTTTATGGCCACCATCACTCGCCTGCTGAGATCCAGCCTGCTTGAGGTCATGGCGGAAGCCTACATCCGGACGGCACGGGGCAAAGGGCTAACCCCAGCCAGAGTCCTCACTGCTCATGCTCTCAAGAACGCTGCCATCCCCGTGGTAACGGCCATCGGGCTTCAGGTGTCCGTTCTCCTGGGAGGATCATTGATCGCCGAAACGATCTTCGCCTATCCAGGTATGGGCCGGCTGGCAGTTCAGTCGATCACTGCGCGCGATCTGCCGGTAATCCAAGCCTACGTCGCGGTGATCGCCACCATTACGGTGCTGCTCAATCTGACCGTTGATTTCGCCTATGCCTGGCTCGATCCGAGGGTACGATTGTGGGAGAAACAGGTCTGAGGCCTCAACTCGGTTTGCAAATGGAGCCCCGCCTCTATTCCGGCGGCGGTTCCCAATCGCGCCGGACGCGGCCTGCGGTGAGCTTCCGTCAGCTTGCCAGAAGCGGCACGGCGCGCACGGGATTGGCGATCGTCGTACTCGTCATACTCCTCGCCCTTTTCGCGCCGGTTTTGAGCCCTCACGACCCGCTGAGACAGGACCTGGCTTTGCGGTTGCGCCCGCCTGCCTGGCTGCCCGGCGGAAGCCCTGAGCATCTGCTGGGGACGGATACCTTGGGCCGTGATCTCCTGAGTCGTGTCATCCATGGATCTCGAATCTCGCTGATCGCAGGCGCCGCTGCTGTCATCCTTTCGGGTGGGGTTGGCGTGACCCTGGGGCTTATCTCGGGCTACTACGGTGGACGAACCGACGCCATCCTCGGCCGGATTGCCGACGTGCAGCTCAGCATCCCTTTCCTTGTACTGGCGGTGGCCGTGGTCGCCGCCG
>CAYGCA010000061.1:13307-18182 GCA_964348265.1 uncultured Anaerolineaceae bacterium | reverse complement strand
CGCCGGCTATTGGGCGAGATAGACCTGCCGGCCGACGAAAAGCACACCATTAGCCACCAGTTCCATCAAGCCGGAGGCAACCTCGAAGAATGGCTGAGCCTCGCTGCGTCCGTCCTGGCAAAGCACACCAGCGTCGCTTCGCTGGTTACCACACCCCATGCCGAGACTGCGATCTTTAAGCATCTGGAGTTGATCTCGACGCATGGCCGCCAGGTCCTTATGGTCCTGGTGCTTAGGGGCGGCGGAGTTAATCAGCAGGTGCTGATGATGGACCAGAATCTGCCTCAATCCGAACTTTCGGAACTGGCCGCTGAGATAACGCGCGAGTCAAGGGGGATGGACGCCAAGGCTGTCGCCCGACACGCGAGGCGCGCCCGGGGACTGAAGCGCGAAGTGATTGCTCTGGCTGGGGACCTAATGGCCCGAACGGACACGCTCTCGGCTAGGGAGATCTATCGGGACGGCCTGACAAATGTCCTTGAACAGCCTGAATTCGCAGAGTCCGAACGGGCACGCAACGCTCTGCGGCTCCTAGAGGAACGAACCTTTCTCGAGGAAGTCATGTCAACAGTCCTCGCCCCAAGCGTGGCCGGGGTTCAGGTCATCATTGGCGGCAATGGCAACTGGGAAGAGTTGAAAGAGTGCTCAATCGTCCTAGCCCGCTACGGAGCCGAGGGGTTCGCCACCGGCGCTCTCGGCGTCTTGGGACCGACGCGCATGGCTTATGGCCGAACGATTTCCACGGTCCGATATGTAGCCCGGATCTTGAGTCGCTTGGTCCGCCAGACCTTCAGCCTTGCAGGCTAGCCAGATCTTTGGATACTTTCGCGAGATTAATGGAAGCAGGAAGTCTCAGTGACAGAAGGTAAGAATTCTACGGACAACGCAAACCCGGACAAAGAGGTCGAGCCTGAGGCGGAGGGATCCGAGCCCCTGGAATCGGCAGAAAGCCAAGATCAGCCTTCCGCAATGGCAACTACTGGAGCCCTCTCAGGCACCTCCACAGAAGAGGCGGTTGATCTTGAGCCCCCCCTCTCCGAACCGGAGAGTGATCAAACCGAAATCGAGATCGGCGCTGAGTTGGAGGAACTCCGATTGCAGGCGGAGGAGTACCTGCAGGGCTGGCAGCGCGCCCGGGCGGAGTTCGCCAACTACAAAAAGCGCGTTGAGAAGGAGATGCAGGAAGCCTATCAGCGCGCAGCTGGAGATATCCTGGCGCGCTACCTGTTCATCATGGACGATCTCGAGCGCGCCCTGAAAGAACGCCCGGAGGGTAGTGAGGCAAGTGCCTGGGCCGATGGGGTTGAATTGATCTACCGCAAGTTCGAGAACATCCTCGAATCCCAAGGTCTGGTTCCTGTCCCTGCCACCGGTGAGATGTTTGATCCCAACCTTCACGAGGCGATCTCCCACGAGGACAGCGACAGTCACAGGGCGGGAGAGGTCATTGATGTCATTCAGCGAGGCTACGCAATGGGTGATCGAATACTGCGACCGGCACTTGTGCGAGTAGCTAAATAGGTAGGGTCTGAAATGAGCAAGATTATCGGGATCGACCTCGGAACGACAAACTCGGTAGTGGCCCTGATGGAGGCTGGCGAGGCCACAGTCATCCCGTCCTCTGAAGGGGCTCGACTGGTGTCCTCCGTCGTCGCCATAAATCCCAAGACGGGAGAGCGCCTTGTTGGTCAAGTGGCTCGCCGCCAAAGCATCGTCAATCCTGAGAACACCATTACTTCAATCAAGCGCTTCATGGGAAGGAAGAAATCGGACCCCGAGGTTCAACGCAGTTTTGACCGCGTTCCCTATCAAGTCTCGGAGGCTCCCAACGGCGATGTCCGCGTTCGTATGGGCGGCAAAGAGTACTCGCCTCCCGAAATCTCAGCCATGATCCTCTCCAAGCTCAAGGCTGACGCGGAAGCCTATGTCGGTGAAGCGATCACCCGGGCCGTAATTACCGTGCCCGCCTACTTCAATGACTCTCAGCGCAACGCCACCAAGGACGCCGGCAAGATCGCCGGCCTGGAGGTGCTGCGGATCATCAACGAGCCCACGGCCTCAGCCCTGGCATATGAGCTCGACAAGAACCCCGATCACACGATCGCAGTCTATGACCTTGGCGGGGGCACGTTCGATATCTCTATCCTCGAGGTCGGCGACGGGGTATTTGAGGTCAAGGCCACCAACGGCGATACCTTCCTGGGTGGGGACGATTTCGACCAGAGAGTTATCGACTGGGTCGCGGCTGAATTCATGAGAGAGAACGGCATCGACTTGCGGGAGGACCGGCAAGCCCATCAACGTCTGAGGGAGGCGGCCGAGAAGGCCAAGATCGAGTTATCTAGCGTCATGGAGACCGAAATTAACCTGCCTTTCATTTCGGCCAATGCCTCGGGCCCCATGCATCTGACCATGTCCGTCTCACGGTCAAAGCTCGATCAGCTGACCGAAGACCTTGTCCAGCGATCCATTGAACCCTGCCGCCAGGCCCTGGAGGACGCCGAGCTCAAACCCGAGAACATCGACGAAGTCGTGTTGGTGGGGGGCATGACGCGAATGCCCGCAGTGCAGGCAGCGGTACGCGGCTTCTTCAACAAGGAGCCTCACAAGGGTGTCAATCCGGACGAAGTAGTGGCAATAGGGGCCGCGATCCAGGCGGGCGTGCTCGGCGGCGAGGTCAAAGACATCCTCCTGCTCGACGTAACTCCGCTCACCCTCTCCATCGAGACGCTCGGCGGCGTTGCTACCGCGCTTATCGACCGCAACACGACCATTCCGACCCGAAAGACGCAGGTCTTCTCCACCGCCTCAGACAACCAGAGCGAGGTTGAGATCCATGTTGTGCAGGGTGAGAGGCCCATGGCAGCCGATAACAAGTCGTTGGGCAAATTCTCCCTGGATGGCCTCCCGCCGGCCCCGCGTGGTGTTCCCCAGATCGATGTCACCTTTGACATCGACGCCGATGGCATCCTGAAGGTGAGCGCCACCGACAAAGCCACCGGTCGAAGCCAGCACATCACCATCACGGCCTCCTCCGGTCTGACAGAAGACGAAGTCGAGCGGATGCGAGAGGACGCCAAGAAATTCGCCGAGGATGACAGGCTCCGCCGAGCTCATGCCGAGGCCCGCAATCTGGCCGACAATGCGATCTATACAGCGGAGAAGGCGCTGAATGATGCAGCCAACACGGCTCCGGCCGAGGCACGCTCGGAGGTGGAGGCCAAGATCAAGCACACGCGCGAGCAGCTGGACGGCAAGAGAACAGAAAAGGAAGACTCGGAAGCCCTGCGAGAATCGGCAAATGAATTGCTGGCAGCCGTTCAGAAGCTTGGGGCCCGCATCGAACACGAGGCAGGAACCCAAGTGGGAGAAGGGCGGCCTTCCGGCGAAGATGTCCTAGACGGTGAGGCGGAAGAAGCCTAGCACACGGGGCACGAAACCGAGCGGAGGCGCCAGAGAGCGCCTTCCGTCTTAATAGCGAGCGATGGCCGAGAAACGCGACTATTACGAAATCCTTGGACTTGATCGGAACGCAAGTTCAGAAGACATTCGCAATGCATACCGGCGCTTGGCGAAGAAATACCATCCGGATGTGAGCAGCGAACCAGAATCCGAAGATCGCTTCAAGGAGATCAACGAAGCCTACGCAATCCTCTCTGACGATGAAAGGCGCAGCACCTATGATCGTTATGGGCACGCGGGCCTCAAAGGAATACCCACTGATTTCGACTTCAACATCAGCGACATCTTCGAGCAGTTCTTCGACTTTGGCGCCTTCGGTCGACGAGACCATCGTGCCCCACGCAGAGGCGCCGATCTGAGCATTGATTTAACTTTAGAGTTTGAGGAAGCCGCCTTCGGCATCGAGCGCGAAATCACCTTCTCACGCATGGAGGTTTGTTCAGTCTGTCAAGGTTCGGGCGCCGAGTCAGGCACCTCCCCGGTCCGGTGCACCTACTGTGAAGGCACCGGAGAAATCCGCCAAGTTCGACAAACCTTTCTGGGTTCCATGGTGAACGTGACCACGTGTCCCACCTGTGGCGGACAGGGCGAAACCATCCCCCACCCATGCCCCAACTGTCACAGGCGCGGTTTTGAGAAGCGTGAGGTCACGAAGGTGGTTCCGATCCCCGGCGGCGTCAATGAGGGTACCCGAATCCGCCTGGCCGGAGAGGGCGAGCCGGGCATCCACGGGGGTCATCGCGGCGACCTCTACGTACGCATCCATGTCAGGCCACACCGCTACTTCCGTCGGAGAAAGGACGACGTCCTTTTAGACCTGGAGATCAACGTCGCTCAGGCAACCCTTGGCGCAGACATAGAAGTCCCTACTCTCGACGGGAATGAAGTCGTCACCATACCTTCAGGAACCCAGCCTGGGAAGGTGCTCCGATTGCGGGGTAAGGGTGTGCCTAGATTGCGCCGCAATGGTCGAGGGGACCAGATAGTGATCGTATCGATCGCGATTCCCCGAACGCTCTCTGCAGAGCAACGTGAGCTGTTTGAATCCCTGGCAGATAGCCTTGGAACCGAAGTGAACTATCGGGAACGCGGCTTCATCGATCGATTCAAGGAGCTGCTGGGAGGTCTGGCAGATTGAGGTGGCTCGAAGTCTCGATCAAGCTGCGCGGTGAACTCGTCGAGCCAATTACCGACCTCCTCGCTCGTTACGCCCACAAGGGAGTGGTCCTAGAGCCGGACCCCCTACCGACCGAGCACCCCCAAACTCCGGCCTCGGACAGGATTTGGATTCGAGCGTACCTTCGCTGCGATCATCAGCTTGCACACAAGAAGCGTAAGATCGAGGAAGGACTCTGGCATTTGAGCCAGATTCAGCCGATCGGGACCCCGACCTATCGGACGCTGGAGGAAAAG
>CAYGCA010000061.1:11445-13297 GCA_964348265.1 uncultured Anaerolineaceae bacterium | reverse complement strand
CCCATGGGCTGCGCCGCAAGCTGCCGGTGCAACTCAGCCTGCTGCGCTACGAGGTGAAGGCCGGAAGCCTGGAAGGCGCACTACCATCCCATCGAAGTTGGCCGCAGGTTCGTGATCCAGCCGGCCTGGATCCCCGCAAAAACCAGCGATCGCCTGCCCTTGATCATCGATCCCGGAATGGCCTTCGGAACCGGCACCCACCCGACCACTCGGTTGTGTCTGGAAGCACTTGAGGACTACTTGATTCCCGGCCAGACGATTGTGGATCTCGGCTGCGGATCGGGGATCCTGAGCATGGCTGCGGCGCACCTCGGGGCTGAAAGGGTGCTGGCTTTCGACATTGACCAGGCGGCGGTTCGAACGTGTCGAAGCAACATCTCCCGCAATGCCCTGGATGACAGAGTCCACGTGCGGGAGGGTTCCTTGGCCGAACTGGTTGCAGAACAGAAGCAAGTAGGTCTTCAGCCCCACCTTCTGCTTGCAAACATCCTGGCCTCAACCCTTGATCGGCTGATCCACGAGGGGTTGGCAAACTGTGTGAGGCCGGGGGGGATCTTCATACTTTCAGGGATCTTGGATTGGCAGGTGGATGACATCCTAGCACTAGGCGCGGGCCACGGTATGGAGCCTCAAGAGACCAAGGCCGAAGACGATTGGCGTGCGCTGGTTCTGTGCAGAGCGCAGGAAGCCCGTCCGGAACAGCCTGCTTCAAGCCTAGGGGCGGGTCAACGTACCCGCCCCGGAATGCCCGCCCTGTCCTCAGATGGCTCAACTGGGATCAAGTCGGGTAGCAATCTAGTGTCATAAGTTCGACGTAGGGAGGTTGAGCCGGTTTCCGGCTTGCTCAAGTCGGACGCGGGCTTCCTTTCTTGTACCGGTAGGTTATTCGCCCACGGGTCAAATCATACGGAGATAGCTCTACACGTACCCGGTCACCGCGCAAGATGCGGATGTAGTATCTGCGCATTTTCCCAGAGAGGTAAGCGAGGACTTCATGGCCGTTGTCGAGCTCCACCCGGAATTGAGTCGCCTTCAGGGCCTCGACAACTGTCCCCTCAACTTCTACCTTCTCCTCCTTCTTGGCCATTGATACCCCCAGTGCTCTGCAGCGGCTAGCGTCGGTAGCGCGACTGGAGCTTACGTTGACGCCTGCGCAATCGCCGGATCGCTTTCTTGCGCTGGATTCGCCGCAGCTCACTTTTCGACACAAACCAACGCTTGCGTCGGACCGTGCTCAAGATGCCGCTCTTAGCGACCTTCTTTCGGAATCGCTTAATGAGTTGGTCTTGCGATTCATTGGGCCTCAAAACCACATTCGTCATGCACTCTCACCTCCCTTTACCACACTCACGCCTCACCGATCCTCCTTTGCCAAATGCAAGCACCGCCGGTGAAGGTGTCGTCTTGGCATTCGAGGACTTAACTGGATCCTCAGTGGAGTTTCGCCGCCCCTTTTCACACCTCGTATGCAGCCTGATGCCAAGAAAAGAGGCCCGATCAGCGCGCTCTTCGGCCGACCAGGCCACCTAGGACAGTCCAGCACTAGACGCGTACGGGTGTGACTCGTTCTTCGCCTGGTTTTCTCCTCTACGATGACAGAATAGCCAGACTACGTCTTCGAACGCATGTTCATTATACTCAGCCGCTGAATCCTTGTCAAACTCTTGTGCTTATTCAGGAGGTTTCATGTCAGCAGTGAAGCCTTCAATCCGGCTCGTCGAGCAAGATCCTATCCAGGCCGCGATCCGCTTCCCAGGGATAAACAATGTAGGCATCCGTGACGGCGGCGTAATAGTCTGGCTCCGCCTGAGTGAAGAGGCTACGGTACGGATTGAAGTGCAAGACACATGTG
>CAYGCA010000061.1:946-11435 GCA_964348265.1 uncultured Anaerolineaceae bacterium | reverse complement strand
TGGATGGATCTCCACCCATGGCCGAAACCCGGCTCTTGACTGCGGTGATCGTTCGTCCAGATCCCCAGACGTCATCGACGATAAGGATTCGGCGGTCCCTCAGCCGCGACTCCTCAGGAAACTGGATGAACCTCGGCCAGGCCAACAGCCTCTCAGCCTTCCGCTGAAGCTCGAAAGGAAAGTCGACGGCTGCTGTGAGAACGTCCTTGATATCCAGAGCTTCACAGAGCATGCCGCCCGGAATAATGCCTCCGCGAGTGACAATGACCATCGCGTCAAATTCGACCTCAAACTGGGGAAGGAGATGATGAATCAGGCTTTCAACTTCTTCCCAGGTGACTAGCTCTTTGCGAGTGGTCATGTGAAACCATCCAAGTGACGTGGGAATTGTCCGGCATCATAGCATCTAGCCAGATTGTTCACAACTGCACCCCCTCCGCCGCAGGCTCCCCGATGTGGCTGAAGGCTGCATCCCCCCTCAGCATCGGCATCACGACCCTGAAGGATGCTTCACGCATGATGCGAACGGGCACCTGTACCCCGCCTGGTTAGAATTCGCTCCGGAGGCGGTGCGCGTTGGGCCGATCCTACTGCCGACGGGGCACGGAATCACGACCCATAACGGCCCCGATATCACACCAAAGATTGCAGAAGGCCCCTGAATTCCTCCCACTCCTCGGCAAAGAAGTGGACGGTAACTGGGCCCAATTCGACGTGTCCCCATCCGGCTCTTCAGCTTTCCAGACAATATAATTCTCGGTCTCGGAGATTGTGGTCGTGTTCACATCACCGTTGTCTGTCATTCGCCCCTCCTGTTCCCCGGCTTGCCAACCAGATCCTCAAAGCCTCTCAGAACCTTGTGCAGTGCCATGAGACTGGCCCCAGCGTGCGCCTCGGCATCGAGTTCCGGAATCCTGTAGATTCGTTTGTATTGGTTTGGCCTGAAGTCCTCAGCCTCTACAAGGTCCCTCACAGCAATATGCACCCTGTGCCTCCTCTCGGCATCCCACTCCCGGACCAATCTCGTCCAATGGATCGTGTAGGCCAACTCTGGGTCCGGCAAGGACTCGGATCGTGGGCGGGAACGACTTGAGCCGCTCACAAGGCGCTTGAGGCGCTCGCGCAGAGAAGTCATCCAAACCTCTCGAAAAGGTAGACAGGTTCTTTCCAGTCTGTTGTGTACCCCGCGGCTTCCAGGCTGTCCATGATCGTGTCCTCTTCGGGCGCCAGCCACTTCAACTTCCCAGCCCCCAGGTGCCTCGCCAGCCGGACAACCTGCCTCAGGACTCCTTCCAGATTCTCGTTCATCGCAGCCAGCGTCTGGATAACCGCACTGGTCCCTGAATCATCCGCCTTGATCCTCAAAGCGACCAAGCCCCTGGGCTTCGGGCAGGACCAGATTCGCCCTTGTTCCACGAGAGGCTCCAAGCGCGGGCGCCTAATTGACACAAACCTCCAACCAATATCGATCAGGCCATGCAGGAAACGAGTTGCCGGGCTGGTCTTCAGCGTTTCGAGAGCCTCATCGAGACCTCGTGCGGCAAGCGGTTCAAAACCGTGCCATCCGCCTTCTGTGATAGCTTGGAATTCCACTATGGAGCCAACCTTCTCGAGGCCGGATTTTCGGCACATGTGATGGACTTCTTTGCGACCTGCCGCACTTGCCAGCCGGAGTGCGTGGCTCCCGCTTTGCACCCAGCAATTGAGAAGGTACTGGTGCAGGTGCGACGCGATATGCTGACCCTGCCGTCGTGGGTCTACCCGCAGACCTTCCAGCCAGGACTCGCCCAGTCCGAGATCTGCCAGGTGGCCCATGCCCACGACTCTCCCGCCTCGCTCGGCGACCGCAAGCACACCCTTAGCCAGATTGAGCCATCTCTCCCACACATCGGGCACATAATCTTCGCCATTCCAGATGCCCTTGAGGAATTCCATCACCTGTGCACGATCGGAAGGGGCAGCTGGGCGGCAAAGAACGGGCCTGCGGGTGATGACCAGCTGATCTGCCAAGTCGCCTTCGCCTGTCAACTACTGGACTCCACGAAGTGGTTCACGGGCAGGTGGAACTCAGCCGCTTCCCTTGCCCCTAATCCCGCTGGGAGCCGGGATCGGCCTCGATCGGATCGGGAGTATCCTTGCCCCTGCGCTTTCGCAGGCGAGCGAGGCCCGGCAGCCGATCTCCTAGCCTGGGCCTGTCGATCTGAGGCGTTGATTCGAACACCGGACCTGGCCAGGTGTCCAGACCGACTGCCTTACGATATACATAGCCTAGGCAGAGGCGACCGGTCGCCACCACAGGCGCGGCCAAGAGCACCCCCAGCACCCCTGCCAGGATTGCCCCGGCCAGCGCCGCCAGCAGGACAACCAGAGGGTGGAGATTGAGGCTGAGGCCGATGATGCGGGGCACCAGGACGTTGTTCTCGATTTGTTGGATGACGACGGCGATCACGGCCACGAGGAGCGCGAACCCTAGCGGCGATAGATTCCAAATGTTCGTCCCCTGAAAGATGGCCACCAAAACGGCAAACGCCCCCGCAATTATGGGTCCAAAGATCGGCAGGAACTCCAGCAATCCCGCTATGAGCCCAAGCCCGAGCGCGAATCTCAGCCCAATGGCAAAATAGACAACCGCAGTCGCAATACCGACAATGAGACCTAGGACAAGCTGGCCTCTCAGGAAAGACTGCCAAACTCGGGCGGTCTCGTTGACAAGTCGTTTGAAATCATCTTGGTAGCCCGGCGGCACAAGCGAGAGGAAGGACTCCTCCAGGCTTCCGAAGTCCTTCAGCAGGTAATACACCATCACCAGCACCAAGACCATGAGGCCGACCGTCGAAGCCGTAGCACCTAGAACCGAGGCCATCAGCGCGCCAGTTTGAGAAAGCACTGGCTGGATAGCGGAGACCAGAGCATCCAGGATGGGGGTAAGGTTTAGCTCGGAGAGATCAATCTCCCATGGACCGATCACGAAAGTCAGTTGGGTCATAAGTTCCAACCGATTTGGAAGCTCGGCGGAGACGACGCGCAACTCTCGGACCACGCCCACAACTTGCTGCGAAATTGCGAGCCCTGCACCAGTAGTCGCGCCGATCAGCAAGACAATCAGAACAAGATAAGCGATCAGCACGGCAGCCCAACGGGGGATCTTCCATTCTGTGAGCCTTCTCACCAGCGGTTGAAGCAGGTAGGCTAGCAGTAAGGCCAAAGCCAGCGGCCCAAACAGCTGGCGCAGGCTGTAGAGCAGGACGCCAGTCAGAATGATCAAGAGTATTCCGACGACGATTCGCGTTTCTGTTCGCCAGGGTGGAGATGTAAGTTGGGCTTCCTCGGCCTCTCCTGAGGCGCTCATTCGACTACTCGCTTTAGGGCCAACCACGCCCGTCATACGGCGCACGCAAGCCGGGCGCAGTTTCGGGCCCGTGAAGATTGCCCGAAGGCAGAGGTTACACTTTGAGGGAAGAATCCCGTTGAGACGTGCACCTTACCCTGGGCAAGATTCCAACACTCGGGGCATGAGCTGTGCTTACAATTCTATTCGAGTCTCTGTGCTGTGACAAATCAGCCAAAAAAGAAGCGCCCTGGCCGATCCTTTGGCGAGGGCACCCTGTCTTTCCTTGGCAACTCCCCTAACGCTGCCGCCGGGAAGTAGGCCTTCGTCCGCCTCTCCCCCGCCTGCCAGCGCCTGAGCGCGATCGCAGACCCTTGTCGTACTCGCGAGCTTCGTCGGGGGTCCAACCTTCGAGGACCGCCTGGCGGGAGAGCCGAATCTTGCCCTCCGCCCCAATGTCGGTCACCATGACAGTAATCTCGTCGCCAACTTTGACAACGTCCTCGACTGATTTCACATGCTCCGTATCGAGCTGCGAGATATGGACCATCCCGTCTGTGTTGGGCAGTATCTCGACGAACGCCCCAAACTCGGTCGTGCGCACGACTCGACCGGTATAGATACGACCTATGTGGGCTTCTTCCGTCAATTGCTCGATCATCTCGCGGGCACGTTCGGCGCTCGGCCCATCCGTGGCTGCGATATAGATCGTGCCGTCGTCCTGGATGTCAATGCGAGTGTTCGTCTCGTCCTGAATACTGCGGATGATTTTGCCTCCCGTTCCAATCACCGCCCCAATTTTCTCAGGATCAATCATGACAACAGTCATCCGGGGCGCGTGCGGCTTAAGTTCAGCGCGGTGTTTGGGCATGACCTCCTCAATCTTATCCAAGATGAAGAGGCGTGCTTCCAGCGCGCGCCCAAGCGCTTCAGACATGATCTCGGGCGTGATCCCCTTGATCTTGATGTCCATTTGAAGGGCCGTAATGCCCCGACGGGTGCCAGCGACCTTAAAATCCATGTCGCCGAGTTGATCTTCGATCCCCTGAATATCCGTGAGAATATCGTAGCTATCTCCCTGCTTGACGAGACCCATGGCTATCCCAGCTACGGGCGCCCGAACAGGGACCCCCGTGTCCAGCAGGGCCAGCGTTGAGCCGCAAACCGCGCCCATGGATGTCGAGCCATTTGAGGACAAGACCTCAGAAACCAGCCGCAATGTGTACGGAAAATCCTCCTGCGAGGGTAACACCGGCTCAAGAGACCGTTCCGCCAGAGCACCGTGGCCAATCTCGCGCCGCGAGGCGCCGCGAAGGAAGCGCGTCTCACCTGTCGAGAAGGGTGGGAAATTGTAGTGATGCATATAGCGCTTTTCTTCAGTGGGGATCAGGTTGTCAAGCTCTTGTCGCTCGCGGGGCGTGCCGAGAGTGGCCAGAGTCAAAACCTGAGTCTCGCCTCTGGTGAACATACCCGAACCGTGGGCCCGCGGGCTGAGGTCCACTTCAGCGGAAATGGGGCGGATGTCAGCTGGGCCTCGGCCATCCGGTCGCTTGTGTTCATTCAGGATCAAGCCTCGGATGGACAGCTTGAGAAGCTCGCGAAACGCCTCCTTCAACGACGCTGTCGGATAGGATGCGTCCTCTCCCAACGTATCCAAGACTTCCCTTTCCAAGGCACGCACGGCCTCGCCAAAAGCCCTCCTTTCGAGATGCTCACCCACGAGAGCATCAAGCCGATTGCCCACTTTCTCCTGCACTGCCGCCTGGACCTCCTCCGGGAGCTTGAAGGAGAGATATTCCCTTTTCGGCCTGCCAACCTCGAGCCGCAGTTCTTCCTGTAAATCGATCAATGGCTGCAGCGCCTTGTGGCCTGCCTCAATGGCCGCCACCATCACATCTTCACTGACCTCCACGGCGCCACACTCGACCATCATGATCGCATCCCGCGTCCCGGCCAAACGAAGATCAAGATCCGAAGCTTCCGTTTGTTGATAGGTTGGATTGAAGACGTATCGGCCGTCCGCTCGGCAGACTCTGATGGCAGCTACCGGCCCCATGAAGGGAATATCGGAAATGGTAAGCGCCGCAGAGGCTCCAACGATTCCCAAAACATCTATCGGCGTCTCACCATCGGAGGACAGCGAGTACAGGATGACCTGGACATCGTTGTGCAGATCCTTTGGGAAAAGGGGCCGGATCGATCGATCGGCAAGGCGGGCGGTCAGCACGGCGGCTTCCGTGGGCCTCCCCTCCCTGCGGAAGAACGACCCAGGGATGCGCCCTCCGGCGTACATCCGCTCTTCGTAATCTACCGTCAGGGGGAAGAAGTCGATGCCTTCTCGCGGCTCGCCACTCATGGTAGCGGTTGCCAAAAGGAGCGTATCCCCCTGCTGAACTGTGACGGCACCACCGGCCTGGCCGGCAAAGCCACCCGTCCGAACCAGGATGGGCTTGCCATCGATCTCAAGTTTGAATTCGCGTTCCCCAATCATGGAAATGACCCTCCGTGCCGCAGGCTCGCAGGGTCAGGGACTGGAGATCGGCCGCCAGCATCTGATTCTGGCGAACGCGCTCCAATTCCTAACCCTCATCCCCGCCAACGGCACATTTGCTGAGTATTGTGCTTGGTGTCCAAGTCAGACTGATGCGCTGGCTTGGACATGAAAAAGAGCGGATGATCCCTCATCCGCTCCAAGTACTCTCCTTCACTTGCGCCGGATACCCAGTCGCTCCGTAAGATCCAAGTAGGCAGACGGGTCCTCACGCTTCAGGTAGGCAATGTGGCGGCGTCGCTGCCCCACAAGCTTGAGCAAACCACGGCGGGAAGACTCATCATGCTTGTGTGCTTTCAAGTGCTCCGTGAGTTGTTGGATCCGGCGTGTGAGAATGGCGATTTGGACCTCCGGGGAACCGGTGTCATTCTCATGCCGATGGAACTGACTTATGATCTCGGCCTTTTCTTCCCTGGCCAGTGCCATATCAATAACTCCAATATCCTCTCGGACAGCCAATGCGGTCACAATGACCCGTCATCGCTGGCCCTAAGCCATGTGATTATACCAATGGGCATTCAGGTGGACAAGGCACTGCGCAGCAACTCTTGCTGCCGAGACGGAAACGCCCGAAGCGTGCTTCGAATAACGCGTTCTGTGCTCTGCCTATCGCGCTTCCGTTCGCCCAGCAAGAAGGCAGCTGCCTCCTGGGGACTTCGTTGGGCGAGGGATTCGACCAAAGTGCACAAGACCTGCCGTGATTCCCCGCGTGCATCTTGGAGCCGGCCTTCCAGGCTGCGGAAGACGGCCGGTACCTCCTCGAAGCCGCGATCGCCAACGGCGGCGTTGAGTGCCCATAAGCCAGTCATCCTGAGCCTCGGGTCTGGGCTGGCCAGCCAGTCGGATACCTGGGGGAGGAATGCCTCCCGATTGGCCGACCTCCAGGCAGCTAGTCCGTCTCCGGCCAATGCAGCCCGAGCCACGCCATCCGTACCACGTTTTGCCATGCGCTCGACCACAAGCGGAACCTCTTGCTCAGTCAGACGGGATAAAAGGCCAGCCGCGAGGACTTGGGTCTCCCGATAACCAGTGCTCCACAGCGCCTCTGCCGCCGGGAATGCCAGATCTGGGCGACCAGATGTCTGATTTTGGAGAGCCTGACTTACTGAGCGCAGGACAGGCCGCGGGGACCCGAACCGCCAGGGAGTGTCTTCCGAGGTCGTCGAGGCGCTCGGCCGCCTTGTCCGATCAGCATAGAAGTCAAGCAAAGCCAGAGTCTTGCGGCAAAGCTCGTTTGGATCATCGATCGATGACACCAAATCCTCAACCTCACCGGCCAAACGGGACGGATTGACGGCTGGCATGTCTCAGGCGCCTGCCTAGTAGGCTCGGGCGAAATACGCCCGCTCCTTGGCGGTCTTTCCACAGAGGATACACTTGCCTTCATCGCCGGGTTGGTCAAGCGGGATGCAGCGAATTGTTGCTTTCGTCTCCTCCTTGATTTGGGCCTCACAATGAGAGTCGCCACACCACCAGCTGTCGGCCCAGCCCCTCCGGACGACTTGCTTGAAGCCCTCATAATCCTCCGGGTCGTGTGTGTTAGCCTTCCGATAGGCAAGCGCTCGCTCGAAGAGGCTCTCCTGGATGGCCTCCAGTTCTTCGCCTACCACATTGGCGAGACCATCCTGCGAGACCGTCCTCTTTCCTTCGCGCCCAGGTCTGTCTCGGCGAGCCAAGACGACTGTGCCCTCTTCAGTTTCCTTCGGCCCAACTTCAAGGCGCAAAGGCACGCCTCTCATCTCCCAATCGTTGAACTTGAACCCGGGCGTGAGACCCTCCCGATCGTCGATCTTCACCCTGAACTCGCCCAGTTGGCTCAGGATTCCTTCAACCGCACGCATCACCTCACTGCGGGCCGCTTCGCTCCTGGAAATTGGCACGATCACGACCTGATGGGGCGCCAAACGCGGCGGCAAGATCAGACCTTTATCGTCTCCATGCACCATGATAATGGCGCCGATGATTCGCGTCGATAATCCCCAAGAAGTCGTCCAGCAGTATTGAAGCTTGTTGTTCCTGTCCAAATACCGGATATCGAAGGCACGAGCAAAATTGTCGGCCAGGTCATGGGAAGTGGCCGATTGTAGCGCCCGAGTATCGCCCATCATGGCCTCGATGGAGTAAGAATGACGGGCACCGGCAAATTTCTCACTTTCACTCTTCAGGCCCTTTACTACCGGCAGTGCGGCCTCTTTCTCGGCAAAGTCGGCGTAGATCTCAAGCATCTGAAGGGTCTCAGTCTGGGCCTCCTTGGGGGTAGCATGGGCGGTATGACCCTCCTGCCAGTAGAATTCGGCTGTCCTGAGAAAAAGCTTCGTACGGACTTCCCATCGGACTACGCTGTTCCACTGATTGATGAGGATGGGCAGGTCCCGGTAAGACTGAATCCACTTGGCGTACATGTGCCCGATGATGGTCTCGGAAGTAGGACGCACGACCAGTGGCTCCTCCAGTTCTCTGCCGCCACCGACGTGGGGCGCACTACAAGGGGTTCTTCAAGCTCATTTCCGCCAGCGTACGTGACTACGGCCAATTGTGGAGAGAAGCCCTCGACGTGCTCACGCTCCCTCTCCAGGAAACTCATTGGAATCAATAGCGGAAAGGCAGCGTTCAGATGCCCGGTTGCCTTGAAACGTCTATCGAGGGCCGCCTGGATGTTCTCCCACAACGCCCAGCCGTAGGGGCGCACAACCATGGAGCCTCGGACTGGAGAATAGTCAGCCAATTCTGCCTGAAGAACGAGCTGGTTGTACCAATCTGAGAAATCATCCGTTCGAGAAGGTAGCTCCGCCATCCTCACTCCCTGACCTTGCTTTCGGCTTCATCTCGCCATTCAGCAAAATACCTGATTGCCGCAGCTTCATCCGGCACAAACGTCAGCAGATCTTCATCCCTCTTGGGGACATACTTTTCCTCTGAGTCCAAAAAGGCAGCGATGGTTTTCCGCCAAAGCTCTCCAACCAGAACCAGCGGGCGGGGCTCGATCGCTCCCGTCTGCAGGAAGGACCAGCTCAGGGCCACCTCAGCCAGGGTACCAATGCCCCCGGGCAACGCGATTAGGCCAGTTGAGATATCTATCAGCCGAAGAATCCTCTCCCGGACCGTCTCGACCCTAATCTCTCGTTGGACCCACTGATTGGGGCCGGCCTGCCTCCAGGTCTCAATCTGATTGCACGTAACGCCGATCACGAGGCCCCCGCTTTCAGCGGCGCCTCTGCTGACCGCCTCCATCGTGCCCATGTAGCCACCCGTGGCAATGCCGAAGCCGTAGCGCGCCAGGCCCCTCCCAACAGCCTCTGCCACCAGATAGTCGGCGTCGCCGGGGCGCGGGGTGGAACCGCCAAAGACCGTGATGATTGGCTTGGTCATGCCTTCCCCAGACGCTTTTCGACGGCGGCTGAAACCGGTTCCAGCCATACCTGGTCGAGCTGATCCGCCCGCGTTTCCAGCAGCGGATCTGGCGAGGCTGCCAGAAGGTCGACCCACTCCTGCAGGAAACGCCACATCAGCGCGTGATCCCACAGTTCGGACCATTCCTCCGCCGCCCATCGAATATTGACTCGCTCGGCGAGATCGGCGCGATATCGTTCAACCATATCTTGCTCAGCCAAGGGGAGATCGGAGAACCACCAGGTGCTCTTGTTTACGAAGACCAATAAGTCGATAACTCCTGGTCCGACTCCTGCAAGCTGCCAGTCATAGACGATCTGGCGTTGATCCCCAAGCACGGCTATGTTGCCAGGCCAATAATCGCCATGCAGCAGGGTGTTCGGCGCTCGACGCAGCGGGAGAACGATCTTGTCGGCTTCTGTCGTCAGACGCGCCAAAACTTGCATTCTCTCCGGCGCTCCGGCAAGCGGCTCAGGATGGCCTAAGGTGACAATCCTTTCAATCGCCTGAGCCGCCGCCGTTACGTGGACTTCGAAATCTGCTCCTACGGGCCTGCTGAGCCAAGTATAGGCACCCAGGTCTTCCCCCAGACCCCAGAACCTCTCGTGGAGCTCTGCCAAGGAGTCTATGGCCGCTTCGTAGTCGCTCCTCAGCCATCGTGAGGGCTCCCTTAGCGAGCGCAGCTCCTCAAGGATGAGCCAATCGCCGGTCGACGAGCCGGCGACAAGGTCTGGTGTGGCAACCGGAAGCTGAGAAGCCAGCGATTGGTAGACTCCAACCTCCCGACGGCCGGCCCCTGCCAGACCCGTACGGGTTGTGCCATGCGGCTCCTTGACTACGAGTCGAATCGAGCCTGATTGAGTTGCGCCCTCATACTCAACCAGCATGCCGCGAATGCGGCCAACGGCAGGCCTCCGGTGGGAAATGGTCAGCGGCTTCACCCCGACGGCATCAACAGAGGTATCACCAAGATACCTCCGCAGGCCCGCAATAAGGTCCGCGCGGCCAAACGGCCAGTGCCATCCGTTTTCACCGTTCGTCTTTGAATCACCTGCCTGCATCCGGGGAATCTGCTCCTCTCTGCTCGAAACTGCAGACACGAACTCCAGAAGCTGCGCTAGGTCTAAGGCATCCAGCCAGAGACGAGTTCCAGGAGCCGCCTGCCGTCCCCCGGACCTTCCCGCTCCACAACCAGAGAAGGGTAGAGGTCATTGACGCCG
>CAYGCA010000061.1:0-913 GCA_964348265.1 uncultured Anaerolineaceae bacterium | reverse complement strand
CACATCGAGGTCTCGATATGCGGCGAAGGACCGTGCAGCACTATCTCGGGTCGAAAGAGCCTGCGGAAGCTCTGGAAGGCTTGGAAGCTAATGTGAGCCAGATCGCCTCGATCCTGGACGCCAAACGCCAGCATATGGGCGACAACCAGGGCACAGCCACGACCCTTCACAACTCGCCTGGGGAGCAGCCTGGGTGCCTGAGGGACAATCCGCAGATGCATAACACCTTCCGTATGCCGATGCTTGCCTTCCGGTTTGAGCCTCCGGATGCCTCCTAAGCCGATGATCGACAGCCCGCAGATAGCGGTCACGCGGCCATCAACAATCTCACACCCCGAGATCGAATAATCGTCTGGGTCGTCGTTTCCCGGCACATACGCCAACGGTACGTCCGGACTTGAGATGAAGGTTTCAAGGTAGTTGTCCGGGTAGTCACCACAGCCGACAGTCCGCTCGATCGATGTCCCTAAGCCTCCCTTATGGACCTACAGTAAACACAAGGAGAAACCGTATCACTCAGAGTGAGAATCTTCATTCCTTCATCAGGAACAGCTGAAGCCCAAGTTCTGGAATGACCTGACTGGCCGGTCCACGGCAAAACAGCATCCTAAAACAAAGGCGGCTTCCCAACCGCTCTGGGAAGCCTTCGATTCGCCCAGAGACATGAAGAGCTTCACACCGACTAGTTGGGGCAGCTGGTCGTCGAGGATCTAGCTGAGGATCGCAGCTCTCGGCTGGAATTCACAACGCAAGAATTATACGGGAATCAGAAGTCGAAGTCAAAATCTTGCGCTGATCGCAGACCTTTGAGACACCTGGCGAGGTAGAGCCAAGTCCGAGCGGCGTTCTCCGCGATGTTCCGCTGGGGTCCGCGGGTCCCGGAACTGGGTCGGGCGGAGTGCGGCGACCTTGC
>CAYGCA010000060.1:18119-18357 GCA_964348265.1 uncultured Anaerolineaceae bacterium | reverse complement strand
GCCAGCGTCATCACCCCGAGCGCCGCGGTGAGAGACGACCTGGTCGATTACGGTTACGCGCCGCAGCGACGGGTGCGGGTGGTGCGCCACGGCGCCCCCCGGCTGGGGGCGACCCGAAACGGGCCCCTGCTCCCCGGGGTGCCGGAGCGCTACGCGCTGTTCGTGGGCACCCTGGAGCCGCGCAAGAACCTGGGCGGCCTGTTCCGCGCGTTCGCTGCCACGCAGCGCTCGGCGAACC
>CAYGCA010000060.1:16595-18032 GCA_964348265.1 uncultured Anaerolineaceae bacterium | reverse complement strand
TCGCCGACACCGACCTCGCCGTCCTCTACCGTCACGCCCTGCTCGTCGCCTTCCCCTCCCTCTACGAGGGCTTCGGGCTGCCGGTGGTGGAGGCCATGCACGCCGGCTCTCCGGTGATCTGCAGCGACATCCCGGTGCTGCGTGAGGTGGCCGACCAGCAGGAGCCCGATATCGTCTTTGGCGACGCCTTCGGAAACGAGGAAGCGGTCCGACGGGTCGCAAGCGATTTCCCAGAAATTGCCTTCGTGTTCGGCTCGGGCCTCGGTCCTGCGGATCCGAATTTCTCCGTCTTCGACACGTGGCTGCACGAGCCGGCCTACCTGAGCGGCATGCTGGCCGGCGGGCTGACTGAAACCGGCACGATCGGAGTCGTCGGGGGTTACCCGGTTCCCGAGGTCAACCGCATCGTCAACGCCTTTATCGCCGGCGCCAAGGAAGTCAATCCAGACGCCAGGGTGCTGGTGACCTTCATCAACAGCTGGTTCGACCCGGCTGCGGCCAAGGAAGCCGCCCTGGCTCAAATTGACGCCAATGCCGACGTCCTTTTCGCCGAGCGCTTCGGGGTTATCGAGGCCGCGGCGGAGAATCAGTTGTGGGCCTTCGGAAACATGAGTGACCAGAACGAACTCGCCCCCGAGTTCGTTGTCAGCGGACCTGTGTGGAATATGACTCCCACCGTCGGGTACATCATCAACCAGGTCAAGAATGGAACCTACACCTCCCAGGACCTGAAGGACTTCAGCATGGTCGCCAAAGGCGGCGCCAGCCTTGCGCCCTTCCACGGCACGGAACCTGAGTTGCCCTCCGACCTCGTGGAGGCAGTCAGGGAACGCGAAACGCAAATTGAGGATGGCTTGTTCCGGGTGGACATAAACGAAGCTCAGCCTGGGGCCGTCAACTAGGTCGGGATGGGGCGACGGAGCTTGGCCGTCGCCCCCAGCAATGAAACTCATGCCCACGATCGAAATGCGGGGGATCAGCAAGCGCTTTGGCCCCGTTATCGCAAACGATGACATCCATTTTGAACTCTCCCAGGGCGAGATTCATGGCTTGCTGGGAGAAAACGGCGCGGGCAAGACCACGCTGATGTCGATTCTCTATGGACTTTACCGTGCTGACAGTGGTCAGGTATTCATCGGGGGTCAGCCAAGAAGCATCCTGTCCCCTCGGGATGCGATCCGCTTCGGGATCGGCATGGTTACCCAGCACTTCTCGTTGGTGCCAAACCTGACCGTGGCGGAGAATGTGACCCTGGGATACAGCCGCGGCTTTCGTCTAGACCACGGCTTGGCGCAGGCCAAAGTGGAGGAGGCGGCACAGACCTACGGCCTGGATACCAACCCGGCCTCGCTGGTTCGCCACCTTTCGGTCGGCGAGAGACAAAAAGTTGAGATCCTGAAAGCGCTCTATCGGGACGCCAAGGTCCTGATTCTGGAC
>CAYGCA010000060.1:12695-16585 GCA_964348265.1 uncultured Anaerolineaceae bacterium | reverse complement strand
CCGTTCTTGTCCCGCAAGAGGTGGAGGCGCTGTTCGATACGCTGGAACGTCTTTGCCGCAGTGGACTTTCGGTTATCTTCATCAGCCACAAACTGAATGAAGTGATGACGGCTTGCGACCGCATCACGGTGCTGCGCGACGGCCGAGTGGTGGATACCGTGGCCAAGGAGGCCACCTCGAAAACTGCTCTGGCCACCATGATGGTGGGGCGAGAGACCCTGGGGATGGTGCCTCGTGAGGCTCAATCCAAGGGCAAGCCCCTTCTTAACCTCAAGAACTTGGGCGCCCTGGATGAGAAGGGCCTCCCGGCTCTCAGGGGAGTCTCGCTGGAAGTGCGGGCGGGCGAAATCCTCGGGATAGCTGGCGTATCAGGCAATGGTCAGACGGAACTGTCTCACGTTCTGGCAGGCACGCTGAAGCCCTCCGAGGGGCAGGTCACCGTCGGGGGCCAGGATCTGACCGGCGCCGAACCTGACCAAATCACAGCGGCCGGGGTGGGTCGAATCCCGGAAGACCGGCATGAAGGCGTGGTGGGAGACTTGAGCGTCGCCGAGAATCTTGCCCTGGAGCATCTTGATGAGTTCGTCCGGCGGGGTGCGCTAGATCGCCAGCTCATGCGCAGCCACGCTCAACGACTCATTGCGGAATTCCAGATCAAGGCCTCGCCGAATGATCGCTCCCGTACGCTTTCAGGCGGCAATATCCAGAAACTCATCTTGGCGAGGGTGCTGTCGCGCAACCCAAAGGTGATCATCGGCTCCCAGCCGACCCGTGGTCTAGATGTAGGCGCCACGGAATACGTGCGGCGGAAACTGGTGGAGCAGCGCAACCAGGGCAGCGCTGTCTTGCTGATTTCGGACGACTTGGATGAGGTTCTGGAACTATCGGACCGGATTGCGGTCATGTATGAGGGCCGAATCGTAGGGGTGCAGCCGGCCGACCAGGCCGAGGTCGAGACGCTGGGGTTGATGATGTCGGGCGCCAGGGAGTCGATCCATGCTTAGGCTCAGAGTCGAGCGTCAGGCTGCTCCAGTCTGGATGCGGTCACTGATCCCGGTAGCTGCCATACTGGTGACTTTCATTTTGACAGCTGGGTTGGTTATTTGGGCGGGGAGCAGCCCGCTAGAGGCCTACTATCACTTCCTGATCGCCCCCCTCTCGAGCCAGGTAAGCGCGTTGGAGGTTCTGGTCAAGACAACGCCGCTGCTGCTGACCGGAGTGGCTGTGACTTTTGCCTTTGCGGCCGGCTACTGGAACATAGGCGCGGAGGGCCAGCTCTACGCCGGGGCCATCGCGGCCGCGTGGCTGGGCACGGTCTTGGCCGGAGTGCCCGCGTTGTTTGCCATCCCGCTGACCCTGATGGGCGGATTCATGGCCGGTGTGTTCTGGGCGCTTCCTCCGGCCCTTCTGAAAGTGAAATTGGCAGTCGACGAGGTGGTCACAACCTTGCTGCTCAATTCGGTCATGCTCTTCTTTGTAAGCTTCCTGCTGAACGGGCCCTGGCGGGACCCCGTCTCAGGCTGGCCCCAGTCGCCGGAAATCGCCGCCAGCACCGTCCTGCCCAGGTTGATCCCGCGCTCTCGTTTACATCTAGGATTCCTGGTAGCCATCCTGACCGTTCCGGTCCTGTGGTTCATCCTCTCGCGCACCAAGCTGGGACTGAGGATGCGAGCGATCGGCTTGGGCCGGGAGGCGGCTCGATTCGCGGGGGTGAATGTGGGCCGCACGCTGCTCATGGCAGCCCTGATTAGCGGTGGCATCGCCGGCCTGGCCGGCGTCAGCGAGGTGGCTGGCATCCACTTCCACCTCATTGAAGCGCTCTCGCCGGGCTACGGGTACACCGGCATAGTCGTAGCTATGCTCGGCGGACTCCACCCTGTCGGCATCAGCTTGGCGGCGCCGTTCATTGGGCTGATCGACTCAGGCGCACAAACGGTAAGCCGCGCCTTGGGCGTCCCAGCCTATCTGGGCGATGTGGTCCAGTCGTCCCTGCTCCTGGTCACACTGGGTATGCTGGTCCTGGAAGGTTTTCGGATAAGATGGAAGCGTTCCTCGTCGGCCTGATTGCAGCCACCCTGCGAGTGGCGACCCCCTTGATCCTGGGAACGTTGGGTGAACTCTACTCTGAGCGCGCTGGCATCTTGAACCTGGGCATCGAGGGCACGATGTTCCTCGGAGCCTTCGTCGGGTTCGCGGTGGCCGGCGGAACTGATTCTCTCTGGCTGGGCGTCCTGGCGGCCGTCGGGGCCGGAATCCTCTCCGGTCTACTCATGGCGCTCTTTGCAGTGAGTCTCGGCGTGAATCAGCACGTTTCGGGCTTGGGCATCACGCTTCTTCTGCCGGGACTGTCACTGTTCGCCTTCCGGCTGATCTATGGGGAACTGCGCCTGCCGCCGTCTATTGAGCCTTTCGAACGGCTGTCACCCTTTGGTCAAACTCGCATCCTCGGTCCGATCTTTGACCAATATGCGTTGACCTACCTGGCCTTCGCGCTTGTGCCGGTGGCCTGGTATGTCTTGTACAGGACCAATGTTGGTCTCCAGATCAGGGCAGTTGGCGAAAACCCTACTGCGGCCGATGTCGCCGGGGTGAACGTGTTTCGGATTCGATACTTGGCCCTGGCGATCGCCGGAGGACTGATGGGGGCCGCTGGATCGTTCCTCTCGCTGGCTCAACTCGGGGCCTTCACGTTCGGCATTATCGCCGGGCGCGGCTGGGTGTGCATTGCCTTGATCATTTTCGGCAACTGGCACCCCGTCAAGGTCTTGTGGGGGGCGCTCCTCTTTGGTGGGGTCTTCGCACTGCAACTGCGGCTGCAGATCACCGGGCTGGAACTGCCCTACGAGACCTTCTTGGCTATGCCCTACCTGGTCACAATCGTCGCCCTGGCGATCGCCGGGCGAAACGTCACTGCCCCGGCAGCCCTGCTCAAACCCTATAAGCGGGCCTGAACCGCTGCATTCGCTCCCTCCGAAAGGCGACGGCAGCTTTGATGCTCCTTTGAGCGTCCGACTTCGGGCCTTTCTTCGTGCCGGTGACATGCTTGCAGCCCGAGAGGGATCAGCCTGCTGAATGCTAGGCGATCGGGGCAGGTCCCGGTGCCGCGCGATGGGAAAATCCTGTAGAATGAGGTTGGGAGCAGCACGTCGCGAACAAGCTGGTAGGGGAATTGAACATGGATGTAATCTTCGTATTGCGAAGAGCAGAACTATTCAAGGAATTCGCTCCCGCGGAGTTGGAGGCAGTCGCCGCGATTTGTCAGGAGCGACGCTGCCAGCAGGGGGAGGTCATCGTCACTCAGGGCGAGCCTGGACAAGAAATGTATATCGTTTGCGACGGACTCGTCGAGGTTTCGGTCGCCGACGCCGGCCGAGGTGCCGCGCCCAAAAAGGTTGTGAACCTTGGCAGGGGGCAGGTCTTTGGCGAGATGGCGCTCGTAGACCACGGGCCTCGATCGGGAACGGTTAGAGCGGTTGCGGAAAACACGGTCGTCCAGGTTATCCCGAAAGCGGATCTCACTCGCCTCTGTGCTGAGAACAATCACCTCGGTTACCTATTCATGCGCAACTTGGCCGCCGATTTGTCCTTCAAGCTTCGCCACCGGCATCTGGCTGAGGGCCTGGGATAGAGCTGTGGACGATATCTACAAGGTCAGTTACGTGGTCACAGGGGACGACCATCCGGGAGCTATCGTGAATACTGACGACCCACCGAAGGTTGGCGACCGTGTCGAGCTGGGGGGCGAGTCATTCATTGTCCTCGAAGTAGTTGACCTCATCCCGACAAGCGGGAAGTTCCACTATCTGCACGTAACGCTGCGTCCGGATCGCGAGTGAGGCCGGGGCGCTGGCCTCTCCCTCCCTGACTCGTCTCGACCCCCTTCCAGCGCC
>CAYGCA010000060.1:3756-12657 GCA_964348265.1 uncultured Anaerolineaceae bacterium | reverse complement strand
AGGCTCGGTGATCCACACCGCCTGACGCTGATCGCGTCCCCAGGTCATTCAATCCCAAATAACGAATAATTGACGCATTCCCAATGCGTTCCAAACGCCCATGGTCTAGAAAGGAGGCGAAAGCGAGCGACCATTCAAGGCAGGATAGAGATGGGTTCTCAAATCACAGGTCTCAACCGGGCATTGATTGGGCTTCAAGGCATGGGCGCACTGAGGCTCAGCGATTTGGTCAAACCCCTGCTTGCACTGACGATTCTCCTGGTCCTGTGGTTCACCCGCCAACCGCTGCTGGAATTCATGGCCCAGGCTGGGGATCAAGAAGCCGTTACCGGCAAACTGCGGGCTTTCGGCCTTTGGGGACCCCTGTTCCTAGCCCTATTCCAGTTCATCCAGGTCATGGTGGCCGTCATTCCGGGCCATGCTCTATTTGTAGCTGCGGGCTATATGTATGGGTTCGCTGGGGGCTTTGGCCTCACGCTGCTGACAACTGTGCTGTCGAGCCAGCTGGCGTTTGCTCTGGCGCGCCGTGCGGGAGGGTCTTTGGCGGCTCGGCTGGCTCCTTCACAAGCGCTTGAAAAGTACCTGGGTCCGGCATCACGCTACGGGTTCGCTTTCTTCATGATCGGCTTCATGCTGCCTCTATTTCCGGCGGATCTCTTGAATCTGGTCGCTGGGTTGAGTCCCATATCGGCAAAGCGGTTTCTGCTGGCCAGTCTGCTCGGCCGCCTTCCGGGAGTCGCTGTGCTGACCCTAATCGGATCCCACGGCCTGGAACTGCCGCTCGAGGTTTGGGCCCTTATCGTCGCCGTGATGGCCAGCATGATCGTGGTCGTCCATACAGGCTTGCCCAGGCATCTCCATCGGCGGCCTACCTAAAAGGCAGCCTGTCCGCCTGAGCTTCCGATCTGCCTTCGGTTGAACGGATCGACGCTAGGGTCCACCGCTACCTATGAGGCTCTCATAGATTTCGAGTGTGCGCCCATTGACCAACTGCTGATCGAAGCGCGCCTCTACCCAGCGGCGGCCTTCAAGCCCCAACCTGCTCCGCAAATCCGGATCTTCCAGCAGAGTTTCGATGGCTGCTGCCAAAGCCTCGACCTCTCCGACGGGAACCAGCAAGCCCGTTTCCCTATGCCTGACGACTTCTCGGCATCCAGGAGTGTCGCTGGCTACGATCGGCCGGCCGCTGGCCGAGGCTTCAAGCAGAACCGTAGGCACGCCTTCGCCATAGGAGGGGAGCGTGACGATATGACCTTTCGCCAGCACAGCCGGCATGTCGTCACGGTGACCCCACCACTCGACAACGCCTTCCTCCACCCAGGCCTTCACAGTGCTCTCAGGAACCATGGAGGGGTTGCCAGGGTCGGGGTCGCCCACGAGCACAAAGCGAGCCGAAGGATGCCGAGGTCGCAGCTGTCTTGCGGCTTCGACGAAGTCCCCCGTCCCCTTGTCCCACAGCAGGCGCGCGGCCAGGATCACGACCGGTGGACCGGGCGGGTCGCTGCTGGGCGTGAAGCGGGCAAGATCCACCCCCACTCCCGCGATAACGGTCGTCTTTGCCTCGTGCACCAGGTGTCGGGAAAGAAAATACTCTCGGTCTCCTTCGTGCTCAAAGACAACTCGCACGCGATCTCCCGACAATGCGAAGCGGTAGAAGGGTCTTACGAAGGCCCTCAGGACGGCACCTCTGCCTCTCCTGGCCAGGAACACGTACCCCAGACCGGTGATTGAGTTGACGACCCCCGCGCCCCCGATCCTGCGGGCCGCCAGCGTGCCGTAAAGCACCGGCTTGATGGTGAAGTGGTGGACGAGGTCGGGCTGCGCCTGGCGATAGATTGCCGATAAGCGCAGGAAGGACTTCAGCTCCTGCAGCGGTCGGGTCCCCTGGCGATCCAGGCTCAGGGGGAGCCATGGAAAGCCGGCACCGGTCAAATGCCGAACATACGGGCCGGCTGGAGAGACCAGGACCGCCTCCCAGCCTCGCTCCTGGATGGCGCGCGCCAAGGACAGCCGAAACTGATACAGGTACCAGTCTGTATTGGCTACCAAAATGACTCTTCTCGGCCGCATAGGACGCTAGACAGGCTCGATGCCCAGAGGCGAGCTGAGACTCATAATTGGGCGTAGAGATCGATCAGGCGCTGGCGCATGACCCCCCAATTGTAGTCGGACTCGTAGGCCCTTCGGCCGGCGGATCCCAGCTTTCTGCGCAGGCCAGGATCGGACGCCAGCTGCGTCAGCGCCGCCTCAAGGGCCGCCAAATCCGCGTAGGGAACCACAACGCCGCAGCCCGCTTTGCTGACGATGAGGTCCATGTTGGTGCCCTCCGCCACGATGATCGGCTTGGCGAGCATCATGGCTTCGAAGAGTTTGTTCGGACTGGCGTAGCGGTGATTGGGGATCCGGGGGTCATATGTGGCGATGAGCGCATCCGCCCTGGAATTCAACACCATCGCAGCCTGGTAGGATACGCGACCGTGGAAGCGCACGTTCTCAAGCTTGTTTGCTCTAGACACTATCGGCCTTTCATCCCCGCCAAATCCGGCCAGGTCGAGCGACCATTCCGGATGCTGGGAGAGCACCTCCAGCAGTTCCAGGAGGCCGCGCTCCACCTGTAGGAGGCCGACAAAGGCAACCCGCAGTTGGCTGCTGGATCGGGGTCGGCGATCGGCGCTTGCCTGGGCATCAGGTCGATAATCCTCGGGCGAGTTGCAGATCACCGAGATCCGGCGGGGGCGGCTGCTGCGCACCTGCTCGAGCCTGGAGTCGTCGGCCAAGATCAAGGCATCCGCCCGCCCAATTGCCCAAAGGTCAACCCTCCTGATCAGGCGCTTGAGGAAGTCCGGGGTGGCTCGCAGCATTTCGGCATAGAAATCAAAGATGTCGTATACGACCTTCTTCTTCCACAGCCGACGAACGAGAAGGGCTGGCAGCACCGTATCGAAATCGCAGGCGTGAAGGATCTCGTACTCGCTGTGGTGCAGAACCAACCAGCGCAGCAGACCGGCTTCGAACCGGAGCAAGTGAACGGAGTTGTAAATCCCGCGCCCGAATCGGGCTGGGATCGCCAGGCGGTGCACCACGCCGTAGGGTTTCTCTTCGCGGCTTGGGAGCCGGCCTGTTCGATCCCAACCCAGAACGGTCACCTTGTGGCCGATCCCTGAGAAGGTGCCGGCCAGCTTCTCCACCCGCGGATCGGGGTCGACAGGGTTGGACCGAAGGATGAGGATCGAAGGCTGGCCTTGCATCACCGGCTCACCCGGGAACGGACCGGAGGGTGGCGTCATAGACTGCCAGGGTCCCCTCGACCGTCTTTTGCACGTCGAATTGGCGTGAGGCCCGGCGACCCGCACGCCCCATTTTTCTTCGAAGATCGCCGTCCATACCCAGTTTGCTCAGAGCGTCTGCCAGGGCCGCAGTGTCTTCAGGCGGCACGACCAGTCCGCAGGTGGCCTTCTTCACCAGCCTTCCAGCCTCGCCAACGTCCGTCACAACCGACGGCACTCCGGCTGCCAATGCTTCGAGCAGGGTGAAAGACATTCCTTCGTACCGGGACGGGAGCACGAACACGTCGCTGGCAGAGAGCAGCGCAGGGATGTCCTGCCTCCACCCGAGAAAGCGAACCTGTCCTTCGAGGCCCAACCTTGAGACTTCTTCCTCGGAAGCCGGCCTTAGGTTTCCATCCCCGATGATCCACATTTCGAAGGGGAGGGTCTCCGCCATTGAGGCCGCCGCACCCAAGAGCACATCGACGCCCTTTTGGAGGTCCAATCGACCCACGAAGCTGAAAACCAGAACATCCCGGCTGACCCCAAGCTCCTGCCTGGCTGCCTCCGCCGAGCTGTCTGGGTTCTGGAAGGCGTTCAGGTCTATCCCGTTCTCAACCACCTGGCTCCGGCTCCTGGGCGTGAGCCGCATTCGCAGCGCCTGCTCACGGACGTTCGCGGAGACGAAGATGACCTGATCGGCGAGAAGGAAGTTTGCGGCTCGCTCCAGCCAGATATAGTAGCCTCGTCTGAGGCGGGAGCGCAGGTCCCGATCCCAGGCGGTGAAGAACTCCGGCATGTGAACCGTCCGGACGGTTGGGATGCCCCGTGATTTGGCCGCCATCGCGCCCACCAGACTGCTGCGGAGATCCTGGGCGTGGGTGAGATCCACCCGGTATTTGTCGAGCTGGCGTGAAAGCCGGCGGGTGGCAGCCGGATCGACAGGAAAACCCGGCTCCCATGGAACCGGGACAGCACCCAGCTCGGCAGCCTGGAGGGAGAACTCCCCGGACATGGGCGCGAGCAGGACGAACTCAACCTGCTGGGGGTCGCTGTGGCGCAGAAGCGCCAGGAGGTAGGTTTCAACCCCGCCCTGGTCAAGGTGGTTGCCGGAAAGGAGCGCGACGGTTGTCATCTCTGGATCCTCAGCCGGGGATCGCTCCCTTCAGGTAGGGGTTTCCGAACAGCCGGTTTGCCAGCCAGGACCCGAACCCACCCAGCAGACTCAGGACCAGGATCGTCATCAAGCCCCTCGCCGGCCTCAGGGGGGCGAGCTCAAGGGCAGCGGCGCCATACTTGCGGGCCTGCGGGAGAGCGCCGGCCCAAAACGAGGCGTCGGCCGCCCTGGAAAAGGCGTGCTGAAGGGCCTCGCGTTTGATAGATCTCACCGCTTCCGGGAGATCCGCCCGTTCAAAGAGGCGCTGATAAACCCGCACCAGTTCCGGGCCGAATCCGGCTAAGGCTGCGATCGATTTCGCAGTCGAGTGCAGGCGAAGCGCTGCGAAACGATCAGGCACATAGGCGATTTCGTGATTCAATCCCACCCGGAGCCAGAACTCGAAGTCCATCACATACTTCAAACCTTCATCCAGGTAGCCATCCCTTTCAAGCACCCGCCGACGGATGAAGGTGGAGGGTTGAGGGATGAAATTGACGGCTTGAAGCACCAGCGCGAGATAATCGAAAGGCCGCGTGGGGTAGGCTCCCAGAGGTTCACCCTGAGCATCGACATAGTTGCAGTCTCCATATAGGATGTCCACCTCGGGATGGGCGCGCAGGAATGAGACCGCGCGCTCGACAGCCCCGTCGTGATAGAAGTCGTCCGAATTGAGCCAGGCCACGATCTCGGCGTCTTCATGGTTTCGCCAGGCCATGTTGATCGCGCCGGACTGGCCGACTCCCGGCTCTGAGATCACAGCCAGCCGCTTTTCGTAGCGCCGGAGGAGATCCAGAGTCCCATCCGTCGAGCCTCCATCGATGACGCTGTATTGAAGGTGGGGATAACCTTGCCCCAGGACCGACCGCAGCGCGACCTCAATGAAGTCCTTTTGGTTCAGGGTGGGAGTGGCAATCGAGACGAGAGGCCACTCTCCCGATTCCCTCGAGCTACTCATGGATAGCCTGCCGACAAGCGTGACCGGTCAAGGGATCGCCTACCTGACGTCGATGAAGATCCTCATCGCCCACGGGCGGCGACCGGCTAATCCCATTCCAAGCCCTGAGCGTCGAGGTCAGACCCCAAGAGCCGCTGGGCGGTTTCGATCAGCGTCGGTGTGAACACGTACCGCCACGTGCCTGGGGTCACCTGCCCTTGCGGCCGGCGGATGCCTGCCTCAGGCAGTCTGACCTCGCTTTCGAACTCGTACCTTGACCGATCCACAAGCTTCGTGAGCCCCAGCCAATCCAGAATCTCTCCAAAGAAACTGTCCCAATCCGCGAGCATTTTTTCGTAGGAGGTCTTGAGAACAGTCGGAGTCTCGTTGCAGAGCGTCTGAGCCAGGTCATACTCGTGTTTGGCCGCTTCCAGCCCCTCACGGGCAATCCACTGTTCGATTCCCATTTCCCGGAGGATCTTCAGGCGAGCGAGGCTCTCGGCCGGGTCCTTGACGGGGTCAATTTCTGGAGCAGAGGCCTGGGAGTAGAACATCGAGATGGCCACGTCCCTCGGGTCCCTGGAGACGCATATGCCGCGCGGAATCGCCGTGAGATCAATATAGGGGACGTACTGGGTGAAGATTCGGGAATAGAGGTGGTTCTCCGGCTGGATAGGAAGGGCCGCTCCCTCGGGAGGCGGGTGCATGGAGAAATACTGGCCGACGTCCCCGCACAGCATGGCCAGGTCCGCGGCTAGGGAGGCGAAGACGCGGTTATGAAGAAAAGACGACCCTCCCCTGTGGACCACAAAAACGAAGATCGACTTCAAGCGAGCTCCTCCTGCGTGTGAGATTTCCCACCGGGAACTCTGCGTTCCGTCGTCACATGAAATGGATCAGTCCCAGGCATAGCCTTCCGCTTCAAGCGTGTCGCCGTAAAGCCGCTTGGCCTCCTCCACGAGGCCTCGATCAAACACTTCTCGCCAGTTGCCTGGACGAACTCGCCTTTTGTGACGAAGGACATTTTCCCGCTCCACCCTGAATTCAGCCTCATGGTCATACCTATCGTAGGAGAGATACGGCCGGATTCTAAGGTGGTCACTTACCTCCTCAAAGAAATCCCACCAGCTCATGACCATCTTCTCATACGTGGTCTTCAGGATCTCCGGTTTCTCGAGGCAGAGTTGCCGACCGAGATCGAACTCACGTCTAGAAATGCGCAATCCACGTTCCTTTAGCCACGGTCTGAGTCCTTGCTGCCGTAGCCGAGTTTGTCTTTCCTGGTGTTCTAAGAGAGTCTTGTCCGGCATGCGCACATGCGAGTAGGCCAACGAGTAATAGAGTGAGATGGCTACATCGCGAGGATCTCGGAGCACACATATGCCCTTCTTCACGTCTCGGGCGTCGAGATTGGGAAGGTACAGCGTGTGGACCCGTGAGTAGAGGTAGCCGCACGGCTCGGGTTGGAACACGTAATCCGGTCCGGGTCTGAGATGATAGAGCCGGTCGCCCAGATCTACGCATTCCATGCGCAGCTCTCTGGCCATGGGTGCGAAAACCTTCTCATGCAGGAAAGTCGATCCGCCTCTATGGACCATGAAAGCAAAGAAGGTCTCCTTCCCAGGGTTTTCGAAGGAGACCCGCAGGGAGCGCCGTATTCGCCCAATCAGGTTCGAGGCTGCGCGATCCATCGACGCCATCTTCACGTGCGAGGCGCAGCCCCGCGAGCCATAATGGGCACAAATACCGAGAGCTCCGGGGGTGTCATCATGACGCGCCTGCCGGACCTCTCTTCGGCAGGGTTGCGATCAGACGGAGCCAACCATCGAGCTTGTCGAGATTGCGGTCCCACGAGTAGTTCGCCTCGACCATGCGTCGGGCCTCGCTTATGCCGTGGCTGCGTCCGTCTGGCTGTTGGATGACCCTGACGATCGCATCGGCGATTTCCTGATCCGTCTCGGCTACGGTGACATGCTCTCCCGGCCTGACATCCAACCGTTCGAGGGCCAAGCTTCCGGACTGGAGCGGAACGCAGGCCACCGTGGCGAAGTCCAGGAAAGGTCTCACGTCCTCGACTTTCCCGGTGACGATATCCATGTGACCATCAGCCAAGGCGCGAAGCTCTCGGCTCGGTTTCCAGCCGACGATCCAGGCGCGCGCCTCGGGCACGCGCTGCCTCACCAGAGGCATAATCTTCCGAAGAAGCCTTTCGGCCGCCTGGTGATTGGGCCAGTAGGCCAGGCTGGCGATAAAGATGATATGAGGCACACCTGTTTCAGTTCTCGGTCGAAACGAAAAGTAATCGGTGTCAACCCCGTTCTCGACAACCAGGACCCGGTCCTCTTCGAAGCCGAACCTCTGCATAAAGGTCTGCTTGTCCAAATCGCTGACCGCAATTACACCGTCGTAAAGGGCCAGGTTTTGCCTTTCGAAAACCTCAGCCCTTTGAGCTTCAAGCTGGAGAGCCAATGCCTTGAAGCCTGAATGGGCTTCGGCCATGCGCTGGATCCGGACGGACTCAACGTCGTAGGAAGCCATGATCAGCCGCGTGCTTGGTGGAATCGCACGCAGCTGCAGGGCGACCGGGTTCAACTGCGGGCTTACAAAAAGGAAGTCGCAATGCTCGGTCGCGAGGATCTCTTCCAACGTGGGAATCACGTAGGCGTCGATCCTGGGGGAGAAGGTCGAGATGTCTGCGTGGAATGCAGGGCCCCAAACCGGCATCTTCCGCTCGCGCAGCCAGGCCAGCAGCCGCGTCTTGGGTGGGAGGCGCAGAGCATGCCAGGCCACCATTTCAGGCGTTCCCTTGGTGATCGACTTCGGATCATAAAGCGAGGCCAGGTAGTGCTTCAAGGGGTCGGCCCGACTATCCTCCTTGGTATTGGCTACCGCGATGAACTGCAAGCTGCACGACTCCAGCAATTTGCGAAGGAGGTGGAAGTCCCTGATCTCTCCACCCGAGAAGCCTGGGTGCTTGGGCCAGATGAAGGAGGTGAACACGCCAGTGTACCGCTTGGCGCTGGGCAGGACCTGATAGGAACCCGCCTCTCGAGGCGGGGTGGCTGGCAGCTCGGGGACAGTGGTCGTCGTGAGTTCGCGCCGCTTGGCGTGATGCTTCTCGAGCCGTGCTTCGGGGTTCCCCAATCCGGTCAGCGTCATAAGGCCGATCAGCATGGCCTCCAGCCAGAATCTGGGACCCCTTCGGCCGCCAAATCCCCGTCTCCTCAGGTAGCTTCTCAAGTATGAGTCGAAGATTTCGCGGAAACCCCTTGTTTGGATCTTGGGCCATTTGGGTCGACTGAAGCGGTACAGCTCGACCAGGAACTTGTCCCAGCTGCTGGTCTTCGCGCCGCCGTGTATCCGATAGAAGGCAAGCGTCTTTTGGATCTTGAAGAAATCCGCTTGCCGACCCAATCGCCAGAAGAACTCAAAATCGAAGATGAACTGGTACGACTCGTCCAGAGGCCCTGAGGTTTCCAGTAGATCCCTGCGAAAGAAGACAGTAGGCTGAGGAATGGCGTGGACATAAGTCCAATACTTGA
>CAYGCA010000060.1:0-3746 GCA_964348265.1 uncultured Anaerolineaceae bacterium | reverse complement strand
GGTGGCCAACGCGGCTGCTGCTCTCCATAGTAGAGGCCGGTCGTCTGACGGCCGTGATCTACCAGCAGCAGCTCGTTGTCCTCGTTGATGTAGAGGGCGTTGCCGAAGACTACCTTCACAGAGGGATCTTCAGCGAAGACTCGAGCGATTTTCAAGAGCGCACCGTCAGCCAGCATGTCGTCGGAATTCAGCCAGCCAACGATTTCTCCCGTGGCGATATCGAATCCCTTGTTGATTGCATGGGCCGGCCCGCGGTCCCGCTCTGATTCCCAGAAGGACAACTTCTCGGAGAAGCCCTTGATGATCTCGAGGCTGCCGTCCGTCGAGCCGCCGTCGAAGACCAGTGTCTCGAGATCAGGATAGGATTGCGCAAATACGCTTTCCAGGCATTGAGGCAGAAACTCGGCCTGATTGTAGGAGGGCACGACAAGGCTGATGGAAGGCAGGTTCTGGGCAGCCGCTTGGGGCGGGAGGAGGCCGAGATCCCGGGTGAGAGAAGGGATTGGCAGGTAGACGCGGTCTTGCGAGTCAGCATGCACGGGAAAGGGATCTTTGGCGCCCCATCTTTGTCCCATCTCATCGCTCATGAAGCGAATCGCCCTGTAAAGGGGGCCCTTTATCGTCTGAGGCAGCCCATCCTCGCTCATATTCAACAGGGTTTCCAGGAGGTAGTAGGCCGACCCGAGGGTAACCTGCTTTCCCGTGGTTTCGTGAGCGATCCCGATCAGCTCAAGGGCGCGTTCCATCTCGCCGCTGGCCGTCTTGGTGGCCTCATACTCCCGACTTACCGCAAGGAACTCGTTGATCGCCACTGCCGGGAAGCGCTTCGCTATTCGCAGGAACAGGTCCCAGTCCATTCCATACTTGAGGTGCGGCCTGAGGCCCCCGACGGCCTCCCAGGCCTGCCGCGAGATGAAGGTTGAAGGCTGGAGGATGTAGTCCAACCCTTCGGCCAATGATTTCCTGTTGATCGCGATATGCCTTGGACAGAAAGGCTGAACCTTTTGGAGGCTCTGATAGTGCCGGAGCCCGTTGCCGACATAGAGGCCGTGGCCAGGGTGCGCCAGATAGGCGCGAGCAACGGTCCAGAGTGCCTCTTCAAGATAGCGATCGTCCGCGTTGAGCCAGGTGACAAGCTCGCCCGTGCAGTGGGCCAAGCCGGCGTTGATCGCTGCGGCCTGACCCTCATCGGGCTCGCTCTGCCAGTATTTCAAGCGATCAGAGTAAAGGGCCTCAATAACGAGAATCGTGGCGTCCGTCGAGCCGCCATCCATCACGACGACTTCGAGATCGGGATAGCCTTGAGAGAAGATGCTGTCAAGCGCATCCCCAATGTACTGGCCTTGATTCAACGAGGGGACTACGATGCTGATTCTTGGTACTTTCGCGCCCATAGCTGCTACTGATCCCGGTCCATCTCTTGGCCCCGCTCGCCACCCTGTTACAGGTGGGTGGAGGAGACAGATGCCTGTCTCACCCTCTGCGCAGTGGCGAGCCGGGCTATCACCACTTGAGGAGCCTCAACCGGCGGAGAGCCCTGACCAATGCTTGCTCCTCTATCCTTTCTATGTGTGCTTTCTCGTTTCTGAGCTTTTCCCTCAGGTGATTGATGCTCTTCTGCTTCTGGGCCAATTGGTCTCGCAAAGAATCAATGCTTTCTTGCTTTTCAACCGCGTTGCGCTGCATGCCTTCGAGTTTCTGTCGGGCTTCCATTGAGCTGTGACGCGTCTTCTCAAGCGTCTCCCTCAGCTTGGCGATCGCTTGGTCTTTGCTCTTGATCCGCTCCAAGAGCTCGTCTTCCTGATCTTGGACCTCTTTGGCTATTCTTAGAAGATTAGCCCTGAGGCCTTCAATCAGCAGCTCGGTTTGAGAGACGGCTGTCCCTGCCTCGAATGGCTGAGGCCTTTCCACGGCCATCGATTCATCTGCGTCCTGCCGAAGGTCGGGAAGGGGATAGCCCAGCACCTTCATCGTCTCACCGTGCAGTGCCCAGACAAGGGACACTTGGGCTCCCGAGAACTGCGATTCCCATTCCCCAATCTCTCCCGATCGAAACTTGGTTGGATCTCGACTGCGCCAATACTCGAAGTCTGGAAACGGCGCTGGGTTCTCGGCCGCGTCGATGCCGGTCAGTCGCTGAACCTTCTCCACGAAATCGGCGTGGCCTTCGAACAGAGCCTCATAGCGTAGCCTCAAATAGCCTCCGCCCAATTCTCCCGCCAGGCCGCACCAGCGTTCCGTATGTGTGGCCCAGGAACCGCCGAAGACCCGGCTCTCAATCACATGCTCAAGTGTCAGCTCCGGCGAAGCCCCCTCATCGAGCAGGTAGTTGAAATAGGACCACATGACTGCGCCGGGGTGCCTGACGATGTGGATGGCTCGTTCGCCCTCGAAGTAGTCGGCAAAAGGCAGCTCGTGGGTCTTCACAAAGAAGGCCTCGTCCTCCGCCGCCAACTGCTGCCGCACGGCTTTGGTGAGGACCTTGCCGCAGTCGCTCATCAGGCAGTGCAGCTTCTGGTCTTGATCGTGGGGATGGGCATACTCGTAGAAGAGCGACTCGAACGAGCCATCCTCGCTGACGATCAAGTTGTGATCTCCAAAGTAATCGTCCCGATAGATTGAGGCGCTTCTGCGGCCGAAGTAGTGGAACAGAAGGTTCCGCACCCAGTAGTTTCCTGATCGAGGGTAGGATGCCAGGTAAATGAGCACGGTCAAGCGTCTCCCCGGGCTCGGCAGGCCCTTACTCCCATCGGATCAGGCGCAGCCTGCGCAGCACTCGCATCGCAAGCTGAGCCTCCAAAGCCCTCAGGCGCGCCTTGTGAGCTTGGATCGTCCGCTCCCTGGTCTGGACGACTTTCTGCTGTTTTTGAACCACTTCGGCTAGCCTTTGCACGTTGGCCTTTAAACCTTCGGCCAGCAGCTCCCGATCGGCCAGCTCCAGCTTGAGGCGTTCGAGGTGATCCTGCCCCTCAGCCTCGCTCGTGAAGCGCGGCCGCGGGTACCCTAGCTCGGCCATCACCTCGCTATGCATAGCCCAAACCAGGGCAATCTGCTCCGCCGCCAAGTTCAACTCAAAATCATCGACTTTCCCCAACCTGTATTGGCGAGGGTTCTTCTTCCGCCAGTGATCAAACTTCGGAAACGGCGGGACCCCATCGGGGACACTCAGACCGGTCAGCCTTTGAACCTCCTCGAGAAACGGATCAACTCCCTCGATCAGATCCTCATACCTCACCTGCATGTATCTCTTCCCCCAATGTTCCTCGATCTCCAACCAGCATCTGGTGTGCTCACTCCAGGATCCCCCCAATACTCGGCCCTCGACCACATCCTCGATCGTGAGATCCGGTCGAGCCTTACCCGTCTTGAGGAAGTTGAAGTAGGACCACATCACCGCCATTGGATTCCTGAAGATGTGAATTGCCCTCTCACCCTCGAATTGTTCTCCATATGGGAGCTCGTGAGTTTTTATAAAGTAGTGCTCATCCTCCTCGCTCAGCTGACGACGCAAATCTGTGGTCATCACGGCTCGGCAGTTGCTCGCCAGACGTCGCAAGGGGCGGGGGGAACCATACCGGCTGCGGTACTCAATGAACAGCGGCCCGAAGGTCCCGTCCGCCTGCCGGCTAAGATTGGGACTGTTCGGTTCGTTGTAGAGCGATGCACTCTGCCTGCCAAAGTAATGTCGAACCAGATTGCCCACCCAAGTGGTGCCTGATCGAGGGTAGGATGCCAGGTAAATGAGC
>CAYGCA010000059.1:9241-18626 GCA_964348265.1 uncultured Anaerolineaceae bacterium | reverse complement strand
TCCTCGGGCAGGACTCGAACCTGCAACCCACCGGTTAACAGCCGGTTGCTCTGCCAGTTGAGCTACCGAGGAAGGCAGGTGGATTATAAAGGCCGCTGTAGGTGAACGTCAAGGAGGCTTCGTTACTCGGCAGGTTGTCTAGGCTATAATGACCTCACGATGCCTGCTCTGACCGGCATAAACGCGGAATCGACGGCCTTGCGATGGAGAGGTTTGGGGCTCGCCCTCCTCGCGGGCCTAGTCCTGGGTACGTGGCTTTACAGCACGCCGGCTGGCCTGCTCGGCAAGGCGGATGCCATTGGCTATGCCGTCTGTCATCGAATTGAACTGCGTTCCTTTCACCTTGGTGATCGCGCCCTGCCGCTCTGCTCCCGCTGTTCCGGGATGTATCTGGGGGCAATGCTGGGCTTCCTGTACTACTTTGCCTCCGGCCGCGGCCGTTCGGGACTCCTGCCTTCAAGGGGCTTTATGGCAGTCTTCGCCGCCTTTGGAATGGCGTTCACCTTCGACGGCATCAATTCCTATCTCCACTTCTTCCCCAATGCTCCTCATCTTTATGAACCCAGAAACTCTCTGCGACTGGTAACCGGTACGCTCGTTGGCCTTGGGCTGGCAACGCTGGTCCTGGCAGGATTCAATCAGGTCGCCTGGCGCCATTGGAGACGTGAGCCGGCACTGAGGTCGGCGCATGATCTAGGATGGCTCGTGCTGCTTGCGGCCGGCTTGATCGTATCCATCCTGAGCGAGCACCCGTGGATACTCTATCCGCTGGCTATCCTCAGCAGCCTCAGTGTGTTAGTGATCCTCTCAGCGGTCTATACGATGATTGTGCTTTTTGCGACTCGTCGCGAAAACTGGGCGGTTTCGTGGCAGAATCTGTTCTTCCCTGTTACAGCTGGCATCACACTGGCTATGATGCAAATCGCCGTCATCGACCTGGTCCGCTATCTGCTCACTGGGTCCTGGGGTGGCCTTAGCCTTTAGGAAAGCTTGCCATGGAAGCATTTCTGGGGGTCCTGTCTGCCTTCGGTCTTTCTGCCAGTGCAGGACTGAACGCCTACATCCCACTGCTCATTGTCGCCTTGGTATCGCGCTATACGAATTGGATTGAGCTTGCCAGCCCGTGGGATCATCTGGGTAATGGCTGGGTGGTGGGAGCGATCATATTCCTGGCGATCGTCGAGTTCTTTGCCGATAAGGTTCCAGCCGTCAATCATGTGAACGATGCCATCCAGACGTTGATCCGGCCGGCGGCTGGTGCGATATTGTTTGCCGCCAGCACAGGGGTTGTGACTGACATCCACCCCGTCATCGGCCTAATCGCTGGCTTGTTTGTGGCGGGAACGGTACATGCCGCCAAGGCTTCGGTTGCCCGTCCAGCCGTGACGATGACTACGGCTGGCGCCGGCAACGTGCCGGTTAGCATCGCCGAAGATATCCTGGCGGCGGCCCTGACAGTACTTTCGATCGTGGTTCCCGTCGTGATTGCGGCAGTCATTATTGTCTTGACCGCGTTCGTGGTCTGGTGGCTCTGGCGGCGGGCGAGCGCCGCCCAAGCAGCGGGCCGCTGAAGCGCCGAGAAGGAAATCGCAAATGCCGGCCTCAAACTCGACCATGCAGCCGGCGACGGCTACTAGCGGCTTGGCTATCGTCAGTCTTCTGGGGGCTCTGCTCGGCTTTGCCCTCTTCCCCATCCTCGGCAGTGTGGTTGCAGTCGTCGCCGGGAGGCTTGCCAGGCGTGAGATTGATGAAACTCAAGGTAAGCTGAATGGAGAGGGCCTAGCCAGGGCCGGAGAAATCCTGGGATGGATCGGAATCGCTCTCAGTGTGGTTGGGGTCTGTACCGTCGGCGCCCTCGTAGCTGTTCCACTTTGCGCTGCAGTGCTTCTAGGTACAGACGCCATGTTCGAGGGTCTGCGGCTGCCCCTTCTAGCCATAATCTCGTAAAGGGTGGTCTGGATCGGTGCCGAAAGTAGTCCTGTGGGATGGTCCGACCAAGATATGAAGGAGGGCGGAAGTGGCGGATGAGAACAAAAGGTCCCTGGACAGCGATGAGGAGAGCAGACGCACGCTCTGGATCGTTTTAGGGGTTATCGCCGCGCTGATCTTAGTCTCCCTGTGTTGCTTGATACTGGTATTTGCCTGGACGTTCGGTGATGACCTTATTGAGGCTCTAGGTTCCTCACTCCCTGGCGCCCTGCCGTTGGCCTGAGACTAAGCGGAGCCCAACGCCGACGGAAGGGACAATCTCCCAGAGGGAAACCGGGAATCCGTCTTCTTTAGTGGACTTTCCACGCCTCCTCTTGAGGGTGGGAGACGAAGGATCAATTCACAGGACCGGGTGAGCCACGAAGAGTCTGCGATCGGTTCCCGGTTGAGCTCAACGCAATTGCATGGGGTCGCAGGGGTCGGGGGACCGACCGGTTGCCCTACGATGTTTTGAAGGGTTCCAGGCCTCTTCGGGCCAGATCTTGGAGGTCCCGCAGCGCCTGGAGTGCAAGGTCTCGCTCTTTGGGGGCCAAATCCAGCGCCTTGAATTCGGTTCTATCCATGACGCGCCAGCGGTGATCCGGATAGACAATCAGGTCGAGCGCCAGGTCTTCCTGAAAGATATGGCGGGCATGGATGCGGGCAGGGCGCGCGATATTGCAATACCAGGCTTTTAGATGGTCATCTTCCGCGGCGTACACGGCGAAAATGTTGTACCAGCGGTCGCTGTAGAAACTCTCCACCATCCGATCGCCTCGCCGAAATGCCAGCTCATCAACCACAACCTCGTCCCTATTGAAGTATGCTTCGAGGCTCAGGCTGGTGTCCGTCCGCCTAAGAAGTCGGCCCTGATAGGAAAAGACTTCAACCCCATCCGCGCTTAATTTGTGAACAGTGATTTGCTCGCCGAGTTCGCCCGTCATGTCAGGATCTGGAGAGCCTGATCCGGATCGTAGCTCAGTGAAACCTGAGCACCAATCTCGGGCAATGGATAGCCTGAGGGGAAGTCGAACGTCAGGAGCAGTCCATCCACGTCGATGATCGTCCGCTGGATGCTTCCGCGGAAGGAGCGTTCAACCATGGTTCCGTGGAGTCGCCGTTTCCCCTGGCCGTCGATCTGCACGCGATCCGGCCGTAGAAGAACCGCCACCTCGCCTTCAGCGGACTCATCCAATGGCAGGCTGCCCAATCGAGTCATCACTACCCTCCGGCCGTCCAATTCCTGGATGGTGCCTTTCAGCAGATTGTCCATGCCAAGGAAGCGCGCTACAAAAAGGGAGGCCGGTCGACGGTAGATCATCTCCGGCGTTCCAATTTGTGCCACCCGGCCAGCGTTCATGACTACGAGGCGATCGGCAACGGCAAAGGCTTCTTCCTGATCATGGGTTACATAGATCGCGGTTTGATTCATCCTGCGCAGGATGCGAGGCAGTTCGAGCATTAAGCGTTCACGGAGCGTTCGGTCCAGAGATCCAAGCGGTTCGTCGAGCATCAGCAAACGGGGACGCGGCGCCAGCGAGCGCGCCAGAGCCACCCGCTGCTGTTCACCGCCGGAAAGTGTGTCGACTGCGCGGTCAGCATATCCAGACAAGCCGACCAGTCCCAGGATCTCGGCCACGCGCTCCCTAATTTCTTTGGAGTGCATTTTCTCCATCCGCAGGCCGAAGGCGACATTGTCGAAGACCTTCATATGTGGGAAGAGCGCGAAGTCCTGGAACATAAGGCCGAAGCCGCGCCGGTGCGCCGGAATGCCCTCCAGCGTCTTGTGGTTCCAAAAGACCCCGCCTCTGTCCGGAAGCTCGAGGCCGGCGATCACTTTCAACAAGGAGCTCTTACCGCAGCCACTCGGACCCAGCACGCCCAGGATTTCGCCCCGATCAACTTCGAGAGATACTCCTCGTAAAGCATACGCCTCCTCGAAGGCCTTATGGAGGTTTACTACGCGTAGGGCAGTCAAGCGGATGGTCCTTCTTCTCTAGTGTCCCGACACCCTCAGAGGTGATACACGCTTGGAGCACATCTTCAGCCGTGATATCCGTATGAGTATGGCTAGAACTCTCCAATATCGGCGATGCGCAAGCGTTCGATGGTGAGCATGCCTAAGCCAGTTGCCAGCATGAGAATTGTACTCAGAGCGAGGGCTTGTCCGAAATTGAGCGCTCCTGGACGTGACAGGAAGCGGAAGATGGCGACAGGCATGGTAGGGAATTCGGGCCTGGCGATCAGCGCCGTGGCTCCGAATTCGCCCAAGGATATGGCGAAGGCGAATGTTGCTGCCACCAGGACCGCACGGCCGCCGAGAGGCAGATCGATGTGGCGCAGTGTCTCCCGCGGTGAAGCCCCCAGTACTGCGGCCGCTTGGCGCAATTGAGGCCGTATGGAGCGGAGCGCGGGCGTCATGCTGCGGACGACGAACGGGAAGGCTACCAGGGTGTGCGCCAACGGGACCAAGATCGTGGATGCACGCAGGTTGAGTGGAGGTGTGTCGAGGGCGATGATGAAGCCGAGGCCGAGGGTCACGGCGGATGTCCCAAGTGGCAGCATCAGAATCGGATCGACAAACCGCCCCAGGATCGATCGCTCACTGCGCGCCAGGGCCCAGGAGGCGGGTACACCCAGACCCAGTGCAAGCAGGACAGTCACTCCGGCGAAGGTGAGCGAGTTGCGTATCGCCGTGATGGGCGGCACATAGAAGAGAGACGCCTGCCGATCGGCGGCGAGCTCTCGATAGAAGTCAAGCGTGAGGCCTGAGGGACCTTCCTCGCCCAGCGCTCTCTGCGGTGCCAGCCGTGTAAAGGAACGCGCCGCCAGCGCCCCGAGCGGCAAAGTCAGAAGGAGCAGGAGAATCAGGATAATCGCACCTGCCCCAAGCCGGCTGCGAACCGAAGCGAGGGGTCGCTGTGTCGCTCGCCGCGACCGCAATGAGATTGGCCGAGTGAGACGGGCGGAAAGCCGAGTGTAGGCTACTGTCAGGCCGAGTGTGCACCCCAATTGCAGGACCGAAAGACTGGCTGCTTGTGGCAGATTAAACAGACTGACGGTCTGATAGTAGATTTCAACCTCCAGCGTAGCGTAGCGCGGCCCGCCGAGAACAAGGATTACGCCAAAGGAGGTGAAGTCAAAGATGAAGACCAACAGAGCGGCCGTCGCTATCGCCGGCATCAATAGGGGCAGCGTCACGCGGCGCAGGCGCTCCCAGGTATTGCCACCCAGCATCTTGGCTGCATCGTCCATGCGTGGGTCGAGGTGTGACCAAAAGTCCCCGACCATGCGCAGCACGATCGTCGTGTTGTAGAAGACATGGGCCACGAAAATAGCCCACAGGGTGTTGCTGAATTGGATGGGGGGGGATGGTAACCCAAAGAGCTCGATCAGGGCGATGTTGATCCATCCGCTTGGACCCAGCAGGGCGTTAAAGGCTGCAGCCACGACCAGCGTTGGGAGCACGAAAGGAATCCCGGTCAGGGAGCGAAGGAGAGACTTGCCACGAAAATCGTAGCGCGCCAAGAGGTAGGCTCCTGGGAGGCCAACGAGCAGGGTGAGCACGGTGGAGATGGCTGCCTGCCAAAGAGTAAACCACAGCACTCCCCGGGTTGAAGCGGTCGAGAGAGCTTTGAGGAACGTGACCGCAGCCCCCGTTTCGGCACGGGCGAAACTGAGCTGAAGGATGCTGGCCAGTGGGTAGAAGTAGAAGAGCGCCAGGAATCCCAAGGGGGCCAGCCACAGGGCCAGGGCTACGGGGGATGACCTGCGCGTTCCAGCTATTGAAGCAAGGCGGGTCATGCCCGGTGAGTTCACCGCAGCGCGATCTCCCTCCAGGCCTCGATCCACCTCTCGCGATTGGCGGCAATCGCAGCGGCGTCTACCTGCGCCGTCGTTTCTGGCACGACGAGGTGCTGGGTGAACACCTCTGGTAACTTGGCCTCGGGATTAACCGGGAAGACGTACATGTTCAGGGGCATATCCTCCTGAAAGGCGGTGGAGAGCATAAAGTCCACCCATTTCTCAGCCAAGTCTCGATTCTCCGTGCCTGCGAGGATGCCCGCGAACTCGATCTGACGGAAGCAGCTCTCGTCAGCGGATACGACCCCGGTGGGCGTCTCTTCGAGGGGCTCCTCAGCGAAGTACACTTCGAAGGGAGGGCTTGAGCCGTAGGAGACCACAATCGGGCGCTGGCCGCCGTAGGGAGTGAATTCGCTGTAGTAGGCCGTCTCCCAATCATTGGTGACCAGGACGTCGTTCTCAACCAGACCAGACCAGTAATCAAGGTAGCCCGTCTCGCCGAAATGCCCAATCGTGGCCAGCAGGAAGGCCAGCCCAGGAGAGGACGTAGCTGGATTCTGAACCGCTACGAGCCCTTTGTACTCAGGTTTGAGCAAATCCTCCAAGTTCCTCGGCGGCAGGAAACCTTTGTCCTCGAAATAGGCTTTGTCGTAATTGAGGCAGACATCGCCATAGTCGACTGGCAGGGCGCGGTTCTCAGGGTCGATTTTGAAGTCATTCGGGATTTGACCCAGCAGGGGGGAAGTGTAGGATTCAAAGATTCCTTCCTCCAGCGCCCGGCTGAGGAAGGTGTTGTCCACGCCATAGAATACATCTGCCAGGGGGTTGTCCTTCGACAGAATAGCCTGGTTGAGGGCCTCCCCGGTGTCGCCAGCTTTAAGGAAGCGCACCTTGGCATTGGCCTGTTCTTCAAAGGTCGCGACGACGGCTTCAGATACTTCAACCGAGTCGTGCCCCATGATGGTCAGGGTTCTTGGGCCTTCCGGCGTCGCGGCTGGCGGCGTGCAGGCGCCAAGCAAGAGCAAGACCGCGGCCGCCAGAATGGTAATTCGCCTTCTCATGTTTCTCCTCCTTTGTGGAGGTAGCTGAGGACGTCCTTTCGGGGTCCGTGGTTAGCTTCCCCCGTATGGAGTTCTCAGGTGGGTTCTCCCCTCCACCTCATGCTCGGTCATCCACTCTCTTGCGGGTGGGAAGTTGAAAGAGGCGAGTGTCCTCCTCTCGCATAGGCGTCCCAGGCCGCTCGGCCTTTGGAGGACTGGGCGAGCATCCCTACGGGTCGGGCGATGCGGTCGGAAGGCCAACTTGGGGATCTCCCGTGCCCGGCCGGCTAAAGCTCTGTCGATCGATGATGGGTAACGAAGCATAGGAGCATGCCACTCTCCAGACTGACGCTGGCCGGTGCCTCCACTAGGACATTGCTCAGTCCGCGGGTCGAGCCAAAGAGCAAAGGCTCCGCTTGAAGAGGGTATTCAAGGCCATGCGTGACGATGTCGCCAGTGTCACCTCCTAGGGGAATGAGGGAGACGGTGTCGCCCGGAGCGCCTTCGATGTCCAGGCGCTCGCCAGCGCGCACAAGGTGAGCTTCTTGAGGCCCTCCCGCCAGGGACACGCGCACCCCCGCAAAGTCATCCGCAGCGATGAGAAGAAAATTCGCTAGGGACTGGTCCCAGCGATCGCCAACGCTTCCTAGGATCAAAACCTCATCGACGGATTTCTCGACAGCATACTCCAGCGCCAGTTCCAGATCGGTAGCGTCCTTGCGTGCTGGATAGCGAACGAACCGAGTCTCCAGGCGCTCCAGACGCTGGATGTCACTCGGAGCCAGTGAGTCGAGGTCACCGATGAGCACGCTGGGTGTGAGGCCCAACGCCAGGCAGTGACGCGCCCCGCCATTGGCGGCAATGAGCAAATCGGCCTCGCCCACTCGATCGCCATCCAAAGCTGGATAAAACTCATCACCGTTGGCGAAGATGACCGCCCGCAAAAAGATCCCTCCTTCGGCCGGCGCATGGGAGGGATCAGAAGCCTCTAGTTGATACTCCCTACGCCGGTATTATCCGGATCAGGTTCAAAGGGTCGAGAGCTATAACGCTCTCCTCTCAGCCCGTTGCCTTCGAGCTCCCCTTTAGGTGTGTTCAGAAAACAGTATAACTGGGTATGGCGCTAGGGGTCAAGTCAGCGTACGCGACGCTTCCACTCAGATCGGAGTTGAAGCTGGCTCATCGGCTCACCGGTGGGCAGGGCCAGGAAATCGGCCAGCAGGCGGCAGAATTTGGAGGACTCATCCAACATCGGAAAATGGCCCGAGTCGTCGAAGTTGATGAGATGGTGCTTTTTGCCCGGCTCCAGCCCAGGCAAATTGGGAGCCGGCTGAACCGCGGGGTCCTTCTTGCCGTATACAACCAGGCAAGGCGGGTCAACGATCTCCAAGGAGGGTTGCCATTCTGTAGCCCCGTCGGGGGAGTACCAGGCTTGGATGGCCTTGGGATCCGCCTTTTCAATCTCGTCTATGACGGGCTCGTTCTCCGTTCCGGTATTGAGCAGCCATTCGGAAAGCTCCCTGGCCGGAGTACTAGTGAGACGCGGGTGAACCGTGTCCGGGGTCAAAGGAACGTTGATGAGCATCAGCCGCTCGGCGAGGGAGGGGTCCTGCGCCGCCAGGTAGAGCCCAACCAGGCCGCCGAAACCGTGGCCGATCAAGGCGGCCTTCGGCAAACCAAGACTATGCATGAAACTCCTTACGAGCCCCGCTTGCTGGTTGAGGCTGTAGCGTGCGGGGACATGATCGCTATCGCCAAAACCCCATAGATCCAGGGCATAAGCCCGATATTCATTCGAGACAGCCTGCATGATGGAGATCCAATAGCGCCAAGACCCCACCCAGCCATGGAGCAGAATTAACGGTCTGCCTCGGCCGAGTACTTCGTAATGGACTACGTGGTCGTCGACAACAATGGCGCTCATCGGACGGCTGACCTGATCATCCTTTCAGGTACTCGGTGATTTTGGCGACCAGCTGATCGGGCGAGAAGGGCTTTAGGATGTAGTCGATGGCACCCGCCTCCATGCCCGCCTGGACTTCAGCTTCTTGTCCTTTGGCCGACAGGAAGACGACCGGGATATGGGCCACGGACACGTCTTCTTTGATGCGGCGACAGACGTCATAGCCGGTCATTCGCGGCATGCGAACATCAAGGATCACCAATTCCGGCTGTTCCTGCAGCGTCAAGTCGAAGGCTTCTTCCCCGTTGGTGGCCGCGATGACCTCGTGACCGTTGTAGCGCAGTGTGAAGGTGATGAGGTCTCTGATATCGCGCTCATCTTCTGCAATGAGAATCTTGGCCATAGTTCAGTCCTGTGCTTGCATGATCTCGCGCGAGGGTTCGACAATCGGCAACGTGAACGTGAAGACGCTGCCACTCCCGGGGACGCCCTCACTCTCTACCCAGATTCGTCCGGAGTGCATTTCAACCAATTGCTGGACGATAGAAAGCCCAAGCCCCGTTCCCGAAACGGCCATGTCGAGTGCCTGTTCGCCCCGGTAGAATCTTTCAAAAATCCGGCGCTGATCGGTCATCGATATTCCAATTCCATTGTCGGCGATTTCAATTTC